>NZ_CP050265.1:913928-1218571 GCF_011765465.1 Erythrobacter sp. | reverse complement strand
GAAATCCGAGCTTCTCTCGCAATTCCTCGACAAGGAGGGGGTCAAACACGAGGTTCTCAACGCCCGCCAGCACGAGCGCGAGGCGCATATCGTCGCGCAGGCCGGGCGGCTCGGAGCGGTGACGATCGCAACCAACATGGCCGGGCGCGGGACCGACATCCAGCTTGGCGGCAACCTTGAATTTCGCATCAACGACGAGCTCGGCCACATGGAGGACGGGCCCGCCAAGGACGCCGAGATCGAGCGGATCAAGCGCGAGCTTGAAGAGGAAAAGCAGAAGGTGCTCGAAGCGGGCGGGCTGTTCGTGCTCGGCACCGAGCGCCACGAATCGCGCCGGATCGACAACCAGCTGCGCGGGCGCTCCGGGCGGCAGGGCGACCCCGGCCTTTCACGCTTCTACCTCTGCCTCGAAGACGACCTGCTGCGCATCTTCGGTCCCGACACGCTCTTCGCCAAGATGATGAATTCGAACCTCCAGGACGGCGAGGCGATCGGGTCCAAGTGGCTTTCGAAGGCGATTGAGACCGCGCAGAAAAAGGTCGAGGCGCGCAATTACGATGCGCGCAAGAATGTCGTCCAGTACGACGACGTGATGAACGACCAGCGCAAGGTCATCTACGAACAGCGCGCGGAGATCATGGACGCCGAAGCGGTGGACGATGTTGTGGTCGATATGCGCCACGACACGGTCAACGCGATCGTCTTCGGCGCCTGCCCGCCGGGCTCCTATCCCGAACAATGGGACATCGCCGGGCTCAAGGAACGGATCGATGAGGTCTTCGGAATCGAGGTGCCGATCGACGAATGGCTCGAGGAAGAACAGGTCGAACCAGAACTGATCGAGGAACGCCTGCGCGAAAAGACCGACGCGATGATGGAAGAAAAGATCGCGCGCTTCGAGGAAGCCGACTGGCGGCGGGTGGAAAAGGAAATCCTGCTGCGCCAGCTCGACCACCACTGGAAGGACCACCTCGCCACATTAGACGCGCTGCGGCAGGTCATCTGGATGCGCGGCATCGCTCAGAAACAGCCGATCAACGAATACAAGCAGGAAGCCTTCGGCCTGTTCGAGACGATGCTCGACAAGCTGCGCGAAGAGGTGACGAAGTTCCTGTTCAAGAACGAGTTCCGTCCCGCGCCGCCCGCTTCGGTGAGCCTGCCCGACCTGCCCGATTTCCTCACCGGCCATATCGACCCGCTGACCGGGTTCGAGAACTCGGACGACGACGACGGCTCGGAAAAGCGGCCCGAGCTGTTCGGTTCGCTCGCCGGGAGCCCGCAGGCCGCCGCATCGCCGGGCGGGGCGAACCGCGACAATCCTTACGCCAACCTCAACATCAGCCGCAACGCGCCGTGCCCCTGCGGAAGCGGCAATAAGTACAAGCACTGCCACGGGGCGGCCGGTACGCGGCAGATCGCCTGAGCGCGCTAGGTCGGTAACAGGGGAGGGTGAGCGATGATCGGCGCGGTTCCGGTCGTGCTCGTCCTCGCCTTTGCGCTGACTGCGCTGCTTTATGCCAGCGTCGGGTTCGGCGGCGGGTCGACCTATGCCGCGCTGCTGGCATTGTCGGGGCTCGACTACCGCCTGCT
This sequence comes from Erythrobacter sp., assembly GCF_011765465.1. Classification (NCBI taxonomy): domain Bacteria; kingdom Pseudomonadati; phylum Pseudomonadota; class Alphaproteobacteria; order Sphingomonadales; family Erythrobacteraceae; genus Erythrobacter; species Erythrobacter sp. The sequence continues at coordinate 1,216,981 of NZ_CP050265.1, read as the reverse complement.
TCCGCCGCTGGTCCTCGCCTGCAATATCGTGGTCGTGGCGGGCTCGACGGTCCGCTTCGCCCGCGCGAAGGTTCTGCCATGGCGAGGCGCGGCGTTCGTCACTGCGCTTGCCGCGCCCGCAGCCTTCCTAGGCGGGCTGACCCCAATCGACCGCACCACCTTTCTGACACTGCTTGGGGCGAGCCTCGTGCTCACCGGCTTCGCCATGCTGCTGCCGGTCAGCGAGGGGCGCGCTGCCGAGCCCAGGCGCGCGGCGCGTGTTATGCCGCTCATCGCTGCGCCGCTCGGCTATCTCGCCGGGCTCGTAGGCATCGGCGGCGGCATCTTCCTCGCTCCGCTGCTTCATCTCGCCCGCTGGCGCGAGGCGCGCGCCATTGCGGCCACGGCGAGCTTCTTCATCCTCGTCAATTCGCTGTTCGGCCTTGCCGGGCAACTCCTCAAGGGCGGGCCCGACCACTTCGCCGCGGCGATCGGAGGCGGCTTACCCCTGCTTGTCGCTGTGGTGGTCGGCGGACAGGTGGGTAGCTTGCTGGCCCTGCGCTTCCTGCCGGGCCGCTGGATTCGCCGACTGACCGCGCTGCTGGTAATTGCCGTCGGAGTGCGTCTTCTCGGCGGTCTCTAAGCAACCGTTCGGAAGGAAACGCGGCAGGCGTAACCTAGCACGGTCAGCCGAAGATGCGGCTCGAGCTAATCAAGGCCAATCCCCCGAAGAAGAAAGTGGCTGATTTGCCCGGTCTTGAGGGGCTCAAGCATCGAAATTGGTCGGGGAGAGAGGATTCGAACCTCCGGCCCCTGCCTCCCGAACCAAAAGCGCTTCCGAAAAAAGATGTTAATTCATAGACATATAGGTTTTCGGAATCGGCGTTGAACGACGTTGCCTGACGCTACTGGCGTATTTAGCCGACACATAACCGTACACAGACGAAAATCTGTATGTCGGTTGGGGCAATTCAGGACTGACATGAATTCTCATGATTTTTCCCACGCTCCCTACTTCGTGCGACGATCGAGCGAGCGGATCGCATCGTTCAAAAAGTCAGGGCTGTGATGCGAGTATATGCGTGATGTGGTAGCTACGTCTTGTCCGAGATAGGCGGCAATCTCGTACATGCTCACACCATCCAAAGCCATCCATGTCGCTATCGTGTGACGAAGCACGTGCGGAGTGATGTCCGGTAGGTCGGCTCTTTTTGCGGCAGCCTTGAACCCCCGAATGATGCGGGTGATTGGCTTGCCCCTGTTGTGAACCACAGGACCGTCGTTGGCTGTGCGCCTCCTATAAGCATAACGCAGGAACGTGAGCAGGCGTTCAGGGATCGGAATCGTCGGACGCCGTTTTTTCGTGCGGCGACGACCCGGAATCTGAAAATCTATGCGACGCCTCTCAAGGTCGACCCGATCCCACGTGAGAGACAGAATGGCTTCGGTCCTCGCTCCGGTGTAGATTCCGATTAGCATGTAGAGCGGAAGGTATGCGCGAGTGCGAGGATGCCCGCATCGCGATGCCCAAAGAAGGGCTGCCATTTCGTTTCGTGTCAGCCAGCGATCCTTGGGCGGTGCTTTTTCTGGCAACGGTACGTGGACAACCCGCGTAAGCTTCCCTTCGCGGTGGCAAAAATTCAGTGCAGCAACGAGCGCGCCCAATTCCCTCCGTATGGTCGAGTTAGAGATGCCCTTCCTTCTTCTCTCCGCACGGTACTGAAGATACTGCGTGCACGTACCTTGGTTGATCTCCGAGACCATTTTGTCTTCCCAAAAAGGAAGAAGGGCTTCGATCGCATAGGCAATGCGTGCAGGGTCCATAGCTTGGGTGGCCTTATGCTCCGCATAGTAGGCAAGCGCGTCAGCCACCGGAAACTTGTCGGGCCGCGTTCCGTCGCCGATCGCATACAACGAGTTGCAGTAGTCTAAATATATTTCATGCGCTTCCCGTCCATCTGATGTTCCAGTGGAACGTTTACGGGTCTTTCCACCTTCTTGCCAAACAATGTAGAAAGTCTTTCTTTCCTCAATCCACTTCAATTTAGGTCCAGAGTTACGACGCGGCATTTCCAACCTCTTCTATTCAATGTGAGGTTGAGCCATTTATGCGTTGTATTTAAATGTGTCACCGCAAGAATTGATTGACAAGATGTGCAATTCAATGGTTGGCGAGGCTCGGCCCTTTCGACGGGTTAGTGAAGGGGGCTGCGCAGAGATCGCGCGACGTATCCGTTCGGAGCGATCTACCTCTCGCCTTGTCGAAATCCTACCAAGTTGAGGCTGTTCAAACCGCATGCTCGCGAGTTCGCACGACAGAATCGATTGACAAAATCCATCTCTATTGCACGGTCGTATGAGTGTTTTCGACGCAAATCGGCGAACTTTCGAGGTAGGAAATGGCATCACAGAAGACCGTCGTCATCGAGTATCTTTTCGACAAATATTGGGATGCGAATAATAATATACTTACGAAAACACTAATGACCATTGACGATGTCGGAAAGGCCATCAGAGCGTGCCGGAAGACGCATGGGATTTCGCTAAGTGATAATAATCCAGCAAATTTTTTGAAGGACATACTGCGGAGCAAGAATGCGTCGAAGCATTGGCCTGCTTCGGTAGCCAAAAGAAGGTTCACAGCGGTTCAGCGCACCGGTGAGGCATGTTTTGAGTTCATTCCCTTTGCGCCCGGTCAGACTGAGGCTTTTCCTGAAAAGTTTGCTGTCGATCTTCACGCGCCTAGGTTTCCAATCCAGTCAACTAGCATTCCACTCGTCACCAAATCGCTGGGACGGAGTGACGAAACGTGGCACATTCAGGTCGCTGTGCAGCTTAGGGTCGTCGAAACTCATTTCGCTGTAGCGGGTGCCTTTGGACTGCTAGAATTAGCACATTTGCAATCTGGAATTAAGCTTAGGAAGACAGAAATTGACGCACTGTTCTTGGGAAAGGCTGGAACTGCAAGTGATCCTTTTTCAGTCCTTGTCACCTGCGAGGCGAAACAAGCCAAGGACCCACTTATCGAGAGCCAGATAATTAATCAGGCCCAAGCGTCTTTTGCAGCAAATAGCCACGTGGATGTAACTGTGCCGATTGGTTTGCGGGCGATTAAGGGAGTTGGATTCTACGTAGTAGAATTTGAGGCAGTAAAGCGAGATTTCGCTTCCGGGCTAACGCAGCTTGACGTTGCGAGCCATTCAATCATTGAACTCAAACCTGCGGTCAAAGGCATCTGACGCCTCGATTTCCTGCTGTTTGCGTTTCTTCGTCCCATTCTTGCGGTTGCGTTTTCCAATTGGATTCTCGATTTGCCAGTGTCGCGAAGCTTCCGAGAGATCCATGCGAAGAAGGCCCTCGTCTCCGAGCTTCTGACTGATCGTCGGACGGGTGGGCTTGATACCAAGAGCTCTGACTACTTCATTTGCCACGGCTCTTGCCAGCGGAGGGGGAACTGAGTTCCCGATCTGCCTAGCGCCATGCCATTTTGTTTCGTGGAACCGAAACCAATCTGGATAACCGTGCAAACGGGCCATTTCGCGGACGGTGACGCAGCGAGCATACTTGTAGTGAATTGGCCGGGGACTAGTGAACGCACCCCGTGCCGAGTCCGTCCCGGCGCGGAGTGTGTTTGAAACGCCGTCCGGTGCGAGCTTGAAGAATCTCGAAATTGGTTCGACTGACCCGCCTGCCGTAGCATTGAAGCGACGTCGAGAAATTTCGGTATGCGCTGTGAGTAGACTGGACGTCATGATTGACGGATTCCAATCCCTTGGATGGCCGAAATGCCAAGCCTCGTTTGTTTGACACCGCAATTCGGCAGCATAAGTACTAGGCTCGCCCCAGGCATTGGTCGCGACTTGGTCTGTTTTCCATAATTCATCGAATCTTTCTGCATCAGGAAGGTCGCCGAGCGCATCCTCACACGTAGGGCCTTCTGCAGAACCACAGTTCGAGGTGCCCGCCGGATGTGTGATCTCCGCCGGATACTCTGGGAGATCACAGTCTTTACGTGCGCCAATTAAGAAAAGTCGATGGCGGTTTTGCGGCACACCATAATTGGCAGCATTCAACACACGCTCTTTTAGAAGCACTTGATACTGGCCACCATTTTCGAAAGCTGCGATTACTTCCTCTAGAAATCTCCGATGCTTACCAACCGTCAGCCCTTTGACATTCTCGAATACGAAATAGCGAGCGTCGAGTTCATGAACTAGGCGAACGAAGTCGCGAACAAGGGAGTTGCGCGGGTCGTCGAGAGCGCGCTGCCCAATCATAGAGAACCCTTGGCAGGGCGCCCCGCCAAAAACCACATCGATCTGCTGATCTTCAAGACCGGCTTTCTCGCGAACCTCATGCCCCGTCACGTCCGTGACTGACTTCGGGATCACAACGCATTCGGGGAAATTGAAATGGTGAGTTGCGCAGTGAACTGGATCTATCTCAACTGCAGCGGCAATGTCGAAACCGGCCTGCTCGAAACCGAGACTCATACCCCCTGCGCCAGCGAAAAGATCGATACCGATTGGACGTGTCATGGCTGCACCGGGAATGAACGATTGGAGAACAACTGTCTATTCAAAGCTGGGCCTGATTGCCACCTAAGATGCAGCCAGACTGCAGATACTCCACAATCCTGTTGATCGCCTTTCGTTCTTCCCGAAGTTCGCACTGCCAAACGGTGAGGCTGTCCCAACCCATTTCCGCTAGCGATGATGCGTTGCGATCGTCACGGTCGCGATTAGCTCGGATTTTTGCCCGCCAATAACCTTGGTTCGACTTTGGCAATTTCCCCCACCGACATTCATGCCCGTGCCAATAGCACCCGTGTACAAATATCACCTTTTTCCGCGACGGGAAAACAAGGTCGGGAGTGCCCGGCAAATCACGCCTGTGGAGCCGATATCGAAAGCCAAGTCTATGCAGATTGCGACGCACGATCATTTCAGGCCTTGTGTCTTTTTGGCCGACACTAGCCATAATCTTACTCCTCCGGACGGGGTCCACGTGGTCGATCATTTGTAAGTGCATGCTTTCGTAGGGGACTGCATTATCTGTGCGCGATCAAGTTCGAAAAGCTGGGAGTTTCGGCTGTCAGAACTATGCTGGACGGGCGCTCTCAGGGCATCTAGCGAACCGTCTGGAGGTGAGGGATATGACGACAGCATCGAAACATATCAACGCAATGCCGACAAAGGCCTTCTTTGTCGACATGCTGGTGCGCGACATTCCGACTGAGCGCGCGATCCTCGATCTTGTTGATAACTGTATCGATGGAGCGAAACGGCTCAGACCGGGTAACGATCCGAATTTTGATGGCCTGTGGGTCAAGATCCATATCGATGGTGATCGTTTGGAGATCACCGATAATTGTGGCGGTTTCGATACGGATACAGCCATAAACTACGCTTTTCGCTTTGGTCGTCCAGCCAACGCCAAGTCCACCGACTACTCAATCGGTCAGTTCGGTGTCGGCATGAAGCGAGCATTGTTTAAATTTGGACGATATTTTGAGGTTCATTCAACAACGAAATCTGAAAGATGGTCTATAGAAATCGATGTAGATGCTTGGGAAGGGGACGAGAAATGGCAATTCAGCTTCGCTGATCTTGTAGAAGGAATTGATTTTCCTGATGCCGAATGCGGGACGCGCATACTAGTCGATAAACTGCGCCCAGAAATCAGCAATCGATTTTCGTCAAAATATTTTTGCAGAGGGTTGGCTGAGACGATCCGTGCACATCAGCGTCAATTCATTTCGGCTGGTTTGGCGATTGAGTTTAACGGGCAGCACCTTACGCAAACAGACCTTCGCATCCTTAGCGGCGGAGCATATTCGCCCGTAGTGGAAGAGGTTACTTACGATTCATCTAGTGACGCCCCGGTCGTCGTTCGAATTGTTGCCGGTATCGCGGAATCCCAGCCGTCTAAGGCTGGCTGGTATGTCGTATGCAATGGCAGGGTGATACTTTCGGCAGACCGCTCGGAAGCCACGGGCTGGAATTCGGTTTCTGAACAAAAGGATGGCATACCCAAATTTCACAACCAGTATGCGCGCTTTCGGGGAGTCGTCTTCTTCGACTGTAGTTCCTCGCAAAAACTCCCTTGGAATACGACTAAGACTGGCCTCGATGAGACATCTGGAATCTGGCAATCTGTTTTTCCCAAGATGCTTGATCATACCCGAACGATCATAAAATTCTTGAATAAGCTGGACGAAGAGGTTGACGAGTACGGTAAGAATTCACCCACGCTGGCGGCTCTCTCGAAAGAAGCCAGCCCGCAAGAAGTCGAAAATATTCGGGGGGCAAGATCTTTCTCCTATAATATAGGCCCGAAGGCTCGGGGCCGAAAATGACCAGAATCCAATATTCTAGGGAGGTCGATAAGATTCGCCTGCTTATGGATGCTCTGGGAGTAAATTCTGCCAAAGCAGTCGGTGAAACGACCTTCGATATGATCTTGTCTGAGCAAGGCGAGGAAGAGTGATGGCGAGCTACGAGATTATCGATTATTCGATTAGGCCCGCGAAATTTGCCGAAAGGAAGATGCTTTGCGATTTTTTCGCGCGTTTGCGCGTCTTTGGATCGTTAGAGAGCTATCGTTACGTGGGTTTTGGCTCGATTTGGTTCTCGGACTGCGTGCTCTTTCATCGGTCACTCGGCATTTCAAACATCGTTTCGATTGAATGCGAGCTGGATCACCAAGCGCGATTCGAGTTCAATAATCCGCTGCGAGGTATCAATTTGATGATGGGAGAAGCTAGCGACGTTCTTCCATCACTTGATTGGAGCATTCGGTCAATTGTCTGGCTTGATTACGATGATCCGTTGAGTGTGAGCATACTGGAGGATGTGCGCACCGTGGCTACTCGCGCTCAATCCGGCACGGCTTTTGTAATCTCAGTACAGACAGAGAAAATTTTCGACAAGCGCGACGCACAGAATGCTATCCATGTCCAGACGAAGGAAAACTTCTCAAATTATTTTGGAGAAGGTCGAACACGCGAAGATTTGGGGCAGGCCGATTTACGAGGATGGCGACTTTCGCTCACCTCGCGTCAGATGTTGTTGGCTGAGATTGAGGAAGGTCTCAGGGTTGCGAATGCGACCCGGCCCAATGGTCAAAAGATAGAGTTCCGTCAGACATTAGCGTTTGAATACAAGGATGGCGCGAAGATGACGACCGTCGGCGGAGTCTTCGTGGATCAAGGACAAGCAGCGCTCTTCGATGGGGCGGGATTCCGGGAGTTAGAGTTCTATCGCGATGGCGATGATGCCTTGCGTATCCATATGCCATTGGTAACGCCACATGAGATGCGCCATCTCGATAAACAATTGCCGATCTCGGGGGACGGTGCCTTGGATGCATCTCCTATTCCATTGAGAGAGGCTAGTAGGTACGCCAAGTTCTATCGCTACCTCCCGAATTTCGCGTCATTCGAGAGATAAGAGGTTGTCGCGTAATATTGTTGTGAATTAAACCAGTAAGTCTCGCGTTCATCGATCAAGAACTTGCTGCGTTCCCTTGGGCGTGTGCAAAACTGATGGTGATCTATCAATAAAGTAATTGGTCGGGGAGAGAGGATTCGAACCTCCGGCCCCTGCCTCCCGAAGACAGTGCTCTACCAGGCTGAGCTACTCCCCGACCGTGTCGGTCCCGCGGATTCGCTTACCCGCGGGTCGAGGCAAGGCGCGCCCTATAGGTGGCGCAGCGCGGGGTGGCAAGCGGGCAATTGGCCGCTATGGAAATTCGCCATGGAAAGCGCTGCGCCCACCGATTCCCCGGTCCATTACGAAGAGCAATATCTCGCCCTGATGCGCCAGATCTGGGAGCGGGGGAGCGAGCGGGTCGATCGCACCGGTGTCGGCACGCGCTCGATCTGCGGGGCGCAGTTGCGCTTCGGCCTTGCGGGCGGTGCGATGCCGCTCCTTACGACCAAGCGGGTCTACTGGAAGACCGCGACGCGCGAGATGCTCTGGTTCCTCACCGGCGACACGAATATCCGCCCGCTTGTCCTGCAGGGCGTGAAGATCTGGAACGAGTGGCCGCACGCGCGCTATGTGCGCGAGACGAAGGACGACATTTCGCTCGAGGCTTTTGTCGAACGGATCGCAGCGGACGAAGCCTTCGCCGAGCGCTGGGGCGACCTCGGCCCGGTTTATGGCAAGCAGTGGGTCGACTGGCCGACGTTCCGCTACCGCAAGGACGGGCTTTACGAAAAGGGCCCCGGCATCAACCAGGTCGCAGAGGTGATCGAGAGCCTGCGCAGCAATCCCGCGAGCCGGCGCCACATCATCGAGGGTTGGAACGTTGCTGAACTCGATCGTATGGCTCTGCCGCCCTGTCACAAGACCTACCAGTTCCATGTCGCAGGCGAAGGCCAGGCAGCGCGGCTCAACTGCATCCTCTACCAGCGAAGCTGCGATGTCGCGCTCGGCCTGCCTTTCAACCTGTGGTCGGCGGCTCTGCTCACCCGGATGATCGCACAGCAGGTCGCCATGGAGCCGGGCGAGCTTGTCTGGATGGGCGGGGACGTCCATCTCTATCTCAACCATGCCGGGCTGGTCGAAGAACAGCTCGCGCGTCGGCCCGAGGGGCATCCGAGGCTGGAGATCGTCCGACGGCCGGCGACAATATTCGACTATGAAATCGAGGATTTCGTGGTCCATGATTACGCCCCGCAGCCGCCGATCAAGGCTCCTGTTGCGGTCTAGGCCGCCAAGGCCCGCCGCGCTTGACCGCTTCACGGCGCTGAAATAAAAATTCACGCGCAAGCAATGATCGCTGCCCCTTGGCGGCGGTCCGCTTCACTCTTTTGGGAGAGCGCCTCTATGGCCGAGCCGGCCGACAAACCGCCCCGGGGCGGGGACAACCGCCCCGCGCTCGCGCTGCACGTGCCTGAGCCGAAATCGCGTCCCGGCGACCCGGTCGATTTCTCCGACCTTGATATCGGCGAACCGGGCAAGCAGCCGCGCCCGGACGAGGGCGCGCATCCTTCCGAGATGACCGATCTTGCCTATGGCCTGGTGCGAGTGCTGGGCGAAGACAACAAGGCGCACGGGCCGTGGGATCCGAAGCTCGATCCCGACACCTTGCGCACCATGTTGCGGCATATGGCGATGACGCGTGCTTTCGACGAGCGGATGTTCCGCGGCCAGCGGCAGGGCAAAACCAGCTTCTACATGAAGTGCACGGGCGAGGAGGCGACCAGCATCGCGACCTCGATGGCGCTCGCGAGCGACGACATGGTGTTCCCGTCCTACCGCCAGCAGGGTGTCCTCATCGCGCGCGGCTATCCCCTTATCGAGATGATCAACCAGATCTACTCGAACAAGGGCGACAAGCTGAAGGGCCGCCAGCTGCCGATCATGTATTCGAGCCGCGAGCACTCCTTCTTCAGCATCTCGGGCAACCTTGCGACCCAGACCCCGCAGGCGGTCGGCTGGGCGATGGCCAGCGCGATTCGCGGCGACAGCCGGATCGCGGCGACCTGGGTGGGCGAAGGTTCGACCGCGGAAGGCGATTTCCACAGCGCGTGCACATTCGCGACGGTCTATAATGCACCGGTTATCCTCAACGTCATCAACAACCAGTGGGCGATCTCGAGCTTTTCCGGTTTCGCCGGGGCGGAGCGCACGACCTTCGCCGCGCGCGCGCTGGGCTATGGCCTTGCGGGCCTGAGAGTCGACGGGAACGATGCGCTCGCCTGCTATGCGAGCCAGCTGTGGGCGGCGAACCGCGCACGGGCGAACAAGGGGCCGACCCTGATCGAATATTTCACCTATCGCGCGGAAGGCCATTCCACTTCCGATGACCCCTCCGGCTATCGCAGCGCGCAGGAACGCGAGGAATGGCCGCTGGGCGATCCCGTCAAGCGCTTGAAGGACCACCTCATCGAGATCGGCGAGTGGGACGAGGAGCGCCACGCCGCAATGGACAGGGAATGCGCGGAAGAAGTCAAGGAGACCACCAAAGAGGCCGAGAAGAACGGCATCCTCGGTCACGGCCTCCACCAGCCCTTCCGCACCATGTTCGAGGACGTGTTCGAGGAACTGCCTTGGCATCTCAAGGAACAGGCCGAACAGGCGACCCGTGAACGCATCAAGAAATTCGGCGAAAAGGGGCCCAACCGATGAGCGCCGAAACGAAGGAAGCGGCGGAGGAAACCGCTGAACGCCGGATCAACATGATCGAGGCAATCAACGAGGCGCTCGACATCATGCTCGAACGCGACCCGGACGTGATCGTGATGGGCGAGGACGTCGGCTATTTCGGCGGGGTGTTCCGCTGCACCGCTGGGCTGCAGGAAAAGCACGGCAAGACGCGGGTGTTCGACACGCCGATCTCCGAATGCGGCATCATCGGCGTCGCGGTGGGGATGGGCGCCTATGGCCTTCGTCCCGTTCCCGAAATCCAGTTCGCCGACTACATCTACCCCGGCCTCGACCAGCTTATCAGCGAGGCCGCGCGGCTGCGTTATCGTTCGGCCGCCGAATACATCGCCCCGATGACGGTGCGCTCGCCTTTCGGCGGGGGGATTTTCGGCGGGCAGACCCATTCGCAGTCGCCCGAAAGCCTGTTCACCCATGTCTCGGGCCTCAAGACCGTGATCCCCTCCACGCCCTACGACGCGAAGGGCCTTCTGATCGCGGCGATCGAGGACAATGACCCGGTCATCTTCTTCGAGCCCAAGCGCATCTACAATGGGCCGTTCTCCGGTTTCTACGACCGCCCGGTCGAACCGTGGAAGAAGCACCCGCAGAGCGCGGTTCCCGAAGGTTATTACCGCATCCCGCTCGGGCAGGCGCGGCACGTGGCCGAGGGCGATGAGCTAACGATCCTCGCCTATGGCACGATGGTCCACGTGGCCGAGGCGGTGGCGAAGGAGAAGGGCGTCGATGCCGACATCCTCGACCTGCGCACCCTCGTTCCGCTCGACATCGAGGCTGTGGAAAACTCTGTGAAGAAGACGGGGAAATGCCTGATCGTCCACGAGGCGACGCGCACCTCCGGCTTTGGCGCGGAGCTGTCGGCGCTCGTCACGGAGCGGTGCTTCTACCACCTCGAAGCCCCGGTCGAGCGCGTGACCGGCTTCGACACGCCCTATCCCCACAGCCTCGAATGGGCCTATTTCCCCGGCCCCGTCCGCATCGGCGAGGCCATCGACAAGATCCTGAAGGACTGACGCAATGGCGAAGTTCACTTTCAATATGCCCGATGTGGGCGAGGGCGTCGCAGAGGCGGAGATCGTCGAATGGCACGTCAAGGTCGGCGATGACGTCGAGGAGGACCAGCACCTCGTCGACGTGATGACCGACAAGGCGACTATCGACATCGAGAGCCCCGTCGCGGGCAAGGTGCTCGAAGTGGCGGGCGAGATCGGCGACACGATCGCGGTCGGCGCGATGCTGCTGGTGATCGAGGTCGAGGGCGAGGTGCCGGACGACGTCGAGGAAGATGAAGCGGAGCCTGCTCCCGCTCCCGCTCCCGCTCCCGCTCCCGCTCCCGCTCCCGCCCCCGAACCGGAGCCTGAACCCGAACCCGAACCCGCTCCCGAACCGGAGCCCAAGCCTTCCGCTGCTCCCGCGCCTGCGCCGACGCCGTCTCGCGAACCGGTGACATCGCGCAAGGTCCTCGCCAGCCCTGCCGTGCGCAAGCGGGCGAAAGATCTCGGTATCGACCTTTCCGAAGTGAAACCGGCCGAAGACGGGCGTGTGCGCCACGGCGATCTCGACCAGTTTCTCGCGTATAATTCGGGCGGCGGTTTCTCCCCGGCGGGCACGGCCCGTGCCGACGAGGAGATCAAGGTCATCGGCCTGCGCAAGCGGATCGCGCAGAACATGGCCGCGGCCAAGCGCAACATCCCGCATTTCACCTATGTCGAGGAATGCGACGTCACCGCGCTCGAGAAAATGCGCGCAGATCTCAACGCCAATCGCGGCAGCCGGCCCAAGCTGACCTTGCTGCCGCTGCTCATCACCGCCTTCTGCAAGGTGATTCCGCAATACCCGATGATCAATGCGCGCTACGACGACGAGGCGGGTGTTGTGACGCGCCATGGATCGGTTCACATGGGAATGGCGACACAGACCGATAATGGCCTGATGGTCCCCGTCATCCGCGACGCGCAGGCGCGCAACCTGTGGCAACTCGCCAGCGAGATCGCGCGTCTCGCCGATGCGGCGCGAAGCGGCAAAGCGACATCGGAGGAGCTTTCGGGCTCGACCGTCACCGTGACATCGCTCGGTCCACTTGGCGGCGTTGCGACCACGCCGGTCATCAATCGCCCCGAAGTCGCGATCATAGGCCCCAACCGCATCGTCGAGCGTCCCATGTTCGTCCCCGACGATCAGGGCGGCGAAAGAATCGCAAAGCGCAAGCTCATGAATATCTCGATTTCATGCGATCACCGGGTGGTCGACGGATATGATGCGGCGAGCTTCATCCAGGAGGTCAAACGCCTTGTCGAAACCCCGGTCCTGCTGCTCCGGGACTGAGGCGAAAAAAAGCGCCTGGCCCTTGCCGGAGAGCGTTGACAGCCTTCCGCGCCGGGCCTAATGGCGCTGCTCCTCCACCGGCAGCGGATCTGCCGCGGGGCGGAAACAACCCAATGCGCGGGTGTAGCTCAGTTGGTTAGAGCGCCGGCCTGTCACGCCGGAGGTCGCGGGTTCGAGTCCCGTCACTCGCGCCACTTTCCCCATCATCGGTGAAGTCGGCGCGGTCCCCAGCGGGGTCAGCGCGTTTCGTCGTCGGGGTCGGGCAACGGCTCCGGCGCGCCCCAGCGACCGGTTTCCATCCAGATCAGGAATCGCTTCAAGGGCAGCAACCAGATCACCCCCAGCAAGAGGTAGGCGATGGTCTGCGCCCAACCGGGCCAACCGCCGATCAGGTCGGGCGCATAGCGCGCAATCGCGATGGCATAGACCATGATCGCAAGGAAAAGGGTGATGATCCCGAAGGGGATCCGCCAGGTCGGGGTCTCGCGCATGGGGTTGCTCATCGTCTCGACATCATCGCTTCAGGGTCGGTAGATCCGGGTCGGCGTCACGACCGCATCCAGCCGGTGGTCATGCGGCTCCAGCGGCAGGGCCGAGGCCGGCTCGATCAGCTGCGCGTCCCATGCGAGCCCAATCGTCAGCCGCCCTGGATGTTCCGCAAGCCAGCGGTCGTAATGCCCGCCGCCCTGGCCGAGCCGCTCGCAGGTCTCCGTAAAGCCCACCAGCGGCACGAACAGCACGTCGGGGACCAGTTCCTCGGGCTCGCCGGCGGGCTGGAGCAGGCCGAAAGGGCCGGGCGCGAGGTCGCTCGCGCCGAACGGGTCGGTGTGCGCGCGAAACGTCATTGCCGCATCGCGCGCGCCAAAGTGGGGCAGGGCGACGACGTGCCCCTGCTCTGCGAAAAAGCCTGCATAAGCGCTGGCCGGGGCCTCGTAGCGGCTCGCATGGTAAAGGCCGATCACGGCACCGGGCTCGATCATAGCGACGATGGGCGCGGGCGGACGGTGGAACAGGAGCGCGCGAATGCGATCGGGCTGCGCCTCGACATGAACCCGGCGCAGGGCCCTGAGTTGTTCGCGAAGTTCGGACTTGTTCGACACGGCGAAGACTTGCCCGCTCCTAATAACAATGAATGGGCGCGATGAACGGCCCAAAGGGCCGCAAGGGCGACCGCCCGCCCGCAGCGACGCGCCCTTCAGGGCGCGTTAGCGAGGAAACCAAAACCAACTGCGCCCTCAAGCAGCGAAGCGGTAGGGCAACGATAACCGACCACGCCCTCAAGCAGCGAAGCGGTAGGGCAACAAAGAACGTGACGGAACCACCATGGGTCGTTGCCGGGAAATCCTCTGACGCCTCAACGTCAGGTGGGCGCCGTATACCCGAGCCCCCCGGACGAACCGGTGGACCCAGGCAGGGACAGCTCCCTAGGATTGCTTATAGCCTCAGGGATATTCGATCGGCTCGTGCCGGGCAGTCCCGCCGAGGGCGTATCTAGGCTCCGGCGGTGTCCGCTTCAAGAGAATCCGCAGGCGGCCCGGCGAACCTGTCGGCGGCCTGTTCGAGACGCTCGGCCAGTGTTTCGAGAAGTGCGGCGACGCGGTCCGCCTCGTCCGATGCGGGCGTTCCGAACAGGTCGTGCTGGTGGTTTGCCGCCTCGCGCAGCGTGGCGAGTTCGGCCTTGAGCTCTCGGATCTCGGCACGTGCGCGCGCCTCGGACCTGCGCAGGGTTTCGATCTCCGCCTCAAGCGCCTCGCGCGTGCCGCCGATACGCTCCTGCTGATGTTCAGCCTTGGCTGCCTTCTCGCGCGCCTCGGCCAGTTCGTCGGCCATGAACAGCGCGGCGAACAGCATATTCTGCGCCTCCAACGGCCCGCGTGCCGCGCCGAGAGCGGCGTACTTCTCTGCCACGATCGCGCCGAGGCGTTCTACCGCCGCCTCCTCGCCCGGCGCGCAGGCGACCTGGTAACTGCGCGGGCCGATGGTGAGAGTGACGGTGCTCATCGCGCCCTCGCGCGGCGGCGGGTCACGGCTCGATCTCCGCGATCAGCGCATCAAGATCGCGCAGCGTCTCGGCGACTTCCTCGCGCAGCTTTTCGTGTCTGTCGACGAGCGCGAGGACGCGCGGGGAGTTCTCCATTTCCGGTTCGCCCGACCTGCCCGGAGGGCGTGCGCTCTCCAGCCGCGTCAACGCGGCCTCGATGCGCGCGATCGCCTGTTCCATCCGGGCCGTCGCCATGGACTTGCGAGGTAGCAAGAAAGGCGAAGGCGCGCAAAGCCTTGGGGGCGGCTGTTGATAAGTCTTCGCGGGGCCGGCCGCGAGCCGTTGGTCCGACATCGCTCCGGTCGCTCGTACAGGGCCGTTCGCAGGCGGGCGCATCCCGCGCGCTTGACCTTGCAGGAAGGCTCGGCAATGGCAGCGCGCGATCACGAGAGGGGATCGAATCGCCCGGCCCGGCATGGTTCGGGGCGGGCGACAAGGGCGAAGGGCTCGCCTGAGTATCCCCACCCAGCGGAGCCATCAGGAGGCACATCCCGCGATGACGAAAGACACTGCCAGGCTCCAACGCATGGCGAACGCCATTCGCGCGCTTTCGATGGACGCGGTGCAGGCCGCCAATTCGGGCCATCCCGGGATGCCGATGGGCATGGCCGATGTCGCCACCGTCCTGTTCGACTCCCACGTCAAGTTCGACCCCGCCCGGCCCGACTGGCCCGACCGCGACCGCTTCGTGCTGTCGGCAGGCCACGGCTCGATGCTGATCTACTCGCTGCTCCATTTGACCGGCTATGCCCGCCCGACGATGGAGGACATCCGCAATTTCCGCCAGCTCGGCAGCCCCTGCGCCGGGCATCCGGAGAATTTCCTGCTTGAAGGCGTCGAGTGCACCACCGGCCCGCTTGGCCAGGGGCTTGCGATGGCGGTCGGCATGGCGATCGCCGAGCGGCATCTGAATGCAGTGTTCGGCGATGACCTCGTCGACCATCGGACTTGGGCGATCGCGGGCGACGGCTGCCTGATGGAAGGCATCAACCACGAAGCGATCGGTCTTGCCGGACACCTGCACCTCGGCAAACTGATCGTCCTGTGGGACGACAACCGGATCACCATTGACGGTGCGACCGACCTTTCGACCTCGGAGGACATCAAGGCGCGCTACAAGGCGACGGGCTGGCACGTCACCGAATGCGACGGCCACGATTTTGCCGACATCGAACGCGCGATCGGTGAAGCGAAGGAGGCGAACCGGCCCTCGCTCGTCGCCTGCCGCACGGTGATCGGCAAGGGGTCGCCGGGCAAGCAGGGCACGGCGGCGACCCACGGTGCGCCGCTGGGGGTCGAAGAAGTCGCGGCCACTCGCGAAACGCTGGGCTGGGAATACGAGCCCTTCGTCATCCCCGATGATGTCCTCGAAGACTGGGGATCGACCGCAGAGCGGGGTCGGACCGAGCTCGGCGACTGGGAGCTTCGCCTCCACGAGAGCGCGCACAAGGCCGAGTTTGAACGCCGCATGGCGGGCGAGCTCCCGGAGACCGACTCGCTCGGCCAGCACATTGCCAAGCTCATCGCCGATCCGCAGGGCGTAGCCACCCGCAAGGCGAGCGAAATGGCGCTCGCCGCGCTCAATCCGGCCGTCCCCGAAATGATCGGCGGCAGTGCGGACTTGACCGGTTCGAACAACACCAAGGCAGGCGACATCAAGCCTTTCACCGCCGACGATTATTCGGGCCGTTATATCTATTACGGCATCCGCGAATTCGGCATGGCCGCGGCGATGAACGGCATGGCCCTGCATGGCGGCGTCATCCCCTACGGCGGAACCTTCCTCGTCTTCACTGACTATGCACGCGGCGCGATCCGACTGTCGGCGCTCCAGCAGGCGCGGGTGGTCTACGTCATGACCCATGACAGCATCGGGCTGGGTGAGGACGGACCGACCCACCAGCCGATCGAACATCTCGCGTCTTTGCGGGCTATCCCGAACCTGCTCGTCATGCGCCCGGCCGATGCGGTCGAGACGGCGGAGTGCTGGCAGGTCGCGCTTGAACAGAAGGGGCGACCCACGGTGCTCGCCCTTTCGCGTCAGGGCCTGCGCCAACTGCGGCTCGAGGCGCGCGAGGACAACCCCTGCGCGCGCGGCGGCTACCGGGTGCGCGAAGCGACGAATTTCCGCAAGGTGGTGATCCTCGCGAGTGGCTCGGAAGTCGCGCTTGCGATGGATGCGGCCGATGCGCTCGAGGCCGACGGGCTCGGGGTCGACGTCGTCTCGATGGTCTCGACCGAACTCTTCGATGAGCAGTCCGACGAATACCGCGCAGAGATCCTTCCCGACGACGCGCTGATCGTCAGCCTCGAGGCGGGGAGCACCTTCGGGTGGGAGCGCTACACCTCGAACCGCGCCTTTCCGCGCGGGCTCGCCATCGGGCTCGATCGCTTCGGCGCCTCCGCCCCGGCCAAGGACCTGTTCGAGCATTTCGGTTTCACAGCCGAAAGGGTCGCCTCCAGAATCAAAGACAAACTGAACGGATAAGCAGGAGTTTCAAGGATATGGCGACGAAAGTTGCGATCAACGGTTTTGGCCGCATCGGGCGGCTCGTGGCGCGCGCGATCCTCGAGCGGACCGATCACGACCTCGATCTCGTCTCGATCAACGATCTTGCCGATGCGAAGTCGAATGCGCTTCTCTTCGCCCATGACAGCGTCCATGGGCGCTTCGACGGCGAGGTGAGTTCGGACGACACTTCGATCACCGTCAACGGCAAGCGCATCGCCGTCACTGCCGAGCGCGATCCGGGCAAGCTGCCGCACGGCGACATGGGCGTCGACATCGTGCTCGAATGCACCGGCTTCTTCCAGTCGGACGAGGCAAGCCGCCCGCACATCGCCGCCGGCGCTAAAAAGGTCCTGATCTCGGCCCCGGCAAGCGGCGTCTCCAAGACCATCGTGTTCGGCGTCAACCACGAAAGCCTGACGGCCGAGGACGACATCGTCTCGAACGCGAGCTGCACCACCAACTGCCTCGCGCCTGTAGCCAAGGTGCTCAACGACACCGTCGGCATCACTCGCGGTTTCATGACGACGATCCATTCCTACACCAACGACCAGCGGATGCTCGACCAGATCCACAAGGACCTGCGCCGCGCCCGCGCGGGTGCTGCGAACATGATCCCGACCACCACCGGCGCTGCGCGTGCGGTGGGGCTCGTCCTGCCGGAACTCAACGGCAAGCTCGACGGATCGAGCGTTCGCGTGCCGACGCCCAATGTCAGCCTCGTCGACCTCGTTTTCGTGCCGGGCCGCGACACGACGAAGGAAGAGCTGAACGAAGCGCTCAAGGCAGCGGCCGAGGGTGCCATGAAGGGCGTGCTCGACTACACGGACCAACCGCTCGTCTCCTCGGACTTCAACCACTACCCGGCAAGCTCGACCGTCGACAGCCTTGAAACCAGCGTGATGGAAGGCAAGCTCGCCCGCGTGGTCAGCTGGTACGACAACGAATGGGGCTTCTCCAACCGCATGATCGACACCGCCGGGGTGATGGCGAAGTTCCTCTGATCCAGCCCGGGGAGGGGTGAACATGAGCAATTTCAGGACGCTTGGTGACCTCGCCGACGATCTCACCGGTCAGGTTGCGCTGGTCCGGGTCGATCTCAACCTGCCGATGAAGGAAGGTTCGGCGAGCGACGTGACGCGCGTCGAGGCGGTGAAGCCCACGATCCTCGAACTCGCGGGGCGCGGGGCCAAGGTCCTGCTGCTTGCCCATTTCGGCCGACCCAAGGGCCAGCGCCACTCGACCATGTCGACCAGTTATGTCGTCGGCGATGTCGAGAAAGTCCTGGACAGGGAAATCATGTTCATCCCCGAGGTCATGGGGCCTGTGGTCGAGCAATCGGTCGGCATCCTGCGCGCAGGCGATATCGGCCTGCTCGAAAACACCCGCTTCTGGCCGGGCGAGGAAGCGAACGACGCGGATTTCGCCAAGGGTATCGCGGCCCACGGCGATTTCTACGTCAACGATGCCTTCTCGGTCTCGCACCGCGCCCACGCGTCGACCGAGGGGATCGCGCATCACCTCCCGGCCTATGCGGGGCGCTCGATGGAGGCGGAACTCAAGGCGCTGGATGCAGCCCTCGGCAATCCCGAAACGCCGGTCGCCGCGATCGTTGGGGGAGCCAAGGTTTCGACCAAGCTCGCCGTGCTTGAACATCTCGTCGGCCGCGTACAGCACCTCATCATCGGCGGCGGCATGGCGAACACCTTTCTCGCCGCGCGCGGGGTCGATGTCGGCAAGTCGCTGTGCGAGCATGACCTGACTGATACCGCCTCGCGCATCATGGACGAGGCGGACCACGCGGGTTGCACCGTCCACCTGCCTTATGACGTCGTCGTGGCCGAGGAATTCGCGCCCAACCCGCCTTCGATGCGCACCTGCAACGTCCACGAGGTCGCGGCGGACGAGATGATCCTCGATCTCGGACCGCAAGCGACCGAAGCGCTCGCCGACGTGCTCAAGACCTGCCGCACGGTCGTCTGGAACGGACCGCTCGGCGCGTTCGAGACCGAGCCTTTCGACACCGCCACGATGAGCCTCGCGCGCACGGCGGCGGCGCTGACGCAGGAGGGTTCGCTCACCAGCGTCGCAGGCGGGGGCGATACGGTCGCGGCGCTGGCCCAGGCCGGGGTGACCCAGGATTTCACCTATATTTCAACCGCTGGCGGCGCCTTCCTCGAATGGATGGAGGGCAAACAGTTGCCCGGCGTCGCGGCGCTTGCCGCCTGAGGGGCGGTCCCGAATGGCCGATGTCACGCCCGAATTCGAGGCCCGCGAACTTGCGCTGATGCGCGCCTGGATGGAGGCCGACCGGGCTGCTCTCAAGCGCCACGTTGCGGGCGAATGCGTCATGCTGTTCGGCACTGCCCCCCGGTCCTGCTCGACCGGGCGAGCTTTCTCGCGGCGGCTTCGCGAGGCCTTGCGCTGACCGGCTTTCGCCTGCGCGAAGTGACCGGGCGCAGCCACGGCGGCGGCGTATGGTTCACCGCCCATGCCGAGATGGAAATCGCGGTCGGCCGGGACACGTGGAGCGGGGGCTTCCTGCTCACCGACCTGTGGCGAAAATCAGGGCTCCGGCGGCGCTGGAAGCTGGCCGAGCGAAGCCTCGCGCCGGTCGAGGCCAACGAGGCCCTGTCGCACGCGATCCGCGCGCTGCAGTTGTGGCGCTGACGACGTAGGGAGACATATGAGCGAGAGCGAAGGATACGGCGCGCCCGTCGTGGAGACCGAAGGCGAATTCGCGGGCTGGTCTTGCTGGAAGACCGACCCTTACGAAGCGCGTTCCGGCCCGTTCTACATGAAGCGCGAGGAAAGCGGCGAGCACGTCTGCGCCTTTCGCGCGGCCGAGCGCCACATGAACGCGAGCGGTTCGATGCACGGCGGGTGCCTGCTCACCTTCGCCGATTTCGCGCTTTTCGCGATCGCCACCGACGAACTGCAAGGCGACAATGCGGTGACGATCAACCTTTCGGGCGATTTCCTCGGCGCGGTCGCGCCCGGCGCGTTGGTCGAGGCGCGCGGCGAGGTGACGCGCGGCGGGGGCAAGACGATCTTCGTGCGCGGGCTTGTCACCGGCGACGGCAGGCCCGCGCTGTCCTTCACCGGGATCATTCGGCGGCTCGCCGCGCGCTGACGTCTGCGCCATTGCAGGGCGGCGGAGGGCTGGCTAAGGCGCTTGCGCAGACGACATCACGGCCAATCGAGGGGGCTTCGGACCAGCCATGAACACCAAGGAAATGACCGACCGTATCGCCAATGGCAAAGGCTTCATCGCCGCGCTCGACCAGTCTGGCGGCTCCACGCCCAAGGCGCTGCGCGGCTATGGGGTCGACGACAGCGAATGGTCGGGCGAGGACGAAATGTTCGCCGCTATCCACGCGATGCGCGCGCGCGTCATCACCGCGCCGTGCTTCGGCGAGGGCAAGGTCTTGGGTGCGATCCTGTTCGAAAAGACGATGGACGGCGAGGTTGACGGCAAGCCGACCGGCGATGCCCTGAAGGCGCGCGGGATCGTCCCCTTCATCAAGGTCGACCAGGGCCTTGCCGACGAGGAGGACGGCGTTCAGCTCATGAAGCCGCTCGACAAGCTTCCCGCGCTGCTCGAGAAATCGGTCGCCAAGGGGATGTTCGGGACCAAGATGCGTTCGGTCATCAAGTCGGCCAACCCGAAGGGCATCGCCGCTGTCGTCGCTCAGCAGTTCGAGGTCGCCGGGCAGATCCTCGATGCCGGGCTCATGCCGATCATCGAGCCCGAATACGACATCCATGCCGCGGACCGCGAGGCGGGCGAGGATATCCTGCTGGCCGAGATCACGAAGAACCTCGATGCCCTGCCCGAAGGCCGCCAGGTGATGCTCAAGCTCTCGATACCCGCCAAGGCGGGGCTCTACGCCGGGCTCATCAGCCATCCCAAGGTGCTGCGCGTCGTCGCGCTGTCGGGCGGCTATTCTACCGACGAGGCGTGCGAGCACCTTGCGAAGAACCCCGGCATGATCGCGAGCTTCAGCCGCGGCCTGCTGCAGGATCTCAGGAAGGACCAGTCGGACGCCGAGTTCAATAAGGCGTTGTCGGACGCGATCGAGAAGATCGCCGCTGCTAGCGCCTGAGGCTCTCGGCCGCGCGGTCATGAGCGATACGCAGCTTTACCTCATATCCCCGCTCGAGGTCGGCGGGGCCTTCCCCGACCGGCTCGAGCGGGCGCTCGATGCGGGCGAAGGGCTCGTGACCGCGTTCCAGTTCCGGGTGAAGGGGATCGACCAGCATGAGGCCGCCCGGCTTGCCGCGCCGCTCATGGAAATCTGCGCCGCGCGCGAGGTCGCCTTCATCGTCAATGACAGCATCGCGCTGGCGAAAAGGCTGAAGGCGGACGGGGTCCATCTCGGGCAGGGCGACGGCTCGCCGAAGGAAGCGCGCGAGGCATTGGGGCGCGAGGCGCAGATCGGCGTCACCTGCCACGCGTCGAAGCACCTCGCGATGGAAGCGGGGGAGGCGGGGGCGGACTACGTCGCCTTCGGGGCGTTCTACCCTTCCGCGACCAAGGACAAGGGCCCGGATGCCGAGCGGCCCGAGCCCGAACTTCTGTCATGGTGGGCACGCCTGTTCGAAATCCCCTGCGTCGCAATCGGCGGTATCACGCCGGAAAACTGCCGGCCCCTCGCCGAAGCGGGAGCGGATTTTCTTGCCGTCTCGGGCGGGGTCTGGAACGGGGATGAGGTCAAGGCCGTCGAAGCTTTCCGCGAGGCGCTCACGCGCTGAGGTGCTCGACGAGGATTTTCGCGCCGATCGCGATCAGCGCGATGCCTCCCGCGATTTCCGCCGCCTTGCCGTATCGCGCCGAAGCCTTCGTGCCCAGCCAGTAGGCGGGGACCGAAAGCGCGGCCGTGACGCCCGCGATCACGAGGCACGAGACGAGCACCGGCGGGTCGAACAGCGGCAGGGTGAGCCCCGCCGCGCCCGCATCCAGGCTGGTGGCGAGGGCTGCCAGAGCCAGGCCCGCATAATGCGAGCGCATGGGCGAAGCGACGTCAGGCTCGTCGTCCGAAAGAGCTTCGCGGATCATGCGTAGGCCGAGAAAGCCGAGCACCGCAAAGGCGATCCAGTGGTCGAAAGGTTCAATCCATTCGGCGAAGGCAAGGCCCAATGCCCACACCCCGAGCGGCATGATACCCTGCGCGATGCCGAAAGCCGCGCCGATCTCGACCGCCCGCGCCGGGCTGTGTTTCCCGGCCGCACCACGCACCAGGGCGACCGCGACGGCGTCCATTGCGAGGCCGATGGCGAGGATAAGGACGGCGAACATGATCCGCCCCTATCCTTTCCCGGGGCGGCAGGGGAAGGGCAATCGGCCTCAGACGCAGCCAAAGGTCAGCACCGTGCGGTTGTCGCCGGTCGGCGTCACGGTTCGCAGGCGGGCATCGCGGTTGCGGTCGCCGCAGTAATCTCTCGCTTCCTTGCGGGCTGCGCTCTGGTTCTGGTCCTTCACGCGCAGCGCGATGCTGTAATCGTCGGCCGAAAGCACCCGCGGGTTTGCGGTGGTGCACCCGGCGATCAGGGGAAGGGCTAGCGAGGCGGCGATGAAAGTGCGTGCAAGAATGGGAAATTCTCCTGTTTTTCGTTGGTTACACAGGTGAACGAAGAGGTTCCGGGGCTTGTTCCGAAGGCCCGCGCGTGACGCGAGTGGCCTAACGGGCTAGACTTGCCGGCATGAAGTTTCTCGACCGCCTGACCACGATCCTCGTCACGGCCACGCTGACCTCGGTCCTGTGGATCGTCTTCGGCGGCACGGTGATCGAATTGGCGGAGAATCGGCGGGGCGACGACTCGCTTCGCCCGGCCGAGGCCGCGCCGAGCCCGCAGGCGGCGGACACGTCAGAGCAGGCAGGCGCCGGCGACGATGAAGTGCCCGTTCCTTCGCTCGATCCGCCCGAGCCCACGGCCGGGGCCGACCCGAGTGAGGCCCGCTCCGATCCCGCAACCCTGCGCATTCCCGTGATGAACGTCGCGGCGAGCGAGCTTTCCGACACCTTCGCCGACCGGCGCGGCGAAAACAGCGTGCGCCTCCACGAAGCGATTGACATCATGGCTCCCGAAGGCACCAGCGTCGTCGCCGCCGCGCCCGGAACGGTGGCGAAGCTCCATCGCTCGAAAGCGGGGGGCAATGCGATCTATGTCCGCTCCCCCGACAGGCGGCGGATCTATTACTATGCTCACCTCGCCGAATATGCCGAGGGCCTGCGCGAAGGCCAGCGCATACGGGCGGGGCAGAGGCTCGGTACGGTGGGGTCGAGCGGGAACGCCTCGCCCCAAGCCCCGCATCTGCATTTCGCGATCCTCGAGACAACCGAGGATGCGGCGTGGTGGGAGCCGGCCAATGCGATCAATCCCTATCCGCTGCTCGTCGCGGGACGGGAGGAATGACGGTCAGTCGGGCGCGCCGACGCGGGTGCAGGTGAGCCGCCCGGTGCTGCCGTCGTCGTGCAGCACCAGCAGTGTGTTGCGCCCGACCTGCTCGTAACGCTCGCCCTTTTTGGGGCCGCGCGTGAAAGTCAGGATGCGCCCGCGCAGGATATAGGTTCCGCGTCCGGCCGCGCTGTCATAGCTGGAGGAGGGGCCGACGGTGAAATCGGCTTCCGGGACGCTCCGCCATGCCGCGCCCGCCGCATCCCCCGGAAGGGCGCAGCGCCAGGTACCGTGTTCGAGCGTGCGCAGCATCCCGCCGGTATCGCGCTGCGCCTCGGGCCCTGCCGGCTCCTGTGCGCTCGCCGAAACGCGCCCTGCCGATAACGTTCCGGCCGACATCGGGCTGGCCGCGGCTATTCCGGCGGCGAGCAGGGTGAGGCAAAGGATGGTGCGAGCTTTCATGGCGATCCCCGTGGCGTTTCGCCCGGTTAGCAGGCGCAGCGCGTGCCCGCTATCGCCTTAACCATGAATGCGCGCTGCACCGCGCCGGGGCGGATGGCGCGCCGAGGTGGGGGCGGGGCGCGCTGCGCTTGCCCCGGCGGGCGTGCTCGGCTATTGGCTCGCCAATCTTCCGGGCCGAGCGCGGCCACCGGGGCCGGTCGGTCCCGCGCGCACGCCCTTCGCGTATCTCATCGTTCCATCCACCCTCCTCAAGGAAGGCAGACAGCCCTCATGAAGATCAGCGGCGTCGATATTCGCCCCGGCAATATCCTCGAATACGAAGGCGGCATCTGGAAAGTCGCCAAGATTCAGCACACCCAGCCGGGCAAGGGCGGGGCCTATATGCAGGTCGAGATGAAGAACCTGCAGGACGGTCGCAAGACCAACGTGCGCTTCCGCAGCGCCGACACGGTCGAGCGCGTTCGGCTCGACACGCGCGACTACCAGTTCCTCTACGAGGATGGTGACATGCTGGTCTTCATGGACCAGAACACCTACGAACAGATCAACCTGCCTTCGGACCTGCTTGGCGATGCCCGCCCGTTCCTTCAGGACGGGATGCAGGTGAGCCTGGAATTGTGGGAGGAAAAGCCCATCAGTGTCCAGCTGCCGAGCCAGATCGAAGCCGAGATCGTCGAAGCCGACGCGGTGGTGAAGGGGCAGACCGCCTCTTCGAGCTACAAGCCCGCCGTGCTCGACAACGGCGTTCGGATCATGGTCCCCCCGCATATCGAAGCGGGCACGCGGATCGTGGTCGACGTGTACGAACAGACTTATGTCGGAAAGGCCAGTTAACTCTTTGACCCATAAATTCATCAAAGCTTTCGCTCCCGCTCTCGCACTCGCCGCCTGCGCCGCGTCGCCTGCCTTCGCGCAGGACGCGGCCGCGCCCGCCGATACTCCGGAGACGCGCCAGCACGCGGTCGAGAACATGACCTTGCTGATGAGCGCGCTGAATTCCGAAGCGGTCGAGGCAGAGGTCAAGAACGTGTTGATGGGCTGCATCTACAACAATTCGATGCGCCAGATTACCGTCGCGATGGACAATGCGATTGCCGCCAATCCCGAGCAGTTCGACCGCACCGACAGCGGCGTGATGCTCGGCGTGATGGCGGGTATCTGCGGCTATCAGGCGCAGCCCGGTGGTGCGGCGAGCGAAGCGCCCGCGCAGCCGCGCTAAGGCCCGGCTGGCGCGCCCTTACGGAAGAGAACATGGCGACATTTTCAGGTCTTGTCCGCGTGATGGAACGCGCTGCGCGCAAGGCGGGCGGGCGTTTGCGGCGCGATTTCGGGGAGGTCGAACACCTCCAGGTCAGCCGCAAGGGGCCGGCCGATTTCGTGTCAAAGGCCGATATGCGCGCCGAGCGCACGCTTTACGACGAACTCAGTGCGGCGCGTCCGGGCTGGGGTTTCGTCATGGAGGAAGCGGGCACCATCGAGGGCGACGAAGGCAAGCCGCGCTGGATTGTCGATCCGCTCGACGGGACCAGCAACTTCCTCCACGGCATCCCGCATTTCGCGATCTCGATCGCGGTGCAGGAGCCGCGCCTCGACGGGAAGGGGTGGGGCGATGTCACCGCCGCGCTGGTTTATCACCCGATCGAGGATGCGACCTACTGGGCCGAAAAGAGCCGAGGCGCGTGGCTTCATGACGGGCGGCTGCGCGTGTCCTCGCGCTCGCGCCTGTCGGATGCGCTGGTCGCCACCGGCATCCCCTTCCAGGGACACGGCGACTTTTCCGAATGGAGCCGCATCTTCGGCGCGATTGGGCCTGAGGTCGCCGGAATCCGTCGCTTTGGCGTCGCGTCGCTCGACATGGCCTATGTCGCGCAAGGGCGCTTCGACGGGTTTTGGGAAAGCGATCTGCAAGACTGGGACACGGCGGCGGGCTGCCTGCTGGTGCGCGAGGCCGGGGGTTTCGTGACCGATTATCGCGGACGTTCCGCGCCGATCCATTCGAAGCAGGTGCTCGCGGCGAACGATGCGCTGCATTCCAAGCTGCACAAGCTGCTGGCGAATTCCTTGAAGTGACGCCGGCTTGGCGGTAACGGCCTTTGCCTTGCCCGAGCGAGACGGGCCCCTGTGGCGGAATCGGTAGACGCGAGCGACTCAAAATCGCTTTTCTTCGGAAGTGCCCGTTCGAGTCGGGCCAGGGGCACCAAAACCCCCAGGAAGGGGGTTTTGGTTTCTTTTGTCCGCACGCAATCCGGCGAGCGATTTCCTCGGCCCTGGCGGGCCTGCGGGCGCCCGGTCGGGCTTGCGGCGCTTCGCGCTGATGAATCTAGTATTATGGGTTGCCCGCTCAGCCCACGAAGATCGACTTGGCGTTGGCGAATTCCTTGACGCCGAAGCCGCCGTGTTCGCGGCCATAGCCTGAACTTTTCACTCCGCCGAAGGGCATGGTGGGATCTGCCACGCCGAAGGTGTTCACGAACACCATGCCGGTGTCGAAATGCTGCTCGGCGAGCTTGATCGCGCGCTCCTCGTCCTTCGAGAAAATGCCACCGCCAAGGCCATAGCGGCTGTCATTGGCGAGCCGCATCGCGTCCTCATCGTTCGCGGCGCGTATGACGCTTGCCACGGGACCGAACAATTCGTCATCGTAGGCGGGCGGGCCCGGCTCGACATCGGCGAGCACGCTGGGCGGGTAATACCAGCCATTGCCCTCGGGGATTTCGCAGCCCGTTACGACGCGCGCGCCCTTGTCGATGCTTTCCTCGACCTGGCCGTGAAGTTTCTCGCGCAGGTCCTCGCGCGCCATCGGGCCGATGCCGGTGTCCTCGTCGAAGGGATCGCCGGGCTTTGCGGCTTCCATCGCGGCGACGAATTTCTCCATGAATTCGTCGTAGACCGCCTCGGTTACGATGAATCGCTTGGCGTTGATGCAGGTCTCACCGTTGTTGTAGAGCCGCCCGGACGCGCAGGTCTTGGCCGCGAGATCCACATCTGCATCCGCCAGCACGATATAGGCGTCGTTCGACCCCAGCTCGAGCACGGTCTTCTTGTTGAACTTGCCCGCCTGCTCGGCGACTATGCTGCCCGCGCCGTCGCTTCCGGTCAGCGTCACACCGCGCACCTTGTCATGCGCGATGATCGTATCCGACACGTCATGGTCGATCACGAGCACGGTGAACAGGTCGTTGGGCAGGCCCGCTTCTTCGAAGATTTCCTTCAGCATCAGCCCCGACCCGGTGCAGTTTTCGGCGTGTTTCAGCAGCACGCCGTTGCCCGTCATCAGGTTGGCAATGGCATAGCGGATCACCTGGTAGGCGGGGAAGTTCCAGGGCTGGATGCCGTAGATCACCCCGATCGGCGCATAGGCGATAATCCCGCGCGAGGCGTTGGCCGGGTCGCGCTCTTCGCTGGCGAGTTCGCGCGGGCCGGTTTCGGCGGTGTAGTCGCAGATCGCGGCGCACAGCTCGACCTCGTCGCGGCTGTCGCCGATCAGCTTGCCGACCTCGCGGCTCATCAGCTCGGCGAGTTCCTCCTTGCGTTCGCGCAGGCGCCTGCCGATCGCGCGCAGGACACCCGCGCGGTGTTCGAGCGTGGTGTGCCGCCACTGGTCGAATGCCTCATGGCAGCGATCGACGGCGGCCTTCGCCGCACCTTCGCCCATCCGTTCGTAGCGTTGCAGTTCATTGCCGGTGGCGGGGTCGATGGTGATGGCGGGGTCGGTCATGGATGCTCCGGAGCTATTGGATTGCGGGGTGTTGCCAGGCATCAACGGACGCGGCTTTGGGCCCGTTCCACTTCCCGGCGCGCTGCAATTTCGCTTGATCTTGCCCGCGCCGTTTGAAACACCGCGAGGTTCGAAGAGGGGTCCGATGTTATCGCTTCCATCATATCACGCCATGGCGGCGATGGCGGTCACGGTCGCGATGTTCGTCGCCTTCGCACGCGGAAGGCTCTCGGTCGAGATCGTCAGCCTGATGACCATCGCCGTGATCGCCGTGGGCCTCTATTTCTTCCCGCTTGAGGGAGGCCGCCCGACCGACGGGTTCGAACTCGCCTTCGGGGGGTTCGGCCACTACGCCCTCATCACCATCTGCGCGCTGATGATCATGGGGCGGGGACTGGTCGTAACCGGGGCGCTCGAACCGGCGGCGCGGTTTCTCGAAGGCGTGTTCCGCTTCAATCTGCAGGTCGGCCTGCTGGTGTCGCTGATGATCGCCTTACTGCTGTCGATGGCGGTCAACGACACGCCGGTGCTCGTTTTGCTGCTGCCGATCTTCGTAGCACTCGCGGCCAAGGGCGCGATGCCCGCCTCCAAGACGCTCATTCCGCTCAACGCCGCGGTGCTGATCGGCGGGATGGCGACGACCATCGGGACTTCGACCAACATCCTCGTCACCTCGATCGCGATGGATCTGGGCCTGCCGGAGATGGGCGTGTTCCATTTCACGCCGATCGTGCTGATTTCGGCGCTCATCGCGATTCCCTATCTCTGGCTCGTCATGCCGCGCCTGCTCGGCGACAACAGCGCCGAACCCGATGCGACGCGCCGGATGTTTCACACGCGCCTGCGCGTCGGGGTGGACAGCGTGTTGTCCGGCTCGGAGCTGTCCGCGATCAGGGACAAGCTGCCCGGCAACATCACCTTCCATGACCAGCCCACCGGCACGCTCCAGCCGCAGCAGCGCCTGCACATTTCCGGCACGCACGAGGCGCTGGAAGAGGCGACGCGCGTGCTCAAGGGCGAGCTTGCACCCAGCTGGGTTCTCGACCGCATCCGCCGCACGAGCAGGGCCGAAGGCAAGGACATCGTCGCGGTCGAGATGACGGTGACGGCGGATTCGCGTCTTATCACCCGCACCCTGCCGTCTTCGGGGATCGCCGATCTCTACTCGGTCGCCGTGCTCGGCATCCATCGCCCCCAGCGATTCGGGGTCGGGGAGAAGGACCGGTATTCCGAAGGCGGCGACCTGCGCATCCGCGAAGGCGACGTGCTGCTCGTCATGGGTCTGGAGGAGGACCTGCAGAACTTCGCCCGCAACGACAGCCTGCTGATGCTCGAAGGCGCGCGCGAATTGCCGCGCCGTTCGAAGGCGGTGCTGGCGGGCGCGATCATGGGGGCCGCCATCGCGCTCGCCTCGATCGGCATTCCGTGGATCGGCGAGGGCGGCTTCTTCATGCTCAAGCTGCCGATCGCGATCTCGGCGCTGATGGGGGCGATCGCGATGTTCGTGACCGGTTGCGTCAAGTTCGATCGGGTCGGCCGTGCGCTTTCGGCCAAGGTGATCGTGCTGGTCGCGGCCAGCATCGCGATCGGGCGGATCATTCTGGAAAGCGGGGCTGCGCAGTGGCTGGGTGAGACGCTGTCGATCGGTCTCGCCTTCCTTCCGCCTGCCTTGGTGCTGGCCGCCATCATGGTCTTCGTCACCTTGCTCACCAATTTCGCCTCGAACGCGACCGCCGCGACTGTCGGAACCCCCATCGCCTTCAGCATCGCGAACCAATTGGGCCTGCCGCCCGAGCCGTTGGTGCTCGCCGTGCTGTTCGGGTGCAACTTGTGCTACGCGACGCCCATCGCCTACCAGACCAATATGCTGATCATGGCCGAGGGCTCCTACGAGTTTGCCGATTACATCCGCACCGGCGTCCCGCTGGTGGCGCTGATGGTGACGACGCTCTCGATCCTGCTGGTGATCTTCTACGGCCTCGGGTGAGGGGGACGGCTTTCCTCGCCGTGCGCAGAGTGTAAGATCGTGCCGACGATCCGGCACAAGGCCGGTGGAACACACGGGGAGACAGGACGATGATGAAGCACCTGATGGCCGGCGCCGCGCTGGCGTTTGCGATGGCGGTTCCGGCCAAGGCGGATGAACTGCGTGACGCGGTCGAGGAGGATATGCCGGGCCTCGTCGAGCTCTACCGCGACCTCCACGCCAATCCCGAGCTCTCCTTCCAGGAATTCGAGACCGCGAAAAAGCTCGCCGCCCGCGCCCGCGGACTCGGCTTCGAAGTGACCGAGGGCGTCGGCAAGACCGGCGTGGTTGCGGTGATGAAGAACGGCGAGGGGCCGACCGTCATGCTGCGCGCCGACATGGACGCGCTGCCCGTGACCGAGCAGACCGGACTGCCCTATGCTTCCAAGGCGCGCGGCACACCTGCGAGCGGGGTGGAAAGCGGCATCATGCACGCCTGCGGCCACGACACGCACATGGCCGCCTGGGTCGGCACGGCGCAGCTCATGGCCGAGCGGCGCGATGAATGGTCGGGCACGCTGGTGATGATCCTCCAGCCGGCCGAAGAGCTGGGCCTCGGCGCGCTTGCGATGCTGGAGGACGGGTTGTTCGAGCGCTTTCCCAAGCCCGACTACGTGCTCGGCTTTCACGACGCGGCGCAGGCGCCCGCGGGCATGATCGGTTATTCGCCGGGCTATGCGCTTGCGAACGTGGACAGCGTCGACATCACGGTAAAGGGCGTCGGCGGGCACGGCGCCTATCCGCACACGACCAAGGATCCCATCGTCGTTGCCGCGAACATCGTCACGCGGCTCCAGACGCTGGTGAGCCGGGAGACGAACCCGCTCGATTCGGCCGTGGTGACGGTCGGCAGCTTCCTTGCCGGCACGAAACACAACATCATCCCCGACACCGCGAAGCTGCAGCTGACCGTGCGTTCCTACAGCGATGAATCGCGTGCGCACCTGCTCGACGGCATCCGCCGCATTGCGAAGGCCGAAGCGCTCGCAGCGGGCCTGCCCGAGGAACTGCTGCCCGTGGTCGAGGTCGAGGAACCCTACACGCCGTCCACCTACAACACGCCCGAATTCACCGAGGCGGTGATGGCCAAGCTCAAGGATCGCTTCCCCGAACGCGTGTTCCAGGTGCCGAGTGTCATGGGAGGCGAGGATTTCGGCCAGTTCCACCGCGCGGATCCGGACAATATCGAATCGCTGATCTTCTGGGTCGGCGGGGTTCCGATGGAGCGATACGAGGCGGCCCAGCGCGGCGAGGTCGAGCTTGTCAGCCTGCACTCGCCTTTCTGGGCGCCCGACGCGCCGGCCGTGATCGCGACCGCGACCGAGGCGCTGACTGCGGCGACGCTGGACCTGATGGCGAAGAAGGGCGGGTAGGGCTGCCCCGCTTCCGGTCCCGACCGCCGGGGCCCCACCACCCCCAACCCTCTCCTCCGGGGGAGGAGGGGGCTTGAAAGAAAAGTAACGGCCGCCGGGCGCAGGGCTGACCCTGCATCCGACGGCCGTCTTCTCCTCCCCAGGAGAACCGGTGAAGGGGCGTGCGCCTACTCGGTCGAAGGCACGTAGGTGCCGAGGCGGTGGTGCAGCGCGTTGATCTTGGCGAGTTCCTCGCGGTCTTCGGTGGTGCGCGCGTGGCTTTCGAGAGCGCGGCGCAGCAGCTTCATGTCCGCGGTCGAAAGCAGCGCGCGGGCGCGGCCCGGCTCGCTTTTCGGGGCGTCGGTATTGGTGGTGTCGCTCATCGGATGTCTCCCTGTCCGGCATCGGGCGCATGGGCGGATGCGCCGTTCATGCGGACACTCATGCAGCTTGAGGCGGCATCCCGCAAGGCCGGTTGCAAACGGCTCACGGGATGCCGGGACCGGATCAGGCGGCCTCGAACTGGTTCATGGTGTTGTCCTTGCCCGCCGCCTTGAGAGCGGCTTCGCCGGCGAAGTATTCCTTGTGATCGTCGCCGATGTCGGAGCCCGCCATGTTCTGGTGCTTCACGCAGGCGATCCCTTCGCGGATTTCCTTGCGCTGCACGTTCTTGACGTAGCCGAGCATGGCCTCCTCGCCGAAATATTCGCGCGCGAGGTTGTCGGTCGACAGCGCCGCGGTGTGATAGGTCGGAAGCGTGATGAGGTGGTGGAAGATGCCCGCCCGCTTCGCCGCATCGGCCTGGAAGCTCTTGATCTTCGCATCGGCCTCGGCGGCGAGTTCGCTGTCGTCGTAATCGACACTCATCAGCTTCGCGCGGTCATAGGCGGAGACGTCCTTGCCCGCTTCTTCCCACGCATCGAACACCTGCTGGCGGAAGTTCAGCGTCCAGTTGAACGAGGGCGAGTTGTTGTAGACGAGCTTCGCGTTCGGAACCGTTTCGCGGATCTTGTCGACCATGCCGGCGATCTGTTCGACATGGGGCTTTTCGGTTTCGATCCACAGCAGGTCGGCGCCGTTCTGGAGCGAGGTGATGCAATCGAGCACGACCCGGTCCACGCCAGTGCCGGGGCGGAACTGATAGAGGTTCGACGGCAGCCGCTTGGGCGCCATCAGCTTGCCGTCACGGCTGATGAAGACCTGGCCGTTGGTGATGTTCGCCGGATCGACTTCCTCGGCGTCGAGGAAGCTGTTGTACTGGTCGCCGAGGTCGCCCGGCTCCTTCGAATAGGCGATCTGCTTCGTCAGGCCGGCGCCGAGCGAATCGGTGCGCGCGACGATGATGCCGTCATCCACGCCGAGCTCGAGGAAGGCGTGGCGGCAGGCGCGGATCTTGGCGATGAAGTCCTCGTGCGGGACCGTCACTTTGCCGTCCTGGTGGCCGCATTGCTTCTCGTCCGACACCTGGTTCTCGATCTGCAGCGCGCAGGCGCCCGCCTCGATCATCTTCTTGGCGAGGAGATAGGTGGCTTCCGCATTGCCGAAGCCCGCATCGATGTCGGCTATGATCGGAACGACATGGGTTTCGTAGTTGTCGACGCTCTTCTGGATTTCGCGGGCCTTGACCTCGTCACCGGCCTCGCGCGCTTCGTCGAGAGCGCGGAACATCATGCCGAGTTCGCGCGCGTCGGCCTGCTTGAGGAAGGTGTAGAGTTCGCCGATCAGACCCGGAACGGCGGTCTTTTCGTGCATCGACTGGTCGGGCAGGGGGCCAAATTCGCTGCGCAGCGCGGCGACCATCCAGCCCGAGAGGTAGAGGTAGCGGCGCTTGGTCGAACCGAAGTGCTTCTTGATGGAGATCATCTTCTGCTGGCCGATGAAGCCGTGCCAGCAGCCGAGCGACTGCGTGTACTGCGTCGGGTCGGCGTCGTAGGCATCCATGTCCTCGCGCATGATTTTCGCGGTGTACTTGGCGATGTCGAGCCCGGTGCGGAAGCGGTTCTGGATGACCATGCGCGCCGCGCTTTCGGGGTCGATCCCGCTCCAGTTGCCGTTGGCGCTGACGAGGCCCTGCATATGGGCGATGGTGTCCTGATAAGTCATGGCTCGTGAATCTCCTTCGCGTCCTGGGGAGTGGATGAGCCGCGTGTGGCGCGCTGCGGTGCAGCAAGACAGGAAAAATTACAGAATATCTTGTCTGTATGGGGTGATCTGGCGGAAGAATCGTGTAAGAATGTAAAGGTATTTACAAAACGAAGCCGTCTGGAAAACGATCATGTCTGAAAGTGCCCTTCTTGCCGGACCCTCGCTGCGCCGCCTGCGAAAGCGTGAGGGCATGACCCAGGCCGCGATGGCCGCCGCGCTTGGTATCTCGCCGTCCTACCTCAACCTCATCGAAAGGAACCAGCGCCCGCTTTCCGCGCGCGTGCTGGTGCAGGTGATCGAACGCTTCGATTTCGACCCGCGCTCCCTGCGCGAGGACGAGGCGATCGGCGGGATCGACGGCCTCGCCCGGCGGCTCGCGGACAAGCGTTTCGCCGATCTCGGTATCGATCGCGAGGAGGTGCAGGAATTCCTTGCCGCCGCCCCCCAGGCCGCCGCCGCCTTCGCCCGGCTTTACGACAATGCGGGCGAGGCGGGTGCGCGGATAGAGGACCCGGAAGGCGACGCGCGCGAGGCGATCGAGCGCTGGCAGAACCACTTTCCCGACCTTGACCACGCGGCCGAGGATCTCGCCGATGAATTGCGCCTCTCGCGCGGGGACATGGCCGCCGCGCTCGGGGAGCGGCTGCGCGAGCAGCACCGCCTTTCGGTCCGCATCCTGCCGGCAGAGGTCATGCCCGGCATGGTTCAGCGCCTCGACCTCCATGCGCGGCAGTTGCAGCTCTCCGAAATGCTGCCGGGCGCCGCGCGGCGGTTCCAGATCGCGCGGCAGGTCGGCGCGCTCGAACAGCGCGACAGGATCGAGGAACTGGTCGCAGGAGCGCGCCTTTCGAGCGAGGAGGCGCGCGCGGCCTTTCGCAACCACGTGCTCGATTACCTCGCCGCTGCACTCCTGATGCCCTATCGCCGCTTCCTGCGTGCCTGCGAGCAGACCGGTTATGACCTCGCCGTGCTCCAGCGGCGCTTCGCGGTGAGTTTCGACCAGCTCGCCCAGCGCCTGACCACGCTCCAGCGGGTGAGCGAGCGGGGCCTGCCGTTCTTCAGTGCGCGGTTCGGTCGCACGGGCCGTATGCTCGGCTTCACTGCGGGGGCAAGCGGCGCGCATTATCCGCTCGCAGGGGCGCGCTGGCCCGCGTGGGTTCCTTATGCCGCTTTCGAGAGCCGCGGGCAGATGCTGACTCAGACGGTCACTTTCGGCGAGGGCGAGGCCGCTCCGCGCCACTGGTTCACCATCGCCCGCACGGTCGAAGTCGATGGCGCGGCCTGCTCCGCCCGCCGCGCGATCGTGCTGGGGGTCGAGGCGCGCTTCGCCGGGGAGCTGGCGCAGGCGCGCGGCATTTCGCTTGCCCCGGAGGATGCGGTGCCATTGGGCATCGGCTGCCCCCGCTGCGGCCGGGCCGACTGCCTCACTCCCGCGACCCCGCGCCTTGCCAGCGCGCAGCACCTCTAGGCACGGTGTCTCGGTCACGCCTCGTTAACCGCCGACTTCGCCCATTCCCAAGGGCTTGCGCGGCGAGTGTAAGGTTTACCGACACTTAAGCACTCGCCGCTAGAGGGGAGGGGTGCACAACCCCTTAGCCCGAGGCTCCCTGCGCCGATGATCCGCCTGTTCAAGCACTATATCCCGCACGCCGTGATCCTTCTCGGCCTGCTGGATCTCGCGCTGCTGGTGGTGGCGAGCGAGATGGCGTGGCAATTGCGCGCAGCCCAGATCGAGATGGATGCGGGGCCAATGGCGGAGCGCTGGCTGCCATTGCTGGCGACGGCGGGCGTGGTGTGGCTGGCGATGATCTCGGTCGGGGTCTACGGTCCCTATGCCCTGCGCTCGCTGCGCTTTGCGGGCGCGCGGCTGCTGGTGGCGATCAGCCTCGGCATCATCGCATTGGCGACGATCGATTTCATCCTGCCGGGAAGCACCTTCTGGCGCTCCACCCTGCTTTACGCGATGGGGTTTGCGATCCTTGTGCTCGTCGCGGACCGGCTGCTGCTCAATTCCTTCCTCGGCTCCTCGGCCTTTCGCCGGCGGGTCATGGTGCTTGGTGCGGGCGACCGGGCGCAGCGCCTGCGCGAGCTCGCCGAGCGGCCCGAAAGCGGATTCGCCATCGTCTCCTACATCGCCATGGGCGAGCCCGAGCGTGTCGTCGAGGAGGCGATCGCGCGCGAGGCGATCCACGATCTCGGCCGCTTCGTCGAGAATCTCGGCGTGTCGGAGGTCGTCCTCGCCCTGCAGGAGCGGCGCAATGCGCTGCCGCTGAAGGATCTCTTGCGGATCAAGACCAAGGGCGTCCACGTCAACGATTTCTCCAGCTTCATGGAGCGTGAGACGGGCCGGGTCGATCTCGACACGGTGAACCCGTCCTGGCTCATTTTCTCCGACGGCTTTTCGGGCGGGCGGATGTTCTCGAGCGCGGTCAAGCGCGTGTTCGACATCGTCGCGAGCTCGCTGCTGCTGCTCGCCACCTTCCCGATCATCGCCCTGTTCGCGCTGCTGGTGAAGCTCGACAGCAAGGGCCCGGCCTTCTTCCGGCAGGAGCGCGTCGGGCTTTACGGGCAGACCTTCCGCATCGTGAAGCTGCGCTCGATGCGCACCGATGCGGAAAAGGACGGGGCGAAATGGGCCGAGGAGAACGATCCGCGCATCACCCGCCTCGGGCGGTTCATCCGCAAGGTGCGGATCGACGAACTGCCGCAGGCGTGGAGCGTGCTGACCGGCCAGATGAGCTTCGTCGGCCCGCGCCCGGAAGTCCCGCAATTCGTAGATGACCTGCAGGAGCAGATCCCCTTCTACGGCGAGCGGCACATGGTGAAGCCCGGCATAACCGGGTGGGCGCAGATCAATTATCCCTACGGCGCCTCGATCGAGGACAGCCGCGCGAAGCTCGAATACGATCTCTACTACGCCAAGAACTACACTCCCTTCCTCGATCTCGTGATCCTGCTCCAGACCGTGCGGGTGATCCTGTGGCCGGAGGGCGCGCGGTGATGGTCGGCGCGTCGGGCATCGCTCCCTTCATCGCACCCTTCTGCATGGTTACGGGGGCGGTGCTGGCCTTTGGCGCCTTGGTGTGGATCGCGCGCTTCGGCGACCGTGCCCGGCCCGACCGCGAGGCGGCGATGGCGGCGAGCGGGCTGACCGGGCTGTGGTGCGTGCTCGGCGCGGCGCTCGGGCCGGATGCGCCCGTGACCGAACTCATCGCGACCGCGCGCAATCTCGCCTTCATCGCGGTCATATTCCGCCTGTTCTCCGCCGACGGGCGCGATGAAAGCCTGAAGCCGATCCGCCCGGTCCTTCTCGCGCTGGTCCTTGTCGAACTGCTCCAGCCGGTCATCCTGGCGCTTGAATTTCGGGTCGAAGCGACACGGCAGCTCGAGGCGGTGATCTTCGAGGTTTCCGCGATCCTTTCGCTGCTGGTCGCGATCGGGGCGCTGATGCTGCTGCACAACCTCTATGCCGGGGCTGCGGCCGCCTCGCGCGTGGTGCTGCGCTGGAGCGGAATCGCGCTTGCCGGCATTTTCGCCTACGATCTCAACCTCTTCACCATCGCCTATCTCGGCGGCGAGAGCCCGGACCTGCTGGTCGCCTTGCGCGGGGCGTTCGCCGGCGCGATGATGGGCGTGCTCGCGGTCGGGGCCAATGCGCGCGGGGCGAGCCTGCAGCTGAGCCCGTCGCGCGCGGTCACGTTCCAGACGCTCTCGCTCCTGCTGATCGGCAGCTACCTGCTCGTCATGGTGCTGGTGACGCGCTCGCTGGCGCTGGTCGGCGGGGACATGGCCCGCACCGGACAGGTCGCCTTCCTCGTCCTCGCCATCGTCGCCGCGGTGATCTGGCTGCCCTCGGAACGCGTGCGCGCGTGGATAAGGGTAATGGCGGCCAAGCACCTGTTCCAGCATCGCTACGATTACCGCGCCGAATGGCTCCGCTTCACCCGCACCATCGGGTGCGGCTCGGGCGGTTCGACGAGTTTCCACACTCGCGCGGTCAAGGCGATCGCCGACATCACCGACAGCCCGGCGGGCCTTCTGCTCGTGCCAAACGAGGAGGCGCAGCTCGAACTCACCGCGCGCTGGAACTGGCCGACCATCGAAGTCCCGGCGATTGCCGGCGAATACGGTCTTTCGGGCCTGCTCGAGCAGCACCACCATATCCTCGATCTCGGCGAAGTGCGCGCAGGGATCGACCATCACGGCGAACTCGCCCAAGTGCCCGCCTGGCTGCGGGAGGCGGAGGATGCCTGGGCGCTCGTCCCGCTCATCCATTTCGAGCGGCTCGTCGGGGCGATAGTCCTTGGCCGGCCGCGGACCATGCGCCAGCTCGACTGGGAGGATTTCGACCTTCTGCGCGTCGCGGGCCAGCAGCTCGCCAGCTATCTCGCCGAACAGGCCGGGCAGCAGGCGCTGATGGACGCGAGCCGCTTCGACGAATTCAATCGGCGCATGGCTTTCGTGATGCACGACATCAAGAATCTCGCCAGTCAGATGTCGCTGCTTGCCGCGAATGCCGAAAAGCACGCCGACAATCCCGCTTTCCGTGCGGATATGCTTGTCACCCTGCGCAAGTCTTCGGAAAAGCTCACCGCGCTGCTTGCGCGGCTCGGACGCTACGGGGCGGGGCAGGCGCAGGAGATGCGCCCGATCGATCTTGCGGCTGTGGCAAAGGGCGTGGCCGAACGCTTTGCCGGGGTGCACCCGGTGGTGCTCACCCGCGAGGAGCCGGTCGAGATCGTGGGCGACCGTGAGCAGCTCGAACAGGCGCTGATCCATCTTGTCCAGAACGCGGTCGATGTCAGCGAAAAGCGCGCGTCGGTGCATCTCGATGTGGTGCGCGACGGCGTCATGGGACGGATCGACGTGGTCGACAGCGGAACCGGGATGTCGCCCGAATTCGTCCGCAATTCGCTGTTCAAGCCCTTCGTCTCGTCGAAACAGGGCGGCTTCGGCATCGGCGCCTTCGAGGCGCGAGAAATGATCCGCGCGATGGGCGGGCGGCTCACGGTCGAATCGCGCGAAGGCATCGGCAGCCGCTTTTCCGTCACTCTGCCCGTGCCCGAGGCCGCGCGCCTCGGCGACGCGGGCGGTCCCGATCCAGCCCCCCAGAACGAGGTCGCATGATGGCTGACAAGAAACCCAACCTGCTGGTCATCGAAGACGACGAGGGCCTGCAGGCCCAGCTCAAGTGGGCCTATGAGGATTTCAACGTGGTGATCGCGGGCGACCGCGACAGCGCCATCGCCGCGCTGCGGGCCGAGACGCCGGCCGTCGTGACGCTCGATCTCGGCCTGCCGCCCGATCCCGATGGAACCTCCGAGGGCTTCGCCGTGCTCGATGCGATCATGGCATTGAAGCCCGACACCAAGGTGATCGTCGCAAGCGGCCACGGCGCGCGCGAAAGCGCGCTGCAGGCGATCGACCGCGGGGCCTATGATTTCTATCAGAAGCCGGTCGATATCGAGCAGCTCGGCCTGATCGTCCGGCGCGCCTTCAACCTCCACCAGATCGAGGCGGAGAACCGCCGCCTCGTCGCCAGTTCCGGCGAGGAGAAGACCGTGCTCGGCCGGCTCATCACCGGCGCGCCGGAAATGGTGAAGGTCGCCCGCACGATCGAACGGGTGGCACGCACCAGTGTTTCGGTCATGCTTCTGGGCGCGAGCGGGACGGGCAAGGAACTGCTCGCCAAGGGGCTTCACGATGCGAGCGACCGCGCCGAGGGGCCGTTCATCGCGATCAACTGCGCGGCGATCCCGGAAAACCTGCTCGAAAGCGAGCTTTTCGGTCACGAGAAGGGCGCGTTCACCGGCGCGGTCAAGACCACCGAGGGCAAGATCGAAAGTGCCAATGGCGGCACGCTCTTCCTCGACGAGGTCGGCGACATCCCGCTGCCGCTGCAGGTGAAACTCCTGCGCTTCCTGCAAGAGCGCACGATCGAGCGGATCGGCGGGAGGAAGGCGATTTCGGTCGACACGCGGATCGTGTGCGCGACTCACCAGAACCTCGAGGCGATGATTACCGAGGGCACCTTCCGCGAGGACCTGTTCTATCGTCTCGCCGAGATCGTGGTGCGCATCCCCGGCCTTGCCGAGCGGCATGGCGATGCGGTGCTTCTCGCCAAGGCGTTCCTCAAACGTTTCGCCAAGGAGATGAACCCCGGCGTCACCGGCTTTGCGCCCGACGCGCTCGCCGCGATCGACCGCCACGAATGGCCGGGCAATGTGCGCGAACTTGAAAACCGGGTGAAGCGCGCGGTCATCATGGCCGACGGCAAGCTGGTGGGCGCCGAGGATCTCGATTTCGCCGCTGCCGAGGAGGAGGAGGCCGA
Source organism: Erythrobacter sp. (assembly GCF_011765465.1). Lineage (NCBI taxonomy): Bacteria > Pseudomonadati > Pseudomonadota > Alphaproteobacteria > Sphingomonadales > Erythrobacteraceae > Erythrobacter > Erythrobacter sp. The sequence goes on along the minus strand of NZ_CP050265.1, from coordinate 1,177,519 downwards.
AGTGCTCAACCTCAAGGCCGCGCGCGAACAGTCAGACCGGCGGGTGATCCGCCACGCGCTCGCCCGCAGTGAGGGCAATATCTCGAATACGGCCAAGCTGCTCGGGATCAGCCGACCGACGCTTTATGACCTGCTCAAGCAATATGATCTTTCGGCCTGATCGCGCTTTCGGGCCGCTGCTCGCGGCGGCCCTGGCTCTGGCGGGCTGCGCCGAGGCCGAGCCGGAAAGCGGCCCGACTCCGATCGCCGGGAGCGCGCCTTTCGTCGCGCTGGTCGAAGAGGCGCAGGTGGCGGCGGACGCGGGCGAGCTTGCCGAGGCCGGACGCCTGCTCGACGAGGCGCGCGCGCTCGAACCGGACAACCCGGCCTTGTGGACCGCGATCGCCCGGCTGCGCTTTCGCGGCGGGGAACAGATCGCGGCGCTCGATGCGGCGGAGCGAGCGCTCGAAAGCGATCCCGCTTACGGCCCGGCGCTGCTGATGCGCGCGCAGCTGGTGCGTGACGCGCATGGCCTCAGCGCCGCGCGGCGCTGGTACGATGCGGCGCTGGCGGCGGAGCCCGGCAATGCCGAACTCGCGCTCGACCGCGCGGCGACGCTGGGCGAGAGCGGCGATTACAGTGCGATGCTCGACGCGTTAGAAACCATCGCGGAGGGAACCGAACAGGAACCGCGCGCGCATTTGCTGCGCGCGGTGCTCGCTGCGCGGGCGGGAGAGAACGTGCTGGCGCGCAGTCTCCTTGCGCGCAGCGGCCTTGCCCAAGAGGGCTTGCCGGCTGCCGTGCTGCTCGATGCGCTTATCGATCTTGCACAGGGCAATTCCGACAGCGCGGCGGTGACCCTGGACAATCTTGCGCGCCGCCAGCCCGGTAATGTCCGCATCGCCGATCTCCATGCGCGCGCGCTCTGGCTGGGGCGCAGGGACCGCGAGCTGGTGGACATCCATGAGGCCCGCGCCCGGCGGAAGGACGCTTCGTCCTACCTCCTCGTGACGGTGGGGCGCGCGCTCGAACGGCTGGGGCAGAGGGCCGAGGCGGCGCCTTTCCTCGAGCGCGGGCTTGCCGGGCCCAACGGCGAGATCACGAGCCTGGCGGGCAATGACAGCTTGCCCGGGCCGACCGCGCGCGTGCGCGGCCTGATCGAAGCGGGCGGCGCGGCGGCGGCGCGGGCCGAGGCCGATGCCCTGCGTGCGCGTTTTGCGGCCTCTTCTGACATCGCGGCGCTGGCGGGCGATGTTGCCCTCGCCGCAGGCGATGCCGAGGAGGCGCTCGCGCTCTACCGCGACGCGGCCCGGGTGCGCAGGCCCTGGCCGCTGGCGAAGAAGGCGATTGCGGCCTACCGCCTGCTCGGCGACGAGGAGGCGGCCGATACCCTGCTCGCGCGCCATGTCGCGGGTGAGCCGAACAATGCCGAGGCGCTGGCGATGCTGGCGCGGCGCAGTGTCGCGCGCGAGGACTGGCTGCGCGCGAAGCTTCTGCTCGACCGGGCGATCGCGCTGGGTGCAGGGAGCGATCCGGCGCTGCTGCGGATGCGGGCCGAGAGCGCCCGCGCGCTTGGCGAGAACGGAGAGGCCGAACGCCTTGCAGCCCGCGCCCAGGCGCTCGCCCCGCGCGGTTTCGTGCCGGATTGAGCGGCAAAGCTCGACTTTTTGTCGGGCTGAGGGCAGGGCCGCTCGCCATGCCCGCGCGCCCTGCCATCCTTTCCGACCCGATGATCGCGGTCCTTGTGGCCGCGACCGCGCTTGCACTGCTTCTTCCCGCGACCGGGGAGGCGCGGGGAATGGCGCAGATGGTGTCGAACGGGGCGATCTTCGTGCTCTTCCTCGTCAACGGGATGCGCATCGCGCGCGGCGAGATTGCGCGCGGACTGGTCAACTGGCGCTATTTCGGGCCTCTCCTGCTGTGGATTTTCGGGGTCATGGCGCTGGGCGGGCTTGCGGCGATGCAGCTTGCCCAGCAGGTCCTGCCTCCGCTTGTCGCGCTCGGTTTCCTGTATTTCGGATGCCTGCCCTCGACCGTGCAATCGGCGACGAGCTACACCAGCCTTGCAGGCGGCAATGTCGCGCTGTCGGTGGTGGGCGCGGCGCTGGTCAATATCGTCGGGGTCTTCGTGACCGCGCCGCTCTTCGCCGCTCTCGGTGGAGGCGCAGCGGCGGACATCGGTTACGAGACGATTGTGCGGATCGGCCTGATCCTCGTCTTGCCCTTTGTCATCGGGCAGGCGCTGCAGGGCTGGACGCGCGAATGGGTGATGGAGCGCAAGGCGCGGATCGCCTGGCTCGACCGAGGGGTGATCGGAATTGCGGTCTATGTCGCCTTTTCGGGCGCGGTGGAGCAGGGGCTGGCGGGACTGTTCGGTGCGGGCGAATGGGCGGCGCTGCTGGGGCTGGTGGTCGGTTTCCTCGCGCTTGCGATTGCAGGTGCGTGGATCGCCGGGGGCGTGCTTGGCCTGTCGCGCGCGGACCGGATCGCGTTCCTGTTCGCCGGTTCGCAGAAAAGCGTCGCCATCGGCGCGCCCATGGCCGCGATCCTGTTCGCGCCGGAAATGGCGGGCTTCGTGATCGCGCCGCTGCTGCTCTACCACTTGTTGCAGCTGGTGGTCGCCGCGCCGCTCGCTAGTCGGCTGGCGCTGCGGCCCCGCTAGCCTCGGCCCGCGCTTCGGCGCGGTTGTGGCGGATCGACCAGAGCAGCGACAGCCCGATCAGCACCGCGCCGATCAGCCCGGTGATGGTTTCCGGGATGTGCCAGCGCGCCGAGAGCAGCATGATCGCGCCCAGCACGATGATCGCCCAGAACGCGCCATGTTCGAGATAGCGATACTCCGACAAGGTCCCCGCGCGCACGAGGTGGACCGTTATCGAACGCACGAACATCGCGCCGACCGAAAGCCCGATGGCGATCACGATCATGTTGTTCGACAAGGCGAAGGCGCCGATCACCCCGTCGAAGCTGAAGCTCGCATCGAGCACTTCGAGATAGAGGAACCCGCCAAGCCCCGAGCGCACGATCTGACCGCTCGCCTTCTTCGCCTGCTCGCGCTGCTCGATCCATTCGCCGATAGCATTGACCGCGATGTAGGTGAGCAGGCCCAGCACGCCTGCGGTGAGGAAGGTCAGCGATTCCTCCGGGGTCAGGAGTGTGGACACGCCATAGAGCAAAGCCAGCACCAGCCCGATCTCGACCGCGGGAAGGGTCGAGAACCGGTTGATCGAGCGTTCCAGCGTGCCGATCCAGTGAACCTCCTTGTCCGCATCGAAGAAGAAGGAGAGGCCCACCATCGCCAGGAAGGCTCCGCCGAAACCCGCGATCCCGATATGAGCGGCCGAGACGATGCGCTCGTATTCCTCCGGGTTGCCGAGCGAGAGCTGCACCGCCGCCCACGGCCCGATATTGGCCGCGATGGAGACGATCGCGATGGGAAAGACGATCCGCATCCCGAACACGGCGATCAGGATGCCGATGGTCAGGAAGCGCTTCTGCCAGACCGGGTCCATCTCGCGCAGCACGGTCGCGTTGACGACGGCATTGTCGAAGCTGAGCGAAATCTCGAGGATCGACAGTACGAAGACGATCCACAGGATCGAGAGCGTCCCCGCCAGCGTGCCCGTGCTGGCCCAGCCGTACCAGCCCGCGCCGGCAAGGCAGGCGGCGGTGAAGAACAGCGAGAAGGTGTAAAAGCGAAGCAGGGTCTGCATTGCAGCGGGGGATCCGTATCGAAGGGGGCGCTTTCTCGCGCTCAACCCTTGGGCTGGTAGGTCTGTTCCTCGCCCGGGAAGCTGCGTGCGCGCACTTCGCTGGCATAGGTGGCGACCGTTTTCTCGATCGTCTCCGCGATATTCTCGTAGCGTTTGACGAAGCGCGGCACGCGCTCGAACATCCCGAGCATATCGTCGGTGACGAGCACCTGTCCGTCGCATTTCGCCGAGGCGCCGATGCCGATGGTGGGACATGAGACTGCCTCGGTCACGGCGATCGCGATCGGTTCGACCACGCCTTCGACGACGATCGCGAAAGCGCCCGCCTCGTCCAGCGCCCTGGCATCGGAAACGATCTTCTCGGCTTCCGCATCGGACCTCCCGCGCGCGCCGTAGCCGCCGAGGACGTTGACCGCCTGCGGGGTGAGGCCGACATGGCCCATCACCGGGATCCCTCGCGCATTCAGAAATTCGACCGTCGGGGCCATCGCCGCGCCGCCCTCGAGCTTGACCGCGGCGCCGCCGGTTTCCTTGAGCAGGCGCGCGGCGCTTTCGAATGCCTGCTCGGGAGATGCCTCGTAGGAGCCGAAAGGCATATCGATCACCACCACCGAATGATAGCTGCCCCGCACCACGGCGGCGCCGTGGTTCGCCATCATTTCCATCGTCACCGGGATGGTCGAGGGCAGGCCGTAGATCACCTGGCCGAGCGAATCTCCCACCAGCAAAAGGTCGCAATGGGCATCGAGCAGCTGCGCTTGGCGCGCGGTGTAGGCGGTGAGCATGACCAGCGGTTCTTCGGTCACGCCGTCCACCTTGCGCGCACGAATGCGCGGGACGGTGAGCCGCTTCATCGGCTGCGGGGTGGGATTGGCCCGGCTGGTGCTCGTGTCGAGCTGGAAGGTGGTGGACATGGCCCCGCCCTTAGACCTGCTCCGGTGCAAAGGCAAAGACTGGCCCTTGGCGCGCCGTGCTTTTCGTTGCACTAGGGTCGCAATGGGATAAGCGGCGCGCCGTCACGGCTGCGCGATCAGGGGATTTTCTTCAGCCATGGTAGCATCCACCGGTTCGACGACCCGCGAGGGCTGGTCCTCGCGCAGCGCATTCATTCTCGCCGCGATCGGGGCGGCAGTGGGGCTGGGCAATGTCTGGCGCTTTCCGACGCTTGCGGGGGAGAACGGAGGCGGGGCCTTCGTTCTGTTCTATGTCGCCTGCGTGTTCCTGCTGGGCCTGCCGCTGGTGCTGGCGGAGATCTTCATCGGGCGCACCGGGCAGGACGACGCGGTCGGCTCGATCCGCAAGGTGGCCCAGCGTTCGGGCTCACCGGGCAGCTGGTCGGGCTTCGGCGTGATCGGCGTGATCGCGGCCTTCCTCATCCTGTCCTTCTACTCGGTCGTGGCCGGCTGGGTGCTCTACTATGTCGGCGTGATGGGCGCGGATTTCTTCGGCGCGCTCTTTTCGGGCAATCCCCTGCAGGGCGCGCTCGCGGGGGAAAGCCGCGAGATGATCCAGGGTCGCATGGGCGACCTTTTCGCGGACCCGATGCTGCTTCTCGCCATGCATCTCGTCTTCATGGGCGTGACCCTGTTCATCGTCGCGCGCGGGATCGGCTCGGGGATCGAGGCTGCGGCGACCATCCTCATGCCGATGTTCTTCGTGCTGTTGGTGGGGATCACGGTCTATGGCGCTTTCGTCGGCGAGATCGGCGGGGCGATGGCCTTCCTGTTCACGCCCGATTTCGCCAAGCTTACGCCGCAGGCGATGAACGAGGCGCTGGGACAGGCGTTGTTCTCGCTCTCGCTGGGCGTGGCGGGTCTGATTACCTACGGCTCCTACATCAAGGGGTCTGCGCCGCTCGGCCCGACCGCGCTCACCATCGCCATCGCCGATACCAGCGTGGCGCTGATCGCGGGGCTGATGATCTTTCCGATCGTGCTGGCGGTGGGCCTCGACCCGGCGGCCGGGCCGACGCTGGTGTTCCAGACGCTGCCCTTCGCCTTCCAGACCATGCCTGCGGGCGCGCTGATCGGCCTCCTCTTCTTCGTCCTGATCCTCGTCGCAGCGATCACCAGTTCGATCTCCCTGCTCGAAGTGCCCGTCGCCTGGGGCATCGGCGAGATGGGCTGGAGCCGGCGCACGTCCTCGCTCGTCTTCGGGGGAGGGGCGTTCCTGATCGGGGTCGCGTGCCTGCTGGGCTACAACGTCTGGGCCGACGTGCGCCCGCTCGGTTTCTGGCCGCTGTTCGCGGATACCGACATCCTCGACACCATCGACGGCTTCACCGGCAAGGTCATGTTGCCTGTCGTCGCCTTCTTCACCGCAGTCTTCGTGGGGTGGAAGGCCGACAAGCGGCTGGTCCAGGAGATGACCGGGATGACGGGCTTCTGGCTGTCGGTCTGGCGCTTCCTGATTGCGTGGATCTGCCCGCTGGCGGTCGGTGTGATCCTTGTGACCGGACTGTTTCCTCAGGTCCTGGGTTGAATTTCCGAGGACACGATTGCGGCATTGCAATCGTGTTCCACGTGGAACATAATGGGAACAAAGGGCCGCTTGCCGAGTCCCTTTGCTAAGAGCAGTTCCCATGACGAAATCCGCATCCTCTCCTCACCGCGCAAGCGCGCTCCAGGCTTTTCCCGTCCCCTCTCGTCCGAAGGGAAGCGGTGCGGCGGCGCGGCTGGCGGGCGCCGATCTCGCCACGCTTGCACGCCAGCGCGAAGGGCGCTGGCGACCGGGCCTTGCCGAACAACCGCTTCACAGCGAGATCTTCGCGAGCGCCGGGGATGCGAGCGGGGCGGGTTTCGCGCTGGCGCTCGCCCGCGATGCCCTGGCCGCAGCGGCGGCGAGGCCCGATCCGTTGGCCGAGCCGCAGGACCGCCGCCACGTGCTGTGGGTGCAGGATGCGCGCGCGATCGAGCGGGGCGGGCGGCCCTATCTCCACGGCCTGCCGCGCGACCTGAGGGATCGGCTGATCCACGTCGCCGCACGCAGCCCCGAAGACGCGCTGTTCGCTCTGGAAGAGGGCCTCAGGTGCCGCGATTTCGCCTGCGTCATCGGAGAGATCGCGGGCAATCCGCGCAGCCTCGATTTCACCGCCTCGCGCCGCCTCAGCCTCACGGCGGAGAAGCACGGCATTGCGCTGTGGCTCGTCCGGCTCGAGGCCGAGGCCGACCTTTCCTCCGCCCGGATGCGCTGGCGGGTCGCCGCAGCCCCTTCCGCGCGTCCGCGCTGGAACCACGACGCGCCCGGAGCGCCCGCTTGGGCCGCCGAGCTGTTCCGCGCCCGCTCCCACATTCCCGGACAATGGACCCTTCGCGATGACGACGGACGCCTCCGCGCCGACCGGCCGGCCCGCCCCGAAACCGCCGCCAACCTCAACCCCCGGCCACTACGCCGGATCCTCGCCCTGTGGTGCGCGCGACTTTCGGTCGATCGCTGGCGGCTCGGGCAAGGGCTTGAGGCGCGCGAGGGCGCGGATGCCGAACCGACCGCGCTGATCACCGAAACCGCGCACGGCCCTCGCATCGCCGCCGTCAACGACGCGGGCCGCGCCGCCGGGGTGCAGCCGGGGACGATGCTCGCCGATGCGCGGACGCTCTGCCCCGCCGTGCGCACCGCCCCGGCGGATCCGGCGGGCGACCTTGCCTTTCTTGAGAAACTCGCCGTCTGGGCGCAGCGCTGGGGGCCGTGGAGCGCGCTCGACGCGCCCGACGGCGTGCTGGTCGACGTGACCGCGGTCGCGCACCTGTTCGGCGGAGAGGCGCGGCTGCTGGCGGATGTCGAGGCGGCCTGCACGAAGCGCGGGCTCGCGGTGCGCTGCGCCATCGCGCCGACCGCAGGAGCGGCCTGGGCGCTCGCGCATTACGGGCCGTCGCGGGCCATAGTGGGGCCGGGGGACGACCTCCTCGCCCGGCTCGCCGACCTGCCGGTTGCGGCCTTGCGGCTCGACGAGGACGTGCTGACCGTGCTGCGCCGCCTCGGTCTGAAGCGCCTTGGCGAACTCGCCGGGGTCGCGGGGCACGTACAGGACGGGGAAAGCGAAGCCGCCTCGCGCGATGCGCTCCAGCGCCGGTTCCGCAACCGCAAGTCGCCCGCCGCCAACCCGCTCATCCGGCTCGACCAGATCCTCGGCCGCGTGCCCGAGCCGCTCCTCCCGGTCGTCCCCCAGTCGATGCCGCTCGTCCAGCGCCGCCTCGTCGAGCCGATCCGCCACCGCGACCTGCTCGACCGGGTGCTGGCCGATCTGGCGCAGGATATGGCGCGCGAGCTCGAAGGGCGGGGCGAGGGCGCGCGGCGGCTCGAGATCGCGCTGTGGCGGGTCGACGGCGAGGTGATCGCGCGCCGCCTCGAACTCGCCGCCGCGACGCGCGATCCCGACCACGTCATCCGCCTGTTTTCCGCCAAGCTCGACGATGTCGACGCGGGTTTCGGGATCGAGACGGTGCGCCTTCGCGCCAGCTGGGCCGAACCGCTCGCGCTCGAACAGGGCGAGATCGAGGCTTCGGCGGAAAAGCGCGGCACTTCGCTTGCCGCCTGCATCGACCGGCTGACCGTGCGGCTCGGGACCGAGGCCGTGCGCCGCCCGGTCCCCCGCGCGAGCCACCTGCCCGAACGCGCGGTGCGGTGGCAGGGGCCGCTCGACCCGGTCCCGCCCGCGCAGGGGATGCTCGAATTTCACCGGCGGCCCCTCAAGCTGCTCGACCGGCCGGAGAAGATCGCGGTCCTCTACGCCTCGCCCGACGGCTTCCCCCAGCGCTTTCGCTGGCGGGGCGAGGTGCGCGAGGTCGCCCGGGTCGAAGGGCCGGAGCGGATCGCGCCCGAATGGTGGCGCGAGCGATCGAGCGCGCGGCTGCGCGACTATTACCGGATCGAGGACGCGGCCGGGCGGCGCTACTGGATCTATCGCCACGGGATCGCCGGGGACGGGCGCGGCGGCGACCGCAAGGGCCGCGCGCCCGACTGGTTCCTGCAGGGCCTGTGCGCCTGAACCCCGCGGGCCAGTGTCAGCCATTCGTTAAAGTTTATGCATTAACCGCAAGGGGCAATGAATATGCATTCGATCCCCCGCGCCGCAGAGCGCCGCCCGCTCAGCCTGGTCGTTCGCGGCCGTGTGCGTTCGCGTCCGGTCTATGTCGACCTGCTCGACATTTCCGAGGGCGGCTGCAAGATTCGCGGCGGGCTCGGCTTCGCCAGCATCGGCGACCGGGTGGTGATGAAGGTCGGCGGGATCAACGCCCCGCTGGGTGTGGTCGCGTGGGTCGAGGGCAAGGAGGCCGGGGTCGCCTTCGAAGGCGAGATGCACAGCGCCGTGCTCGATTACCTGTGCCAGTCGCAAGGCGCCTCTGCCGCACCGGAAGAACAGGAGGCGCTGCGCCGGGTCTGACGGGCTGCGCGCGGCGACTTGCAAAGAAAGCACTGGAGCCGCAGCGCGTAGGAACATAAAAGGAACATACACGTGTTCCAGGTTCCAATGGCCCAGCAGCTTTCCCTTCGCCAGAAACTCGAAATCCTCGCCGATGCGGCGAAGTACGATGCGTCCTGCGCGTCCTCGGGCACGGCAAAGAAGGATTCGCGCGGCGGCAAGGGCGTCGGCTCGACCGAGGGGATGGGCATTTGCCACGCCTATGCGCCCGACGGGCGGTGCATATCGCTGCTCAAGATCCTGCTGACCAATCACTGCATCTTCGACTGCCATTACTGCATCAACCGCAAGAGCTCGAACGTTCGCCGCGCGCGCTTCACCCCGCAGGAGGTCGCCGACCTCACCCTGTCCTTCTACAAGCGCAACTACATCGAGGGCCTGTTCCTCTCCTCCGGCATCGTGAAAAGCGCGAACCACACGATGGAACAGCTGATCGAGGCGGCCCGCATCCTGCGCGAAGAGCATGATTTTCGCGGCTATATCCATTTGAAGACCATTCCTGAGGCCGATGCCGAGCTGATCCACGAGGCGGGGCTCTATGCCGACCGGGTCTCGATCAATGTCGAACTGCCGACCGACAGCGGCCTGACGCGCCTCGCCCCCGACAAGAACGCCCGCCAGATCGAGGGCGCGATGGACCGCACGAAGGTGCGCATCCTGCAGGCCAAGGACGAGCGCAAGCGCTTCCGCCACGCGCCGCGTTTCGCGCCCGCCGGCCAGTCGACCCAGATGATCGTCGGCGCGGACGGGGCTTCGGATGTCGACATCATGGGCCGGGCGAGCGCGCTCTACGGCAATTTCGGGCTGAGGCGGGTCTATTACAGCGCCTTTTCGCCGATCCCCGATGCCTCCGCCGTCCTGCCGCTGAAGCGCCCGCCGCTCATTCGCGAGCATCGGCTTTACCAGTCGGACTGGCTGATGCGCTTCTACGGCTACGCGCCGGGCGAGGTGGCCGAGGCCGCTGAGGCGGACGGGAACCTCCCGCTCGACATCGACCCCAAGCTCGCCTGGGCATTGAAATTCCGCGAGCGTTTTCCGGTCGACGTCAACCGTGCGAGCCGCGAGGAATTGCTGCGCGTGCCGGGGCTGGGGACGAAGGCGGTGGCGAAGATCCTCGCCGCGCGGCGGCACCGGACGCTCCGGCTCGACGATCTTGCGCGCCTCACCCAGTCGATCGCCAAGGTCCGCCCCTTCCTCGTCGCGGCCGACTGGCGCCCGACGCGGCTGACCGACCGGATCGATCTGAGGGCAATGCTCGCACCGAAGTCCGAGCAGCTGGAGCTGTTCTGATGACCGTCCCGAGAGCTTCGATGCAGAACGCCTCCCTCGGCGCGCATTACGTCGTCCACATCCCCGAGCCCGACGACTTCGCTTTCTGGCGCGAGCGGGCGCGGGGGCTGATCCAGTGCGACGTGCCGCCCGACCGGGTTTCTTGGGTCGAGCCGGGCGGGACGGGCGATCTCTTCGCGCAGGAGGGACCATCCCGGGGCGAGCGCCGCCTTCCCGTGCCGCCCGAATCCCCGCACGAGGTGCGCGCCAGCAAGCGTTTCATGCAGCTCGCCCGCAAGGCGGCGCTCCATTCCGACCCTTCGCGCTTCGGCCTGCTCTACCGGATGCTCTGGCGGCTCCAGTCCAACCCCCGCGCGATGGAGGACAAGGCCGACCCCGACGTGCGCCGGATCGAGGAGCTCGACAAGGCGGTGCGGCGCGATGCGCACAAGATGCACGCCTTCGTCCGCTTCCGCGAAGTCCGCACCGAAGACGGAGGTGAACACTACGTCGCCTGGTTCGAGCCCGACCACCACATCGTGCGGGCCGAGGCGGGCTTCTTCATGCGCCGCTTCGCCAATATGAACTGGTCGATCCTGACGCCCAAGGGCTGCATCCACTGGGACGGAGAGACCATGCGCGAAAGCGGCCCGGCGCGGCGGAGCGATGCCCCCGGCGGCGATCCGGTCGAGGAACTGTGGCGCTCCTACTACGCTTCCATATTCAACCCCGCGCGGCTGAAGGTCGGGGCGATGCTTTCCGAAATGCCGCGCAAATACTGGAAGAACCTGCCCGAAGCGGCGCTGATCCCCGATCTCATCGCCGGCGCGCAGGCGAGGGAAGCGCAGATGGTCGATCACGGCGCGACAGACATGGGCGAGAAGCCCGAGACGCTCGACAAGGTCGGCGAGGCGATCGCCAAGTGCCGCGCCTGCCCGATCGGCGAGCTCGAAAACCGCGCGGTGATGGGCGAGGGGCCGCGTTCGGCTCCGCTGATGATCGTCGGCGAACAGCCGGGCGACCAGGAGGACGTGACAGGCCGCCCCTTCGTGGGGCCTGCGGGGCAATTGCTCGACGAATACCTCCAGCGCGCCGGGATCGACCGGGGCGGGACTTATGTCACCAATGCGGTCAAGCATTTCAAATACGTCCCCCGGGGCAAGCGCCGCCTCCACCAGTCCCCGGCGGCGAAGGAGATCGACACCTGCCGCTGGTGGCTCGAGGCCGAGCGCGACCTTGTCAAACCCCGCGTGATCCTTGCCCTCGGCGCAAGCGCGGCGCGCGGGCTGCTGGGTAGGACAGTCAGCATTTCCAAAGTCCGAGGGCAGGCCATGCCGCTTGAAGGCGGGGCGGAGCTGTGGGTGACGGCGCATCCCTCCTACCTGCTGCGCCTCGACGGCGAGGCGCGCGAGAGGCAGGCGGCCCTGTTCGAGGCGGATCTTGCCGCAGTGAAGGAGCGGCTCACGGAACTGGAAGCTTAGGGCCATGCCCGAGGCCCCGCTCACCCCCGAAAAGCGCCGTCTCGAAGTCGATCCCGACCTCATCGAGGCCCCGCCGCGCGCACCTTTCGTCGAATTGGGGCTCGCCAGCTGCTTCAGCTTCCTGCGCGGCGCCTCGGATGCGGTGGACCTTGTCCTCACCGCGCGCTCCCTCGGCTATGACGCGATCGGGATCGCCGATGTCAACAGCTTCGCAGGCGTGGTCCGCATCCACACCGAGGCGCGGACTCTGAAACTGCGCCCCGTCATCGGCACGCGGATCGAGACGGTCGAGGGCCTTGCTTTCCTCGCCTATCCGAAGGACCGCGCCGCCTATGGCCGGTTGTGCCGCCTCATCAGCGCAGGCCGGATGCACACGCTCGAAGGTGAATGGCAGGACAAGGGCGTGTGCGAGATCGACCTGTCCATGCTCGCCGACCATGCCGAAGGGAGCGCGCTCATCCTCCTGCCGCCGCGCGACCTCGACGAGCATTTCACCGTGCCCGCCTGGGCGAGCAATGTCGTCGCGCTCGACGGGAGCGAATTCGCCGGCACAGCCACCGGCGCGCTGCCCGATCTCCTGCCGCATCTCGCGCGCGGCCTGCCGACCATGCGCCACTTGGCTGCGAGCTACCTCTACCGCGGCGACGACATCGCCCGGATCGACCGGCTCGACGCGCTGGCGCGGGCGAACGGGCTGGGCCTGCTCGCGACGAACGACGTGCATTACCACGCGCCCGAGCGCCGCCCCTTGCAGGACGTGATGACCGCGCTTCGCCACAAGACCACCGTCGCCGAAGCCGGGCACCTGCTCGACGCCAATGCCGAGCGGCACCTCAAGTCCCCGCAGGAAATGGCCCGCCTGTTCGAGCGCTGGCCGCACGCCATCGCCGCCGCGCGCGAGGTGGCCGACGCCTGCACCTTCAGCCTCGAGGAACTGCGCTACGAATACCCTGAGGAAATCTACCCCGACGGCATGGCGCCGCAGGAATATCTCGAGATCGAGACCTGGGCCGGGGCCGAAAGGCGCTACCCCGAAGGCGTGCCCGAAAGCGTCACCGAGACGCTCGAGCGCGAACTGGCGCTGATCGCCAAGCTCGACCTTGCGCGCTATTTCCTGACCATCAAGGACATCGTCGATTTCGCCCGCAGCGTCGAACCGCCGATTTTGTGCCAGGGGCGGGGGTCGGCCGCGAATTCGGCGGTGTGCTACTGCCTCGGCATCACCAGCGTCGATCCGGCCAAGCACCAGCTCCTGTTCGACCGCTTCATCTCCGAGGAGCGCAAGGAGCCGCCCGACATCGACGTCGATTTCGAGCATGAGCGGCGCGAGGAGGTGATCCAGTACATCTACCGTCGCTATGGCCGTCACCGCGCTGGCTTGTGCGCCACCGTGATCCACTACCGCCCGCGCATGGCGATCCGCGAGGTGGGGAAGGCCATGGGCCTGTCCGAGGACGTAACCGGCGCGCTCGCGCGAACTGTGTGGGGCGGATGGGGCCGCGAGATCGACGAACGCCACGCCGCCGAAACCGGCCTCGACGTCACCGACCCGCATCTTCGCCGCGTGCTCAAGCTGACCGAGCAGATGATCGGGATGCCGCGCCACCTCTCGCAGCACGTCGGCGGCTTCATCCTGACCGAGGGCGCGCTCACCGAGACCGTGCCGATCGGCAATGGCGCAATGCCGGATCGCAGCTTCATCGAGTGGGACAAGGACGACATCGAGGCATTGGGCATCCTCAAGGTCGATGTGCTCGCTCTGGGGATGCTGACCTGTATCCGCAAGTGCCTCGACCTCTTGGAGGACCACCACGACCGCAAGCTGACGCTGGCGAGCGTTCCCCGCGAGGACCCGGAGACCTACGCCATGCTGCGCAAGGGGGATTCGCTCGGCGTGTTCCAGGTCGAAAGCCGGGCGCAGATGAATATGCTCCCCCGCCTGCGCCCGCGCGAGTTCTACGACCTCGTGATCCAGGTCGCGATCGTGCGGCCCGGCCCGATCCAGGGCGACATGGTGCATCCTTACCTGAAACGCCGCCGGGGCGCGGAGGCGGTGACCATCCCCGCGCCCTCGCCGCAGCACGGACCGCCCGACGAGCTATCGAGCATCCTCGAGCGCACATTAGGCGTTCCGATTTTCCAGGAACAGGCGATGAAGATCGCGCTGGACGCCGCGAAATTCTCCAGCGCCGAAGCCAACCGGTTGAGAAAGGCGATGGCGACCTTCCGCAGCCGGGGGATGGTGGACGAACTGCAGGACATGATGGTCGAGCGCATGGTGACGCGCGGCTACGAGCGCGACTTCGCCGAGCGGTGCTTCAACCAGATCCGCGGCTTCGGCGAATACGGCTTTCCCGAAAGCCATGCGGCGAGCTTCGCGCATCTCGTTTACGTCTCGAGCTGGCTCAAGTGCCACTTCCCCGCGGCCTTCGCCTGCGCCCTGCTCAATTCGCAGCCGATGGGCTTCTACGCGCCCGCGCAGATCGTGCGCGATGCGCGCGAGCACGGGGTCGCAGTGCTGCCGGCGGATGTGAACCTGTCGCAGTGGGATTGCACGCTGGAGGAAATCGGCGAGGCGGCGGAGGTGAGTGAAGGGCGCTTCGACCGGCACATTGCCCTCCGCCTCGGCCTGCGCCAGATCGACGGGCTGGCAGAACACGTCGCGGCGCAGCTCATCGCCGAGCGCGAGGAGCGTGGGCCTTACCGCGACGTCGCCGCCTTGCGCGAACGCGCGCGCATCGGCCCGGCCCATGTCGAACGGCTCGCGAGTGCGGATGCCTTCGGCTCGATGGGCCTTTCGCGCAGGCAGGCGCTGTGGGATGCAAGGAGCCTTGTCGCCGCGCCCGACCTGCCGCTGTTCCGCGCGGCGGCGGAAAGGGAGGAGGGCGCGGAGCGGGCGAAGACCCGCTTGCCGCAGATGCCTTTGTCGGAGGAAGTGGTGGCCGATTACCAGACCACGCGCCTCTCGCTGAAGGCGCACCCGATGGCTTTCCTGCGCGCGAGCCTTGCCGATCGCGGCTTCGTGCGCGCGTGCGATCTCAGGTACCGCAAGTTCCGGAGTATGGTGCAGGTCGCGGGCGTCGTCCTCATCCGCCAGCGGCCGGGCAGCGCCAAGGGCGTGTGCTTCATCACGCTGGAGGACGAGACAGGCGTCATCAACCTCGTCGTGTGGCCGGACTTGAAGGAGAAGCAGCGCCGCGTCGTCATGGGTGCGCGGCTGATGGAAGTGCGGGGCCGGGTCGAATATGATGACGAGGTGATCCACGTCATCGCCCACCACATGACCGATGCGACGCACGCGCTCTACGCGCTCTCGGATGATATGCTGAACGCCCCCGTCGCGCGCGCGGACCATGTCAACGCGCCGCTCACCGGGCACAAGCATCCGGCGAGCCGCGCGGACACGGGCGAGAACGAGGCGATCCGGCCGCGCGACCTCATCGACCAGCTTCCGAACACGCGCGGCCATCCGCGCAATGCCCGGATCATCCCGAAATCACGCGACTTTCACTAGGACAGCCCGCAGGCTCGGGTCAGGCCGCCTCGAGCGCGTAGCCGGCCGAGCGGACCGTGCGGATCGGATCCTTCGCGCCCTCCACGCCGATCGCCTTGCGAAGGCGGCGGATGTGGACGTCGACCGTCCGCAACTCGATGTCCGAGCCCGTGCCCCACACTCCGTCGAGGAGCTGCCCCCGGCTGAACACGCGGCCCGGGCTCTCCATGAAGAACTTGAGCAGGCGGTATTCGGTCGGGCCGAGCTGGAGCGACTTGCCGCGCCGCTGGACCTTGTGCGCGACCGGATCGAGCCGGATGTCGCCGACCTCGATCGTCTCGCCGGCGAGCGCCGGGCGGATGCGGCGCATGACCGCAGCCACGCGGGCGAGCAGTTCGCGCGGGGAAAAGGGCTTGGTCATGTAATCGTCCGCGCCGATTTCGAGCCCGCGCACGCGGTCGTCCTCGGCCTCGCGGGCGGTCAGCATGATGATGGGGACGTGCGCGGTTTCCTTGTCGCGGCGCAGACGGCGGCAGACTTCGATCCCGCTGGTGCCCTCGATCATCCAGTCGAGGATGATGAGATCGGGCACGTCCTCGCTCGCCAGCACCATGGCTTCGTCGCCGTCGCCGGTGCAGCGGACCTGGTAGCCCTCGTTCTGGAAGCGGTATTCGAGCAGTTCGGAAAGCGCGGGATCGTCTTCGACAAGCAGCAGTTTCGCAGCGGACATGGCCTTCATCCTCGATTCTGCCCCGGCAGCGCCGCGGGCGATCGAATGCCCCCATGTTTCAGTTTTGCTGCCGTTTTATGAAACGAGCCGGGACAACTTGTCCACATAATGCGCGAGGCCGGGCTCAGCGTTCGTCCTCTGGCGGGTAATTGCCGGTCGCGGCGAAGTGGACCATCTCCGCGACATTGGTGGCGTGGTCGCCGATGCGTTCGAGGTTGCGGGCGACGAAAAGCAGCTGCGCCGCGCTCGAAATGGTCGCAGGGTTTTCCACCATGTGACTGACGAGATTGCGGAAAATCGAGTTGTAGAAAGCGTCCACCTTGGCATCGGTCGCGATAACCTCGCGCGCGAGTTCGGGATCGCGCGCGGCATAGGCGGTGAGCACGTCGTGGACCATCTCGCTGGTCAGCTCGCCCATGGCGGGAAGCAGGGTAAGCGGTTCGAACCGGTCGCGCCCCTCGATCATGCCGACTCGCTTGGCGATGTTCTTCGAATAATCGCCGATCCGTTCGACGACCCCCGCGATCTTGAGCGCCGCGATGACCTCGCGCAGGTCGTCCGCCATGGGCGCGCGAAGGGCAATGATGCGGACCGCGAGCTTGTCGACCTCGGTTTCCAGCGCATCGATCTTCTTGTCGCGAGCGACCACGCGGTCGCCCAGTTCGACGTCGCCGCGCACCATCGCGTCGAGCGCTTCGGCGATCGCCACTTCGGCAAGGCCGCCCATCTCCGCGATCAGGCCGCGAAGCCGGGTGATGTCCTCATCGAAGGCCTTGACCGTATGTTCGCCCATCAGCCGTAGCGTCCTGTAATATAGTCCTTCGTCCGCTCCTCGATGGGATTGGTGAAGATGTCTGAAGTCGGCCCGTATTCCACCATCTTTCCGAGGTGAAAGAAAGCCGTGCGTTGGCTGACCCGCGCCGCCTGCTGCATCGAATGGGTCACGATGACGATGGCGTAGCGGCCCGAGAGTTCGTCGATCAGTTCTTCGATCTTGGCCGTGGCGATGGGGTCCAATGCCGAGGCGGGCTCGTCCATCAGTATGACCTCGGGGTCGACCGCGATGGCGCGCGCGATGCACAGGCGCTGCTGCTGGCCGCCCGACAGCGCCGTGCCCGAATCGTTAAGCCGGTCCTTGACCTCGTCCCAAAGCCCGGCGCGCGTCAGCGAGCGTTCGACGATCACGTCGAGATCGGCCTTCTTTTCGGCCAACCCGTGGATCTTGGGGCCGTAGGCGATGTTGTCGTAGATCGACTTGGGGAAGGGGTTGGGCTTTTGGAACACCATGCCGACCCGGGCGCGCAGCTGCACCACGTCCATCGCATCGCCCAGGATGTTCTCGCCTTCGAGTTCGATCGAACCTTCGACACGGGCGGCCGGGATCGTGTCGTTCATGCGGTTGAAACAGCGCAGGAAGGTGGATTTGCCGCAGCCCGAAGGCCCGATGAAGGCGGTCACGTAATCGGGCGAGATGTCGATCGACACGTCGTCGATCGCCTTCTTGTCCCCGTAATAGACCGAGACGCCCCGCGCCTTCATCTTGGCGCTTTCGTCTTCCATGTTCTCGTGAATGACAGTCACCAGGTCTTCTCGAATCTGTTGCGCAGGTAGATGGCGATGCCGTTCATCGCGAGGAGGAACAGCAGGAGAATGATGATCGTCGCGCTGGTGCGCTCGACGAAGCCGCGGTCGATTTCGTCCGACCATAGGAAGATCTGCATCGGCAATACCGTGGCGGGCGCGGTAAAGCCATCGGGCGGGGTGGCGACGAAGGCGCGCATCCCGATGAGGATCAGCGGCGCCGTCTCGCCCAGCGCGCGGGCCATGCCGATGATCGTGCCGGTCAGCATTCCGGGCAGGGCGAGCGGCAGGACGTGGTGGAACACGACCTGCACCGGCGATGCGCCCACCGCGAGCGCCCCGTCGCGGATCGAGGGCGGGACCGCCTTGATCGCGTTGCGGCCCGAAATGACGATGACGGGCATGGTCATCAGCGCCAGCGTCATCCCGCCGATGATCGGCGTCGAGCGCAGGTTCGGGAACACGGTCAGGAACACCGCGAGGCCGAGCAGGCCGAAAATGATCGAGGGAACCGCGGCGAGGTTGTTGATCGACACTTCGATCAGGTCGGTCCAGCGGTTCTTGGGCGCGTATTCCTCAAGGTAGAGCGCGGCGAGAATCCCGATCGGAAAGGCCAGCGCGAAAGTCACCAGCATGGTCAGCACCGAACCCTTTAGCGCGCCCCAGATGCCCGCCATCTGCGGGCTCGTCGCGTCCGAGCGGGCGAAAAAGCCCCAGTCCCAGTTCTTGGCAAGCTTGCCCTCGGCCTCGAGCCGGTCGGCCAGAGCCTGCATTTCGGGCGATCCCTCATCGTTGAGACCGGAGGCAAGGTCGGAGGAGGCGGGCAGCCAGATCGTCGTCTTGCCGTAGACCAGTGCCGGGTCCTCGGTCAGCGCGCGGGCGACGTCGCGCCAGGCGTCCTGGTAGACCTGCTGCGCGCCTTCCTCGCCGAGCGAGCGTTCGGCATAGACCTCGACCACTGCGGGCAAGCCCTGCATTTCGAGCACCTGCATAGCCGAGGGCGCCTTCAGCGAAATCTCGTCCCCGGTCACGCCGGCTTCGGCAAAATCGATCTCGACCGCGAGTTCGGCCCGCTGGAGTCCGGGGATGCCGTTCACCAGCATATTGCCGAGGAGGAACACCAGCGCGGCAATCGAAAAGGCGATCGCGGCGATGCCGAGCGCCTTGAAATTGCGCTCGGCACGGTAACGCTTCGCCAGCCGCTTTTCGAAGGCGGCGGTGCGCGTCGGACGCTCGCTGGCGGGCATGGCCGCCATGTCGGGGCTGAGGGGCGTGCTACTCATAGGCTTCGCGGAACCGCTTGACGACGCGCAGGGCGACGATGTTGAGCGCGAGAGTGACCAGGAACAGGACGAAGCCAAGCGCGAAGGCGCTGAGCGTCGCCGGGTGGTCGAAACTGCCTTCGCCGGTGAGCATTTTGACGATCTGGACCGTGACCGTGGTCATCCGGTCGAACGGGTTGGCCGAAAGGTTCGCCGCGGTCGAGGCGGCCATGACGACGATCATCGTCTCGCCGATCGCGCGGCTGACCGCGAGCATCACCCCCGCGACGATGCCGGGCAGGGCGGCGGGGAAGAGCACTTTCTTGATCGTTTCCGACTGGGTCGCGCCCATCGCAAGGCTCCCGTCGCGCATCGCGCCGGGCACGGCGGCGATCGAATCGTCAGCCATCGAGGAGACGAAGGGGATGATCATGATGCCCATGACGATGCCGGCGGCAAGCGCGCTTTCGGTGGATGCATTGGTCATGCCCAGCGCCACTGCCGCATCGCGGAAGGCGGGCGCAACCGTCAGCGCGGCGAAATAGCCATAGACCACGGTGGGCACGCCCGCGAGGATTTCGAGCATGGGCTTGACCCACGATCGCACCCGCCGGTCGGCATATTGTGTGAGGTAGACCGCGCTCATCAGGCCAAGCGGGATCGCGACGATCATGGCGATGATCGCGCCGATGAAGATCGTCCCCCAGAACAGCGGGATCGCCCCGTAGCGCGACCCATCCGGGTTTTCGGGATTGCTCATCGGGTCGGGGTTCCAGAAAGTCCCGAAGAGGAAATCCAACGGCGAAACCATGCCGAAAAAGCGCACGGTCTCGAACACGAGGCTTACGAAAATGCCGAAAGTGGTCAGGATCGCCACCAGCGAGGCGAGCAGCAGCACGCCCAGCACGCTGCGCTCGACCCTTGTGCGGGCGTGGAAATCGGGCCGAACCCTGAGGTAGGACCACGCGCCGCCGGCGAAGGCGATGACCAGCGCGATGGCGATCCCGATCAGGTTGTAGCGCGAAATCGCTTCGCGATAGGGTTCGATGAGCGCTTCGGCCCCGTCGTTGAAGACGCCCGGCGCATTGCCTTTCGCCACCGCGCGCGCCTCGGCGAGCCAAGCCTCGCGTTCGAACCCGAATGCGGGCAGATTCGCCGCGGCGGGGCTCGCGAGCACGCTTTGCGTCACGAAATAGGGCGCAACCGCCGACCACAGGGCGATGAATGCGACCAGCGGAAGCACGATCCACAAGGCGACATACCATGCATGATAGACCGGCCGGGCGACCGGGCGGCGGCCGGGGTCGGCGTTCTGGAACGCCCACGCCCGCGCGCGCCCCGCCAGCCAGCCTGCAAGGCCAAGCCCGATGGCAATCAGGATAAGCGTGATCGGCGACATCAAACGACTCTGTTGGGCCCTTTTTGGGGCTGTCCGGCTAAGGGGGAATCGACCTGGCGGAACCGCCCGGGTTCTTAACCCCTGCCCTTTGGCGACCCCATGTTGAAGAAATAAGACACTCCGCTCACGACATCTCCTGCGCCTCGCGCGGTTCGTTCGCCGGGGTATCCTCCGCCTGCTTCGCGCGCTCCTCGGTTTCGGCCAGCGGGATGCGGACCGATACCCTGGTCCCTTCGCCGAGCGCGCTTTCGATGTCGAGCCGCCCGCGGTGGCGTTCCACGATATGCTTGACGATAGCAAGGCCCAGGCCGGTCCCGCCCGACGCCCGGCTGCGCCCCGGATCGGTGCGGTAAAAGCGGCGGGTGAGATGCGGGATCTGTTCCGGCGCGATGCCTTCGCCGCGGTCGATCACCACGAGCCGCGCCTGGTTTTCGCGCGAGAGGTCGAGCACGACCCGAACCGGCGCATCGTGCGCGCCGTATTTGAGCGCATTGTCGACGAGGTTGCGAACCACCTGTTCGAGCTGCTGTCGGTCGCCGTGGACGACCGGGGCGGCGCTGAATTCCAGTCGCAGGCGCTCGGTCCGGTCCGGCCCGGCGCCCTCACGCGCGGCGCGTTCGACCAGCGGGGCGAGCTCGATGCGTTCCTGCGGGGGATCGTGCTTTTCCGCCTCGACCCGCGAGAGGCTCATGAGATCGCTGATGAGGCTCTGCAACCGCCTCGCCTCTCGCTCGATCGTGGCGAGGAATTTCTGCGCCGTGGGCGAATCGAGACTTTCCCCGCTTTCGCGCAGGGTTTCGACATAGCCCAGGATCGCCGCCATCGGCGTACGCAGTTCGTGGCTCGCATTGGCGACGAAATCGGTGTGCGCGCGGGAAATGTCGGCTTCGGCGGTCTGGTTGATGAGCTCGATCACCGCTAGCTTTTCGTCGATCGCCTGGCGGTTGATCTGCCAGATGTCCTGCCGACGCACGAGCCCGCGCACGATCGCCTGTCCGTTGCGGTTTCGCCCCAGCAGGGTGATCGCCTCGGGCTGGCGGAAGATCACGCGCGCGTCCTGACCGACGATGTGCTGGCCGAGCATCCGCCGGGCCGCGCGATTGGCGAGCGCGATCGCGCCCTGTTCGGTCACAAGCAGCGGGATCGAGGAATTCTCGATCAGGTCGCGCATCGATTCGACGGTGAATTTCTTCTCGACCGTGACGGTCGGCGGCTCGGGCGGGCGAATCGTGGCGACGAGCAGCGAGCCGACCCAGACCGCCAGCACCGCGAGCGACACCACGGGATCGATGCCGAGCAGCAGCAGCGCGACGAAGGTCACGGCCGCGAGGCTGATGCCCGCAATGGGGAAGGTCTCGATCCGGCCCATGGGAAAGTGCCTTATCGCCTCGAACCCGATCAGGGAAGGATGGAGAGTGGTCGCATCCCGCGCGAGGCGGGGGAAGTGGTGACCCCTACGGGACTCGAACCCGTGTTTCAGCCGTGAAAGGGCCGCGTCCTAACCGCTAGACGAAGGGGCCACGTTCGCCTGCGGGAGCCGCAAGCGCTTGCGAGAGCGCGCATCTAGGGGTGTCGCCGGGACGGGTCAACCCCGCTTTGCCCCTTGCTTGCGTTTTTTTGGCGGCGTCCCGTTCGTACGCTTGAAGACCACCCGCTTCACTCGGCTAAGGCGGCGTCTTCGAAGTGGAGTTCGGCCGCAGGGCGCGCGCCCCAGTCGTCGAGCTTGACGCGGCCCGCGAGGTGGAAGCGACGGCCCTGGTGGCGGTGGAGGAGGGTCTGGGCCATCTCCGTCTCGGCCGCGCGGAAAGCGATGGCCTTGAAGGAACGCCCGTCATTGCCGCTTGCGATAATCCGCAGGTGGTCCTTGCCCACGATGTCGGCCTTCACGATCCGCACCGGGCCGACCGCGACGCGCGGGGCGGGCCAGCCGACACCGTATGGCCCGGCCGCTTCCAGCGTCTCGCACAGGTCCGGGGTGAGGCCGCCGGGCGCGAGCGAGAGGTCGAGCGCCATCGCCGCCCCGGCGCGGGCGCGCTCGACATCGCGGGCGAGACGCGAATCGAGGAACTCGATGAAGGCGGAGAGCTTGTCATTCGGGATGGTAAGGCCGGCCGCCATGGCGTGCCCGCCGCCTGCGACGAGCAGCCCGGCTTCGCGCGCGGCAATGATCGCCGCGCCGAGATCCACGCCGGAGATCGAGCGGCCCGAGCCCTTGCCGGTCCCTTCGCCCTCGTCCTGCGCGATGACGATCGCGGGCTTGCCGGTCTTCTCCTTGATGCGCCCGGCGACGATGCCGATGACGCCCGGATGCCAGCCGCTTCCGGCGAGGACATGGACCGCCATGTTGTGCTGGCCGGAAAGCTGCGCTTCGGCCGCTTCCTGCACCGCCGCCTCGATCGCCCGGCGCTCTTCGTTCAGCTGCGAGAGTTGCTCGGCGATGGCGCGCGCTTCCTCCGGGTCGCGGGTGGTGAGCAGGCGCACGCCCAGGGTCGATTCGCCGATCCGTCCCCCTGCATTGATCCGCGGGCCCAGGGCGAAGCCGAGATCGCTCGCGATGGGCGGGCGGGTGATTCGGCTTGCGTCGATCAGCGCCGCCATGCCGATCCGCGAGCGCCGGGCGAGCACTTTCAGTCCCTGTGCGACGAAGGCCCGGTTGAGCCCGTGGAGCGCGGCGACATCGGCCACCGTGCCCAATGCAACGAGGTCGAGCAGGCCCATGAGATCGGGCTCGTCCCTCTGCTCGAAATAGCCTTGCACGCGCAGGGTCCGAACCACGGCCACCGCGAGCAGGAAAGCGACGCCGACCGCAGCAAGGTGGCCATGCGCGGCGGCAAGGTCGCTTTCATCGAGCCGGTTCGGATTGACCAGCGCGGCGGTCTCGGGAAGCTCCGCTGCGCATTTATGATGGTCGACCACGATCACGTCGACGCCGGCCTTCTTCGCCATGGCGAGCGCTTCGTGCGCCATCGCGCCGCAATCGACCGTGACGATCAGGCTCGAACCCTGCTCGGCGAGCTTCACCAGCGCTTCCCCGCTTGGCCCATAGCCTTCGAGCAGGCGGTCGGGGATGTAGTAATCCGCATCGCTCCCGAGGCCGCGCAGCAATTCGATCATCAGCGCCGCGCTGGTCGCACCGTCGACATCGTAGTCGCCGTAGATCGTCACCTTCTCGCCCGACAGGACAGCGGCCGCGATACGTTCGGCCGCGCGGTCCATGTCCCGGAACTCGGAAGGATCGGGAAGGAAGCCGCGCAGGGTCGGCTTTGCATGGCGCTCGATGTCGTCGGCCGCGACTCCGCGGGTCACCAGCAATTGCGCGAGAATACCCCGTTCGAGCCCGGCGGGGCCGCCTGCAAGCTCCATGTTACCGCCGCGCCAGTGCCATGCGCGGCCCGACAGGGACTGCGTCACGCCGAGAACGCAGGCGCGCGCATCGGGAGAAGAGAGCGGACGGGTGGCCATGGTGGCTGCACGCTACACCAGCGCGACGGCGCGCGACAGGGCGCGGTCGTTGACAATCGACAGGTGCGGCGGGCAGGCCCACCGCATGAGCGACCCCGCCCCCTCCCGCCGCCTGCTGATCGCCTGGCACAGCCGCACCGGCGCGAGCGAGGCCATGGCCCGCGCTGCGGCCGAAGGAGCAGGCGATGCCCTGCTGCTGCGCTGCGACGCGGTCGAGCCGGAGGCGATCCTGTCGGCGGACGGATACCTGTTCTGTTGCCCCGAAAACCTCGCCACGATGAGCGGAGCGATGAAGGAGATGTTCGACCGCTGCTATTACCCCGTCCTCGGAAGGATCGAGGGCCGGCCTTTCGCAACCATCATCGCCGCCGGGTCGGACGGGGAGGGGGCCCAGCGCCAGATCGACCGGATCGCGCAGGGCTGGCGCCTCAAACGGGTGGCCGAGCGCATGATCGTCAACTTCTCTGCCCAGACCCCGGAGGCGATCCTGGCCGAGAAGACCGTGCCGCAAGCGAGGCTGGCCGAGTGCCGCGAGCTGGGTGAGGGACTGGCCACGGGGCTGCGCGAGGGAATCTTCTGAAACGCCCATCCCGCGCTGGAACAGCTTGCAATCGGGACTCGACGGGACCCGCCAAACACGCCAAACTCTCCCGTCATCGGGGCCGGGTTCGGGACCGGTTGGCATTGGGGGAAAGGGTCATCTCGCAGCGGGCGAATGACAGTGCCGGGCTTTACCTGCTGTTTGCCGCGGGCAAACGGCCCGGTCGCGCTGCCATTCGCCAGTTCACAGAGCGCCATCCGGCGGTCTCGCTCAGCCATGACCCGTTCGATTCTCCGTCACCCGAACTGGTGACGGCAAACGGGGATGCGGGAACGGCCCCACCGCAGGCAGGCCCCGACCTTGCCGAAAAGGTATGGGTCGAACTGCTGCGCGACGGACTGACTTTCGACCTGCGCGGCATGGTGCCGGGGCGTGCCTGCCCGGTGCCGCTGGCCGAACACCTGTTCGACATGGGCGATGCGCCTGCGCCTACGACCTGCGAGGCGATGCGGATCTTGCCCGGACCACATCTCGCAGGGGCAGGGCGCAGCGTGCCGGTCATCCGGGGCATGGTCGCGCTCGCGCGCGATCTCGTCCACCATTTCGACGATCTCGTCGCGGTCGCGTGGCCGCCTGCCAAAAGCGCCATAGGGCGGCGTTTCTTCGAATCGACCGTCACCGCGTGGCTCGAGGGCGGTGCCTTTCCCGCGCTCGGCCTGACCGCGTTTCGCGAAGGGCTTGACGGGGCGTTGCACAGCGTCGGGCTCCAACACTGGATCGGGCAGGAGCTTAGGATCGAGCCGCCGCTCGCGAGCGACCGCGCGACCGCCACCCGGCTCGGCGTGCGGCTCGTCAACCAGTTGGTGCTGGTCGGTGGCCTTTCCGAAAGCGAGCGCATCATCGCGCCCGACGGGACGCGTCTGGTCCTGCGCCCCTCGCGCAACGGCAAGTTCATCCGGGTCTGGCGGGAGTGAGGCTTGGGCGGGGGAACGACCGGGGGTGCGACGACGGATGCGGGACGGGTGGCGATTCCCTTCCGCAGCGTCAATCGCAGGGGCAGCCCCGGCTTCGACCCCGGTATGCAGCGTCACCATCTGCTCCCCCGCCAGCTGCTTTCGCGGCGCTGTTTCGGGCCGATGTTCGAGATGGTGGGACGGCGCGAAGTCGGATTCGACGATTTTCGCATAAACGGCTTGTTGTTGCCTGCCACCGAGGAAGCGACGCTGCGCAGCGGGATGCCGCTGCACCGCGGACCGCATCGGCGCTACAACGAGGTTGTGATCGAGCGGGTCGGGCGGATCGAGGCGCGCTGGTCCTTCGTGCGCCGGCACGCGCCCGAGGAGGCAGCCGAAGAAGTGGTCATGCGGCTCGGCCTGCTGCAGGCGGCGCTGCGCCGGCAGCTCCTTGCCGAGCGGCGGCGCTTCCTGCTCAACAGGAAGGATCCGCTCGGCGCGGGCTTCGACTTCAGCGAACTGGACGCGATGGCCGACGCGCTGTGGGCGGCGACCTGACCGGGGCCTATTCCGCGGCTTCGGCGAGCGAGCCCCACGCCGAATAGTCGGAATTGGCGAGCAGCTGCGCCTTGGCGGCGTGATATTCGCGCTCCATCCGGGCGACGAGCTCTTCGACCGTCCCGACCGACTTGACCGCGCCGACGCCCTGGCCCGATCCCCAGATGTCCTTCCACGCCTTGGCCTTGGTGTTGCCGCCGCTGCCGAAATTCATCTTGGAGGGATCGCTTTCGGGCAGGTTGTCGGGGTCGAGCCCGGCCGCTTCGATCGAGGAGCGCAGGTAATTGCCGTGCACGCCGGTGAAGAGGTTGGTGTAGACGATCCCGCTCGCATCGCCCTCGACGATGCCCTGCTTGTAGCGCTGGTCGGCATTGGCTTCTTCGGTCGCGATGAAGGCGCTGCCCGAATAGGCGAAGTCCGCCCGCAGCGCCTGGGCGGCGAGGATCGAGGCACCGTGCGCGATCGAGCCCGACAGCGCGACGAGCCCGTCGAACCATTCGCGAATTTCCTGCATCAAGGCGAAGGGCGACAGCGCGCCCGCGTGCCCGCCGGCCCCTGCGGCGACGGGGATGAGCCCGTCCGCGCCTTTCTCGATCGCCTTCTGCGCGAAGCGATTGTTGATCACGTCGTGCATAGTGATCCCGCCCCAGTTCCTGACCGCCTGGTAGACTTCCTCGCGTGCGCCCAATGAGGTGATGATCATCGGCACCTGCCACTTCTCGCAGGTGGCCATGTCGGCCTCGACCCGGTCGTTGGTCTTGTGGATGATCTGGTTCACCGCGAAGGGCGCGGCCGGGCGATCCGGGTTCTCTCGGTTGTGCTTGGCGAGCTCTTCCGTGATCTGATGGAGCCATTCGTCCAGCAGGCTCTGCGGGCGCGCGTTCAGCGCCGGGAAGCTGCCGATGATCCCCGCCTTGCATTGCGCGATCACCAGTTCCGGGCCGGAGACGATGAACAGCGGCGAACCGATCAGCGGCAGGCGAAGGCGGTCGAACGGAGCGGGAAGGGGCATCGGGGACAATTCTCCTGAAAAAGATATTCGCGAGGGGCGATGTGACACTGTGTCCTTAGCCCAGCACCTCTTCAATGTCATAGAAGCGCGCGGCGTTCCCGGCATAAAGATCGGCCTTTTCTTCGGCGCTCGCCCCAACCGTGATCCGTTTGAAGGCGTTCCACAGGACCGGGTAGGTCGCGCCCCAGCGGTCGACCGGGTAATTGCTCTCGAACATCGCGCGTTTCGTGCCGAAAGCCTCGATGCAGGTTTCGATATAGGGCTTCCACAGCCGCGCCAGTTCCTCCGAGCCAATGCCCGCCGCCGGGCCTTCCTCGGGCATGGCGCAGTTGTGCATGGCGAGCCCGCCTAGCTTCACCATGACGTTCTCGCACGTGCCGAGTTCGCGGATGTTCGCCGCCCAGGTGTCGAAGCGTTCCTCGAGCTTGCCCGAATAGCTCGCGCAGCCAAGGGGCGTGCCGCAGTGGTCAAGACAGATCGGCGTATCGGGAAAGGCGCGGGCGAGATCGATCACGTCGGGGATCTGCGGCTCGAGGATCCACGCATCGAAGCTCATGCCCCGCTTGCCCAGCTCGGCGAAGCCTTCGCGGAAGGTCGCGTCGCGGTAGAGCTCGGGCGGGGCGTGGAAGGGCGGGCCGAGAACGTCCGGGTCCGCGTCCCATGCGCCCTGATGGCGAATGCCGCGAAAGCGCCCCGGCGCGGCGGCCTTGAGCGCATCGAGCACCTCGCCCGCCGCCGCTCCCAGCGTGAGGTCGGCATGGCCGACGATGCCGGCGCACAGGCGCGCCTCTCCATAAAGCCCGCTTGCCGATTGGGCCGCGACCCCGTTCACGTATTCGACTTCGCCCACGGGCTTCAGAGCCTCGCCGTAGGCCGCGTTGTAGAACGCGCCGCATTCCATGAAGACCGAGGCGACGACGTTGTGGCCGCTCCCCGCGACCTCGGCGTTGAAATGGTCGAAAGTGTAATGCGCGACCGGCACGAGCGCCTCGAGGAAGCGATGGCGCGGTTCGGGGAACATCGGGAGCAGCGGGCGCAGGTCCCACAAGTGATGGTGCGGATCGATGATCGCGAGATCGGGATCGAGGGTCTCTTCGGCGTTGTCCGGCATGTCATGCTCTCCCTTGATGCGCCGTTTTCCGACGCCTGATTCGAAACGTCTATGCCACGGTTGCGCCTCATGGGGCAGGGTATGAAGCCGCGTGGACCCGTCGCCCTTGCACCGGGTGAAACGACAGTCCGGGAAATGAACAAACTCGCATGAAAACAAGGCTAAGGGGTTGCATCACTGCCGTCACTCGATAGGCATATCGTGTATGCTCGGCCATCGGCGACGGGCGGTTTTCGAGGGGCGCATCTTCATCTTCAGGACTGATATTGCCGCCAGACGCGGCGCTTCGATTGTTGTCACGGCGCTTGGCCTGGGGCTGCTCGGCGCATGCGGCGGCGATGACAGCAGCCCGCCGCAGCCAGCAGCGACTGCCGCACCTTCACCAACACCAACACCAACGCCCACTCCAACTCCGACACCGACACCGACACCGACACCAGCTCCGACTTCGGTATTCGCACCCGTGGCGGCCCCGGCACCGACTGGAGCCCTGATCGGCATTCCGTATACCGGTCGCAAGATAGTCTGGTTGCCGGTCATCGAATATGGCGTCCCGCCAAGCGGCGACTACGTGCAGCGGGGCGCGACATCCTTTTCACCCTCTGGCCTCGGACTGTTGGAGCGTGAAGAGGGAGAATTCGCCTTCTGGTTCGGAGGGCGACCGGGCGGGACGAACGGTGAGACCCTTGCAGTTGAATTGGATGTCGGCGATTTCGTCGGACGCGCAACCGACGGAGCTTTCGACGTCTACGAGAAGGCGGTGGACGAGTTCGACGTCCGCGTCGATCTCATGCGCCACGCCCCGGACAATCCGCTCGGCCTATTTGACCGGGTCACGATCGGCCGCGCGCAGTTCGAATATGACAGTGCATTCGGGACGGAGCGACGCGTCTTCGCCTATGCCGCTTCAGAGAACAATGTCGAGCCGCAGCTTCCTGCAAGCGGCTCGTTCTCCTATCGCGGTCCGGTCATCGGGCACGGCATCGGGACGAACAGTCGCCGGGCCTATGATCTGGTCGGCACGATCACGCTGGACGTCGACTTCGAGGCGAGGGAGATCACGGGCGCGCTCGAATTTCGCGGCTTCGACCGCGAACAGGCTTTCTTTGTCGATCTCGGCCGTTTGTCCTTCGAGTCCTATCGTTTCGATGGCACCGGCGCCTGGTCCGCAGAGATCGAGGGGGCAGGCGGCATTGCGATCGGCGACATTCGCGGCGTTTTCAATGCGATTGACATCACCGAGGGCTTCGGGGCTTTCGAATTCGAATTGCAGGATCCGAGCAACCCGGCATCAACCTTGCGTGCGGCTGCAGCGTACATCGCACAGGAGGAATAATAAGAATTCGTTTTTTTGCTTTAAGAATGTGACATTTGTTAAAGTGTGAGTGCTTTGCGCCTGTTCTCGTAAACTCTACGTGAAAAATGATTTGACCGAAAGCGGGACCCATTTCTGCCGGCCGCCATTAGTAGGGCAGGAGACAAACATCATGCTGAAATGGGCTATCATCTTTCTTATCATCGCGCTGGTCGCGGCGGTTCTTGGATTCGGAGGGCTTGCAGGAACGGCGACGAATATCGCCTACATCCTGTTCATCGTCTTCATCATCCTCGCCATCATCGCCTTCGTGCGCGGCAGGGCGTGACGCTTCAGCTTACGGCGCGCACGTAAAGGTGCCAGGTCGCGTGCCCCAGCACCGGCAGCGCCACCAGCAGGCCGAGGAAGGCGGGGATCATCGCAAGCGCGAGCAGCGCGGCAATGATGCCCGCCCAGGCCAGCATCACGAACAGATTGGCGCGCATGACGGCGAAGCTGGCGATGATCGCGGTCGGGAAGCTCACCTTGCGCTCGACCAGCATCGGCAGGCTGATGACGGTCATCGCGTAGAAGGCGAGCGCCATGATTCCGCCCACCGCGCTTCCCACGGCGAGCATCGCAAGCCCCGCAGGCGTGGCGAATGCGGCCAGGATCGCGGCGGGACTGTCGGCTCCCATCCCGCTTTCGGCCATGAAGATCGCGAAGATCGCGTGCGCCACGATCATCCAGAACGAGAACGCGACGAAGACGATCACGCCCATAGAGAGGATCTGGTCGTCGCCATGCCCCTTCAATGCGCCGAGCACCGCGCCCCAGCCGAGCGGTTCGCCCCGCTGCCGCCTCCGGCTCGCCTCGTAGAGCCCGACCGCGACAAAAGGGGCGACGAGCGGAAAGCCCGCCGCCGCCGGGATCAGCCACGACAATTCCCCGCCGACGAAAGCGACCCATGCCGCCGCCAGCCCGGCGACGACATAGACCCCGCCGAAGAACAAGCCGTAATGCGGCGCGGCGAGGAAATCGCGCCAGCCCGCGCCCAGCGCCGCGCCGAGGTCGGCGAGCGCAAGGTCGGTCGCAATTCGCGGCGGCGCGCCCGCGTCCAGCCCCGAGGTGTCGGGTAAGGTTCCCATGAACAGCCCTCCCGTGCCGCTCCAGTTCGATAGCGATACTGCGCCCAAACAGGCAGGTCTGCAAGATGCGCCGGGGATGGCCTTGCGGACCCGGCAGGCTGGTGACGAGGGCCATGATCGTCCCGTCACCAGTGGCGGAGGAGCGGCAGCAGCGTTCGGCGCACTCGCTTAAATGATGCCGGGCGGGGCGGAGTTTCCCCGCATACCCCCGCGCGGCCCGTCCCGGCCTAGCGAGCGCGTTCGACCGCCGAATTGGCCGCCGAAAGCACCGCGCGCACGCTTGCCGTGGCGACGTCCTCGTCGATGCCGCAGCCCCAGATCGTTCGCCCGTCCGCTGCTTTGCATTCGATGTAGGCGGCTGCCTTGGCATTCGTTCCGGTGCCGAGCGCGTGTTCGGAATAGTCTGCCACCTCGAGTTCGACGCCGAAGGCTTCGCGAAGCGTGCCCATCACCGAAGAGATAAGTCCGTTGCCGCGTCCCGATACGCTGCGTTCCTCGCCCTCGACCGCGATGGTTCCAGCGAAGATTCGCGTCCCGTCCGAGGCGCGGCTTTCCTCGTAGTCGACCAGCTGGAAATGCTTGTCGGGCGTGTGGACGTGGTAGTGGCGGCGGAATGCCTGCCAGATGTCGGCGGCATTGAGTTCGCGCCCGATCTCGTCGGCGAGCCGCTGGACCTCCTTGGAAAAATCGGCCTGCATCCGCTTGGGCAGTTTGAGCCCCTGGTCCTTTTCCAGCACCCAGGCGAAGCCGCCCTTGCCGGATTGCGAATTGACCCGGATCACGGCCTCGTAATTGCGCCCGAGGTCTGCCGGGTCGATCGGCAGGTAAGGAACGCGCCACTGAGGATCGTTCTGCGTCTCGCGCGCTTCGAAGCCTT
The DNA here is from genome assembly GCF_011765465.1 of Erythrobacter sp. NCBI lineage: Bacteria > Pseudomonadati > Pseudomonadota > Alphaproteobacteria > Sphingomonadales > Erythrobacteraceae > Erythrobacter > Erythrobacter sp. The sequence continues at coordinate 1,146,237 of NZ_CP050265.1, read as the reverse complement.
TCTTGATCGCGTCCTGGTGGCTGCCGGAAAAGGCCGTGAAGACAAGTTCGCCGCCATAGGGGTGGCGCTGGTGGACGGGCAGGTCGTTGCAGTATTCGACCGTCTCGATGACCCGGTCGATGTCGGAGAAATCAAGGCCCGGATCGACCCCTTGCGTGTAGAGATTGAGCGCCATGGTGACGAGGCAGCAATTGCCGGTGCGCTCGCCGTTTCCAAACAGGCAGCCTTCGACCCGGTCCGCCCCCGCCATCAGGCCCAGCTCGGCCGCGGCGACGCCCGTGCCGCGGTCGTTGTGGGTGTGGAGCGAGATCACCGCCGCCTCGCGGTTGGGCAGGTGACGGCAGAAATACTCGATCTGGTCGGCGTAGACATTGGGCGTCGCCGCCTCGACGGTGGCGGGCAGGTTGAGAATGATGGGGTGGTCGACCGTGGGCTGGAGCACCTCCATTACCGCGGCTGAAACCTCGATCGAGAAATCGAGTTCGGCGGTGGAGAATGTCTCCGGCGAATACTGGAAGTGCCAGTCGGTGCCGGGGCGCCTTGCCGCCTCGTCGCGCATGATTTTCGCGCCGGCAACGGCGATGGCCTTCACCTCGTCCTTGCTCATGCGGAAGACGATGTCTCGCCAGGCGGGGCTGACCGCGTTGTAGAGATGGACGATCGCCGCACGCGCGCCTTCGAGGCTGTCGAAGCTGGTGCGGATGAGGTCTTCGCGGCTTTGCGTGAGGACCTGCACGGTCACGTCGTCGGGGATATCGCCCGAGCGCACGAGCCCGGAGATGAAATCGAACTCGGTTGCCCCGGCGCTCGGAAAGCCGACTTCGATCTCCTTCACCCCGATTTCGACGAGCAGGTCGAAGAAGCGGCGCTTCTTCACTGCGTCCATCGGGTCGATGATCGACTGGTTGCCGTCTCTGAGGTCGGTCGAAAGCCAGCGCGGCGCGCGCTCTATCAGGCGGCTTGGCCACTGGCGGTTGGGCAGGTCGATCTGCCCGAACGGGCGATACTTGGCGGAAGGGTCCTTGAGCATGGAGGAAAATCGCTTCTGAATGTCGGGAGGAAGTGCGGCAGCGTCACCCTTGGGAGCGAGGCCGCGCCTTCTTCACGCGCGGACCCTCACGCCCAAGGGCGCATAAGTCGTAGAAGCGAGAGGCCGGTCCGGTTCATGCGAAGCGCCTTATGCCGATTGCGCGCGCCCATGCAAGGGGGAAGGGCACTTATCTTGCGCTCAAGGCCCGTGCGGCGGCAATATTGCGCGCCTCAGCCGCAGCGCGCGTCGCGGATGATGTTCTGCGCGTCGAGCATCAGGTTGAGCCGCGGATTGGTCGGGTCGGGCTTGATATAGGGCGAGCCGGCTTGGATGAAGCGCACCTCGTTGGCGCCGCCGATCACCTGCATGATTTCCGCTCGTGTCGCATCGTCCGCGACCTTGCCGATGTAAGGGCCCATTGCGGGCGCGTTGCAGGTTTTCGCTTCGGGATCGGTCGCGGTGCCGGGGGCGTAGGGGCCGGGCGCTGCGCCGGGTAGCGGGGCGGCGACGCGCGGGGGTTCGGTCGCATTGGGGGCCGGGGCAGGGGTGGCGCCCTTGATTCGCTCGGCGAAAGTGTCGGCATCGTTCCCGCTTTCGGCGGGCGTTTGCGAACCGCAGGCGGCAAGCGCGAAGGCGAGCGGGGCAATCAGCGCGCAGGCGAAGGGCTTGGTCATCGGGCGTGATCCTGACTCAGTTCGCGAAGCGCCATGACGCCCGCCAAGTTGCGGTTTCATGACATTCTCGTTTCCGCCATCGCATCCGCGATGCGATGCCCTTGGCCCTACGGGCCTGCGGGCCGGCCGCGTGGCCTCGCGACCTTTCGGCCCGTTCCTGTGCCACGAGGCGGGTTTGGCGCTCTTCATCGCCAGCGCAGGCGCTCGCGGGTGAGCTGGTTCACGCTGGTCACGCCCATCAGGCGCATCCCGCGCTCGATCTCGTCCTTCAGGATCGCAAGCGCGCGTTCGACCCCGTCCTGTCCCGCCGCCGCCAGCGCGTAGAGATAGAGCCGACCGCCCGAAGCCGCGTTCGCGCCCGCGCACAGGGCTTTCAGAGCGTGCGTGCCGCGCCGGATGCCGCCGTCGCAGATGATCTCGATCTCGCCGCCGACCGCCTCTACGATTTCAGGCAGCTGGTCGAACGGCGCGCGGCTGCCGTCCAACTGCCGTCCGCCGTGGTTCGAGAGCATTATCGCATCCGCCCCGATTTCGACCGCCCGGCGCGCGTCGGCGGCGCTCATCACGCCTTTCAGCACGAAAGTCCCGCCCCATTGCTCGCGGATAGCTGCCGCAGTCGACCAGTCCATCGAGGTGTCGAGCATGGTGTTAAAGTAATCCGCGATGCTCAGTGCCTTGCTCGACCCCTCGGCGACGTGGGTGTCGAGATTCGGCAGGCGAAATTTCTCGCGCAGGAGGTAGTCGAGCGTCCATTTCGGCTTCGTGGCATAGGAAATGACGCTCGCCGGCGTGAAGCGGGGCGGGGTGGTGAAGCCCGAATGGAGGCACCGTTCGCGCTTGCCCGAAACGATCGTGTCGACCGTCAGCGCGAGCGCGTCGAAGCCCGCCGCCTGGCAGCGCTCGATCATGTGGGTGTTGAGCGACTTGTCCTTGTGGACGTAGAGCTGGAACAGCTTGGGGCCGGAGGTGAGCGCGGCGATTTCCTCGATGCTGCGCGTCGCGAGGCTCGATATGCCGAACCAGAGGCCGAATTTCTCCGCCGCCTTCGCCACCGCCGTCTCGCCCTGCCAGTGGAATGCGCGCTGGACCGCGGTGGGTGAGAGCATCAGCGGAAGCGCCGATCTGCGCCCGAGAATGGTGCAGCTCGTGTCGATTTCGGCGACCCCTGCGAGCACGTCCGGCACGAGGTCGCATTCATCGTAAGCGGCGGTGTTGCGCGCCTTGGTCAGCTCGTCGTCCGCCGCCCCGTCGATATAGTCGAACACGGGGAAGGGCAGGCGGCGCTTCGCCAGCTTGCGGAAATCGTCGATGCGGTGGCAATCGGAAAGGCGCATGGGCCTCCTGTCGCGGGGCCGGGGCGGGGAGGCAAGCGCAGCGGCTCGCCTCCCTCGCGTCCCTCAGTTCGTTTCCTTGTCGACCTAGTTCTTCTCGCGGTCGACGAGCTTGCCTTCGCCGATCCACGGCATCATCGCGCGCAGCTCCGCCCCGGTCTTTTCGATCGGGTGCGCCTCGGCGGCCTTGCGGGCGGCCTTGAGTTCGGGCTGGCCAGCGCGATTGTCGAGCACGAAGTTCTTGACGAACCGGCCCGACTGGATGTCGGCCAGCACCCGCTTCATCTCTGCCTTGGTCTCGTCGGTGATGATCCGCGGGCCGGTGGTGATGTCGCCGTATTCCGCGGTGTTCGAGATCGAGTAGCGCATATTCGCGATCCCGCCTTCGTAGAGCAGGTCGACGATCAGCTTGGTTTCGTGGAGGCACTCGAAATAGGCCATTTCGGGGGCGTATCCGGCCTCGACCAGCGTTTCGAACCCGGCCTGGATGAGGTGGGTGATCCCGCCGCACAGGACGGCCTGCTCGCCGAACAGGTCGGTCTCGCACTCCTCCTTGAAGTTCGTCTCGATGATCCCCGAACGCCCGCCGCCGACGCCCGCAGCATAGGCGAGCGCGACATCGTGAGCGGAGCCGGAGGCGTCCTGGTGGACCGCGATGAGGCAGGGGACGCCGCCGCCGCGGACATATTCGCTGCGCACGGTGTGGCCCGGCCCTTTGGGTGCGATCATGATGACGTCGATGTCGGAAGGGGCCTCGATCAGGCCGAAGTGGATGTTGAGCCCGTGCGCAAAGGCGATGGCGGAGCCGGGCTTCATGTGGCCCGCAAGATCGTTTTCCCAGATCGCAGCCTGGTGCTCGTCCGGCGCGAGGATCATCAGCACGTCGGCCCACTTCGCCGCCTCGGTGTTCGAGAGCACCTTGAACCCCGCGGCTTCGGCCTTCTTCGCGGAAGCCGACCCTTCGCGCAGGGCGATGGCGACTTCGGCGACGCCTGAATCGCGCAGGTTCTGGGCATGGGCGTGGCCCTGCGAGCCATAGCCGAGCACGGCGATCTTCTTGGACTTGATAAGGTTCAGGTCGGCATCGGCGTCGTAGTAGACTTTCATTTCTCGTATTCCCCTCGTGTCGCGGAGCGCCGGAGAGCAGTGTCCCGGCGAATGGTGTTTGCGCCCGGCCTAGGCCCGCGCGCGGTTCATTGAAAGTGGTGCTTCACGCCCCCCCGGCGCCGCGCAGCATCCCGACGACGCCCGACCGGCCCACGGAGACGAGGCCGAGTTCGCGCATCAGCACGATGAAACTGTCGATCTTGTCGGGGCTACCGGTGAGCTCGAAAACGAAGCTGTGCGTGGTCGTGTCGACCACCTTGGCCCGGAAAAGCTCCGCGATGCGCAGGGCCTCGACCCGTTTTTCGCCCGTGCCCGCCACCTTTATGAGCGCCAGTTCGCGTTCGACGTGAGGTCCGGCGGTGGTCAGGTCGGTGACTTTGTGGACCGGCACCAGCCTCTCGAGCTGCGCCTCGATCTGGTCGATCACCGCCGGCGGCCCGTTGGTGACGATGGTGATGCGGCTGATCGCGTGGTCCTCGGTGATGTCGGCCACGGTCAGGCTGTCGATATTGTAGCCGCGCGCGGTGAACAGGCCGGTGATCTTGGCGAGGATGCCCGGCTCGTTGTCGACCATGACGGTGAGGACGTGGCGCTCGGAAGGCGCTTCGGCGATCTTCATGGGGCTCACACCAGCGCCTTCGCTTCGTCGTCCATCGTGCCGAGCACTTGGTCCCCGTAGAGCAGCATATCGGTGTGCGCCGCACCCGACGGGATCATCGGCAGGCAGTTCGCGTCCTTGGCGACGCAGCAATCGACGATCACCGGGCCGTCATGGGTGAGCATGGCCTCGATCCCCGCGTCGAGCTCGCCGCGCTCGGTGATGCGGATGCCCTTCCAGCCGTAGGCTTCGGCAAGGCGAACGAAATCGGGCAGGCTGTCCGAGTAGGAATTCGAATAGCGGCTTTCATAGGTCAGCTCCTGCCACTGGCGGACCATGCCCATGTATTCGTTGTTGAGGATGAAGACCTTGACCGGCAGGCGGTATTGCGAGGCCGTGCCGAGTTCCTGGATGTTCATCTGGATGCTCGCCTCGCCGGCGATGTCGATCACCAGCGCGTCCGGGTTGCCCAATTGCGCGCCGATCGCGGCGGGAAGGCCGTAGCCCATCGTGCCGAGCCCACCGCTGGTGAGCCACTTGTTCGGCTCGGCGAAACCGAAATATTGCGCCGCCCACATCTGGTGCTGGCCGACCTCGGTGGTGATGATCGGCGAGCGGTCCTTCGTCAGCGCGAACAGCCGCTCGACCGCCTTCTGCGGCATGATCGCGGCCGGGTCCTTTTTGGAGGTCTCCGGATAGGCGAGGCATTCGCGCGCGCGCCAACCGGCGATGCGGGCCTTCCACTCGCCCAGATCCTGTCCCTTGCGGGTGCCCCATGCCTCGACCAGCTGGCCGAGTGCGGTGGCGCAATCGGCGACGATGCCCAGTTCGACCGGCACGTTTTTGTTGATCGACGAACGGTCGATGTCGATGTGGATCTTCTTCGAATTCGGGCTGAAGGCATCGAGCCGCCCCGTCACCCGGTCGTCGAAGCGCGCGCCGATGCAGACCATAACGTCGCACTGGTTCATCGCCATGTTCGCTTCGTAAGTGCCATGCATCCCGAGCATACCGAGCCAGTCGGGATGGTCGTGGGGGAAGGCACCGAGGCCCATGAGGGTCGAGGTGACGGGCGCGCCGGTCAGGTCCTGGAAAGCGCGCAGCAGGCGGCTCGCCTCGGGCCCGGAATTGATCACGCCGCCGCCGGTGTAGAGGATCGGTCGCTCGGCGTTTTCGATCATCTCGATCGCTTCGGCGACTTGCTCGGCGGGCGCGACCATCTGGGGCTGGTAGCGGTGCGGGGCGGGGGCGGCGCGGCGCGACATTCCGGGGACCGCGATCTGCACGTCCTTGGGAATATCGATCACGACCGGGCCGGGGCGTCCGGTGGTGGCGATTCGGAAGGCTTCCTCGACCGTCGCGGCGAGGTCGGCGGGATCCTTCACGAGGTAATTGTGCTTGGTGCAGTGGCGGGTGATGCCGACCGTGTCCGCCTCCTGGAAGGCGTCGGTGCCGATAAGGCCCGTGGGAACCTGCCCGGTGATGACGACCATCGGGATCGAATCCATGAAGGCATCCGCGATGCCCGTCACGGCATTGGTCGCACCGGGCCCGCTGGTGACGAGCACGACGCCCGGCTTCCCGGTCGCGCGGGCATAGCCTTCGGCCGCGTGCGCCGCGCCCGCTTCGTGGCGGACGAGGATGTGACGGATGGAGGGATGCCCGAACAATTCGTCGTATATGGGAAGCACCGCACCGCCGGGATAGCCAAAGACGAATTCGACTCCCTGCTCGCCAAGGCAATCCATCAACAGGGCGGCTCCCGAACGCTGCGCCACTTCACCAAACTCCTCATACGAAACCGGCCCGAAGCGTGGGTCGCATCGGGCCGATCGGGAAAATCACGCGGAAGAAATCCCCAATCAGCCAGCACCATCTACGATAAGAAGGACGAGCATCACGGGAACCTTTCAATCAACCTGTCGTCACTGTGCGGCCATAGGTGCCTTGCATGACGAAACCGAAACAATGGCCCCGCTTCCGCCGGGCTTGCGAGGCCGAGGTAGGCGGCAGAATCTAATGCGTCAACCCTTAATCACGTAATAATGATGCGAAAATATTCACCGTAGAGATATTTTCGGATTCACCGCTTTCGGGAATGGTCTGCCAGCCTGTGCCCGACTGGTGGCGCAGCCATGTGTATTGCCGCTTGGCGTAGTTGCGGGTCGATTGCTGGCCCTCGGCAATCATGGCCTCGCGGCTCGTTTCGCCCGCAAGGTAGGCGGCGATTTCCGGCACGCCAATCGCGCGCATCACGGGAAGGGAAGGGTCGAGCCCGCGCTCGAGCAGGGCTTCGACTTCGCCAACCGCCCCGGCCTCCAGCATCGCCTCGAAGCGCGCATCGCAGCGGGCATAGAGCCCTTCGCGTTCGGGCATTAAGACGGCTGCGTGAAGGTCCATTTCCTCCCCGATCCCGCCCGTCTTCGCCCGCTGCCAGTCGGCCAGCGTCACGCCGGTCGAACGCTTGACCTCGAGCGCGCGGGCGATGCGCTGGCTGTCGGTGGGGGCAAGTTCGATCGCGCGCTCCGGATCCTCCATCATCAGCGCCGCATAGGCGCTTTCGACGGGAAGTGCCCGGACCACGGCGCGGATCTCGGGGTCGATCGCGGGGATGGGGGCGATCCCTTCGAGCAAGACCTTGATATACATCCCCGTCCCCCCGACGAGGATGGGGAGCGCACCGTCCGCGTGCGCCGTTTCGATGACTTCCTTCGCCGCCTGCGCCCATGCGGCAGCCGAGCAGGCTTCGGCTCCGTCCCATTCGCCGTAGAGCAGGTGCGGCGCGCGAGAGCGCTCCTCCTCGCCCGGCGCGGCGGAAAGGATCGGGATGTCGCGATAGACCTGCATCGAATCGGCGTTGATGATGCGGGCCTCGCCCTTCCACCTGTCGGCGAGGCGCAGGGCAAGAGCGCTCTTGCCGCTCGCGGTCGGCCCTGCGATGAGCGCGAGCGGGCGCGTGGCCACGTCGCCCTCAAAGGATTTTTCAGGAGATTGCCTGGTGCTCATAGCCCGGCTGATAGCAGACCAGACGTCGCAGGGAACCGAAGAAGCGGGCCCGGCGCCCGCGCTCGAGGCGCGGCTCGACGCGGCGCTGGCATCCTTCGCGGAGAAGGGGATGCCGGTCGCGGCGGCGGTGATGCTGCAGCATTGCGACGGCGTGCTGCAACTGTCCTTCGCCGATGCCGAGCCCGCCGCCGTCCTCGAGGGGATCGACGCGCATTTCGGCCCGTGCGACGCCTTGGTGGGGACGGGGGCCACGGGCGGCGAGATCATCGTGCCGCACCTGTTCGTATCGGACATGGATTCCACCATGATCGGGCAGGAATGCATCGACGAACTCGCCGATTACGCCGGGATCAAGCCGCAGATCGCCGCGATCACCGAACGCGCAATGCAGGGAGAGCTCGATTTCGAAGCCGCGCTGCGCGAACGCGTCGCTCTGCTCGAAGGATTGGAGGAAACGGCGATAGACCGCTGTCTCGAGGAGCGAATTCGACCTACGCCGGGCGCTGCCACGCTCGTCGCGACGCTCGCGGCAAGGGGCGCTCGCAGCGTCCTCGTCACTGGCGGCTTCCACCATTTCGCCGATCCCGTCGCGACGCGGCTCGGCTTCGACCGGGTGGTCGGCAACCGGCTCGCAGTGAAGGGCGGGAAGCTTACCGGCGAACTCGAAGGGCCGCTTACCGATGCCGGCGTGAAGGCTCGCGTGCTGGCCGAGGAGATGGAAGGGCTCGGCGGGGAAGCGCACAGCCTCGCGACCGGCGACGGGGCGAATGACATCCCGATGATCGAAGCGGCGAGCTACGGCTTCGCCTATCGCGCCAAGCCGAAAGCGCGCGCGGCGGCGAACGGGCGGATCGACAGGGGCGACCTTACGGCGGTACTCGCCCTGTTCGGCATCCCGCGCGCGGATTGGGTCGAAAAGGGCTGATCCGAGCCGGGCGGTGGGCCTTGCGCGGCGAAAGGGTTTTGAAACGGAACCGGATGATGCTATTTACATCGATGTAAGTAGCGCGGTGTAAAGCCGCCGCGAAGGATGAAGGCTCCGACCATGACGAAGTCGATCGACTATTCCACCCTGACCGCTGCCGACGGCACGGTGCTGCGCCATCCCGACCGGCCGCAGCCTCGTTACTCGTTACCGCGCGCGATCAGGAATTTCCGCCTCCTGATGAAGGACAAGGAAGACACCAGCCTTGTCTTCAAGATCTACGAGTCGCTCCCTTCGAAGGATTTCCTGCCGCGGGTGAGGGATCTCGCCCTGTCCGAACGCGGCGAATTGCTGCGCCGGACCGAGCCGAACCTGCCCGAAATCCTCGATGATCACGCCGCCCTGCGCCGCACGCCCAGGGGCAGCCTCGCGCACGCCTATTGCGACTTCATGGAGAGCGAAGGGCTTTCGGCGGCGGGGCTGGTCGCCGAGGCTGAAAAGCTCGGCCGGCCGAAATATCCCGACCTCGTGCAGTGGTTCGCCGAGCGTTCGCGCGACACGCATGATCTCTTCCACGTGCTGACCGGCTATGGCCGCGACGCGCTGGGCGAGCAATGCGTGCTGCTCTTCACCCACGGCCAATCGCCGACCCACGGCCACCTGCTGATCGGCTATGCGGGCGCTGCCAACATCAAGAAGATGACGTGGGGTTCGAAAGCCCCGGTCATGGGTGCGGTGAATCAGGCGAAGCGCACCGGCAAGGGCGCGCCGCGCCTCATCGAACAGCCGATCCGCGAGCTGCTGAAGCAACCGCTGGACCGCGTTCGCGAGGCGCTCAACATTCCCGAGCCGACGCAATACCGCGAATGCCACCGAATCTGGCGCGAGGAAGGGCTGGACCCCTACGACCTGCTCGCGACGCAGAGGGACGATGCGGAGGCGGTGGCGGCCTAGAGCCAGCTTGCGATCTGCGACAGCGGCTTCTTGCGCAATGCCTTCGCCGGGACGGTCGCATCCGCGCTCGGGTGGCCGACCACGACGATCATCACCGGCTTTTCCCATTCGGGCCGCCCGCAGGCTTCGCGCAGGAAGCCCATCGGCGATGGCGTATGCGTCAGCGTCGCCAGCCCCGCTTCGTGCAGCGTCGCGATGAGCATCCCGCAGGCGATCCCGACGCTTTCGTTCACGTAGTAGTTCTGTGTGAACCCATCCTCTTCGAGACCGCCCTTGCGCTGGCCGAAGACGACGATGAGGAAAGGCGCGGTCTCTAGAAAGGGCTTGTCCGCATCGGTGCCTAGGCCCGAAAGCGCCGCGAGCCATTCCTCGCTCGCCTTGGGATCATCGCCGTCCTCGCCATAGAAGCGCCGCTCTTCGCCCTCGGCCGCAAGCCGGATCGCCCGCTTTTTATCGGGCGAGGCGACGACCGCAAAATGCCAGGGCTGGTGGTTCGCGCCGTTGGGGGCCGTGCCCGCCGCCTCGATCGCGGCCTCGATCACTTCGCGCGGGACCGGCTCGTCCGAGAAATAGCGGCAGGTCCGGCGTTCGCGGAGCCGGTCGCGCATAGCGCGTGCTCGGGCCACGCTTTCCTCGTCCGAAAGGCGCGGCAGCGAGTAGGGTAGGGTGTCGTGCGGTTTCATGCGCCCTCTATCCGGGCGGTTCGCGCTTTTGTGAAGTGGACACGTAACTGACAGGGATGTAAATAAGGTGCGTCCCAAGGAGGCAAAGATGACCCCTACCGATCTCCCGCTGGTCGCGCCCGAACGCCGGATTTCCGGAATCCGCCCGCTCAAGGTGCTGCACCACTTCGGCAAGCTGGTCGAGGACAAGGAGGACACCGAACAGGTCTTTCACATCATCGAGGCGACCAAGGGAAAACGCAGCCATGAACAGGCGCGCGACTTCATTCTTTCGCCAGAGGGGCAGCGTTTCCTCGCCGAGGGGCAGGACATTCCCGCCATGCTCGACGATCACGACCGCTGGGCCGATTGCGGCGAGAACAGCGTCGCGCAGCGCTACATCGCCTTCATGAAGCGCGAGGGATTGAGCGCGGCCGGCCTGGTCGCGGAAAGCCACAAGTGGGCTCCGCCCGAAAGCCTGCCCAGGGATCTCACCCAATGGTATTTCGACCGCCTGCGCGACACGCATGACCTGTTCCACGTGCTGACCGGCTATGGCCGCGATGCCCTGGGCGAGGCGGCGCTGCTCGGCTTTTCCTATTCGCAGAATCACAACAAGGGCCTGCTTTTCATCGCCTATGCCGGGGCGCGGCAGATCGCGAAGGTGTCGGGCACGAAAGCGCCGCTGTTCAGGGCGGTGCGCGAAGGCCAGCGCAATGGGCGCGCCGCAGCGAAGATCGCGCACCAGGATATCGCGGCGCTGATGCGAGAGGACATCGACGAGGCGCGCGCGCGGCTCGGCATTGCAAAGCCGGTGATTTACCGCGAGTGCCTGCGCATCCTCGAATCCGAAGGCAATGTCCGCGAAGAACTGACGCTGGGCGGCGCGGAAGCGGCCTAGGCTTCCATCCAGTCGCGGAAGAAGCTCTCGTGCGCCTCGCGCAGCGCGTCGAGGCTCTGCCCGAGGATAGTGTCGCCGCCGACGGTTCCGATCCGGGTGAAGCCGACCAGTTCGGCCTGCGGGCTTTCCGGCCCCTCGGCGACGATCCGGTTGAAGGCGTCGGCCTTCTCCGGCGAGACGGTGATGACGTAGCGCGCCTGGTCCTCGCCGAACCACCACTGGGCGGGCGTGTAGGCAACATTGCGCGACAGCTGCGCGCCGAGATTCCCGGCAAGCGCCATTTCAGCGATTGCGACGGCGAGCCCGCCGTCGGAGACATCGTGGACCGCCGAAAGCAGCCCTTCCGCGATCAGGCGACGCACGATCTCGCCCGCACCGCGTTCGGCTTCGAGGTCCACCGGCGGCGCGCGGCCTTCCTCCCGGCCCTCGATCACCGCGAGCCAGAGCGACTGGCCGAGATGCGAGCGCGTCGGGTCGGGGTGCGCCCAGAACTCGGGCGCGACGAGGTAGATCGCATCGCCCTCGGCCTTGAAGGCGGGGGTAGTCATCTTGGCGGCATCCTCAATCACGCCGACCCCGCCGATTGCGGGGGTGGGCAGGATCGCGCTGCCGCCTCCGGTCGCCTTCGATTCGTTGTATAGCGAGACGTTGCCGCTCACGATCGGGAAATCGAGCGCGCGGCAGGCATCGCCCATGCCTTCGAGGGCGTGGACGAACTGGCTCATGATCTCGGGCCGCTGCGGGTTGGCGAAATTGAGGCAATTGGTGACCGCAAGCGGGCGCGCGCCCACGGCGCACAGGTTTCGCCAAGCCTCTGCAATGGCCTGCTTTCCGCCCTCATAGGGGTCGGCATAGACATAGCGCGGGGTGCAGTCGGTGCTGATCGCGAGCGCGCGATTGGTTCCGTGGATGCGCACCACCGCTGCGTCGCCCCCGGTCTGGAGCGTGTCGCCCATGACTTGGCTGTCGTATTGCTCCGCGATCCAGCGGCGCGAGGCGAGGTTGGGGGAGGCGAGCAGTTTCAGGAGATCCGCGCCGGGGTCCGCACTCTCGGGCACTTCGGAAAGGCGCGGTATGTTGACCCATGCGGCGTATTCCTCGCGGGAGAGGTAGGGGCGCTCGTATTCCGGCGCGTCGGCGGCAAGCGGGCCGAGCGGGATGTCGCACACTACTTCGCCATTCCATTCGAGCACCATGTGCCGCGTGTCTGTGACCTCGCCGATCACTGCGAAATCGAGCTCCCACTTGCGGAAAATCGCCTCGGCCTCCGCCTCGCGGCCCGGTTTGAGCACCATGAGCATCCGCTCCTGGCTCTCCGAAAGCATCATCTCGTAAGGCGTCATGCCCTCTTCGCGGCAGGGCACCTTGTTCATGTCGAGCCGGATGCCCGCATTGCCGTTGGTCGCCATTTCGACGCTGGACGAGGTGAGGCCCGCCGCGCCCATGTCCTGGATAGCGACGATCGCATCGGTCGCCATCAGTTCGAGGCACGCCTCGATCAGCAGCTTTTCGGTGAAGGGGTCGCCGACCTGCACCGTGGGGCGCTTGGCCTCGGCATCCTCCTCGAAATCGGCGCTCGCCATGGTGGCGCCGTGGATGCCGTCGCGCCCGGTCTTGGAGCCGACATAGACGATCGGGTTGCCGACGCCTGTGGCAGCCGAATAAAAGATCCGGTCCGCGTCCGCGATCCCGACGGTCATCGCGTTGACGAGGATGTTGCCGTCATAGGCGGGGTGGAAATTCGTCTCGCCGCCAACGGTCGGAACGCCCACGCAATTGCCGTAGCCGCCGATTCCCGAGACGACGCCTTTCACGAGATGCTTCATCTTCGGATGTTCAGCCCGCCCGAAACGCAGCGCGTTCATGTTCGCGACTGGACGCGCGCCCATGGTGAAGACGTCGCGCAATATGCCGCCCACGCCCGTCGCCGCGCCCTGGTAGGGCTCGATGTAGCTGGGGTGGTTGTGGCTCTCCATCTTGAAGATCGCCGCAAGTTTCTGCCCTTCCGGCCCTTCGCCGATGTCGATCACGCCCGCGTTCTCGCCCGGGCCGCAGATCACCCAATCGGCCTCGGTCGGCAGCTTCTTCAGGTGCACGCGGCTCGACTTGTAGCTGCAATGCTCCGACCACATGACCGAGAAGATGCCGAGCTCGACGAGGTTCGGCTCGCGCCCGAGCGCATGGAGGACGCGCTCGTATTCCTCTTCGCTGAGGCCGTGCTGGGAGACGATTTCGGGGGTGATGGCAGTCATGAAAGAGGCTCCTTGGGCGCGCCCTTTAGGTCACGCGGGCCGAGCCGCCAAGCCGCCTCTTCGGATGCGCTGCCGGTTCTCCCCCACCCACCAGGCGAGCGCGGTCAGCACGCCGAAGGCGACAAGCGCCTGGATGTAGAGAAACGCGCCCGCTTCGGCCGGGTGCGGGGCGAACCAGTTGACACCCTGCAAGGCGAGGAGCGCGGCGAGCAGCACCAGCGGCTGTCCCACCGGCCCGCGCGTGCGGGAAAAGTAGAAGACGAAGGCAGCAAGCGTGAGCCCGAGTTCCAGCGGCATCGCGATGAGCGGATAATCCCACAGGCCGAGGCCATAGGCGGGCGGCGAACCGGCTAGGGTCAGGTCCGGCGCATGGGTCAGCCAGTCGAGAACCCAGTGCGACATCACCACGACGCCTGCGATCAGCCCGCCCGCCGCGCTGCGCTGCCACAGCGCTACGACCAGCGCGAAGCCGACCGCCCATGCGCCGCATCCTGCAAGGCTGTGCGTGTAGGGCATATAGTAGAGATCGAACGGAACCATCGCCGTCGCCCCTTCCTCGACGCGCATTTTTTCGACCCCGGCCAGCGCGAGCGAAAAGAAACCCCAGTCGACCAGCTGCGCTGCGACGAACAGCGTGCCCAGCTTGGGGCTCCGCTCGCTTAGCGCGGCAGCGGCGAAGGCCGGGGCGAAATGACCGATGAACATGAGTGCGACCCCTGCTTCGCTCTTCTAGTCTGCGCCGACAAAGCGCAGCGTGATCCATGTGGCGATCGCGCTTGTCGTGCCGGTGGCAAAGGCGCCCCAGAAGATGTCGAGCACGCTGATCTTCGTCGCCCAGACCTTGAACACGGCCTGGCTGGTGAGGTCGAAGGTCGCATAGCACAGCGCGCCGAGCAGCACGCCGTTGAGGAGCGCATATCCGACCGAGGCGCTCTCGATCCCTGGGCGAATCGCGAACCACACCATGCCCGCGAGATAGACCGCGTAGAACACGCCGGCTGCGGCCATGTCGAAATCCTCGGCCATGATTTCGCCGATGACCGGACGGTAGAGGTTGCCCGCCGCCCAGCGCAGCCACATCGCGTCTAGCAGGCCGAACACCAGCGCCGCGGCGAGATAGGCCGTGATCCACTTCACCATTGTGCTTTCTTCCCCTGTTGCCCTGTCCTGTTTGAGGGCCAGCCTTGACCGCCGCGCGGTGCACCGTCAATGCTCGCCGCCATGGACGAGGGAACGAACGCCGCCTCGCCGGCGGCCGATATCGAAAACATGAGCTTCGAGCAGGCGCTGGCCGCGCTCGAACAGGTGGTGCGCCAGCTTGAAAGCGGGGACGTGCCGCTCGACGAATCGATTGCGCTTTACGAACGCGGCGAGAAACTGCGGGCGGCTTGCCAGAAGCGGCTCGACGCGGCGCAGGCGCGGATCGAGAAGATCGTGACCGATCCGGGCGGCCGCCCGACCGGCACCGCGCCGCTCGACGAGACGCGCTGACATGGCCTTGGTCGGGATGGAAGGTAACCTGCTCGCCGACGGGCTCAAGCGCGTGCAAGCAGAAATCGACGCGAGCTTCGATGCGCTGTTGCCCGTGCCGGAGGATACGCGCGCGCGGCTTGTCGAGGCGATGCGCTATGCCACCATCGGCGGCGGCAAGCGGGTCCGCCCGCTGCTGGTCGCGAGCACGGCGGAGATGTACGGCGTCAGCCGCGAGGCCGCGATCCGCGTCGGCACGGCGATCGAGGCGATCCACGTCTATTCGCTGATCCACGACGACTTGCCCTGCATGGACGACGACGAATTGCGCCACGGCAAGGCGACCGTTCACCGCGTCTATGACGAGGCGACTGCGGTGCTGGCAGGCGACGCGCTCCACGCGCTCGCCTTCGACATCCTTGCCGATCCCGACACCAGTTCGGACCCCTTCGTGCGCAGCGAGCTGATCGCGACGCTCGGCCACGCCTCGGGCATGAACGGCATGGCCGGCGGACAGATGATGGACATGGTCGCCGACGAGGAGGGCGTGGACTACGACCTCAGCGCAGTCACGCGGCTCCAGCAATTGAAGACCGGTGCGCTGCTCGGCGCGAGCGTCGAGATGGGCGCGATCCTCGGGCGGGTTCCCGACAGCGCGCGCGCGCACCTGCGCGCCTATTCGCGCGACATCGGGCTTGCCTTCCAGATCGCCGACGACCTGCTCGACGTGACCGGCGACGAGGAAAAGGCGGGCAAGGCGCTGCGCAAGGACGAGGTGCAGGGCAAGCAGACCTTCGTCACGCTGATGGGCGTCGACAAGGCCCGCGAACAGGCCCGCGCTCTGGTCGACCAGGCGATTTCGCACCTCGCCAGCCACGGCAGCGAAGCCGACACGCTGCGCGCACTCGCCCGATTCATCGTGGAACGCGACCGGTGAGCTAGCCGGAGCGGCGAGGAAAGCTTACGAACCATCCCATGATACAATTCAATCAAGACAGGGCCGCAGGCCCGGGAGAGGAGCACCGCCCATGAAAGCGCCGCTCTATGCCATCTACATCACGCTCGCCGTGGTGATCGCCGTCGTCCTGTTCGTGCTCATCCCCGGCGAGGAGCCGGGCGAGGCGCGGCCCGACGTGCTCGAGGAGCAGATCATCCTCGTCATGGACAATTTCGGGGTCGAGACCTGCGAGGATGTCGCCGTCGTCGGTTCCTACAAGCGAACCGATGCCGAGGGTTTCCGCCAGATGCTCGCCTTTTCCGCGCCGATGGACTGCGTCGAGGCGATGCGCGCCGCGGCGCTCGAACGCGGCTTCGTCGAGGGGCAGGGCGGCAGCTATGCGCTTCCGGACAGCCCGGCTCAGGAAATGCTGACGATCTACACCGAACCGGGCGCAGACCGGGGCGCGTTCGAATGGGAAAGGACCGGGCAATGAGTACCCGCGTCGGGATATATCCCGGGACTTTCGATCCCATCACGAAAGGCCATGCCGACATCATCCGGCGCGGCGCGAAACTGGTCGACCGGCTGATCATCGGGGTCACCACCAATCCGTCGAAGAACCCCATGTTCGAGACGCAGGAACGCTTCGCCATGGTCGAGCGCGAGGTCGCCGCCATGGGCCTCGACAATGTCGAAGTCGTCGGCTTCAATGCGCTGCTGGTGAAATTCGCGCAGAAGCAGGGCGCCTCCGTCATCATCCGCGGCCTGCGCGCGGTGGCGGATTTCGAATACGAATACCAGATGGCGGGCATGAACCAGCAATTGGACGAGGAAATCGAGACGGTCTTCCTCATGGCTGACGTCTCGCTCCAGCCGATCGCGTCGAAACTGGTCAAGGAAATCGCGCTTTATGGCGGTGACATCTCCCGCTTCGTCAGTGCCGAGGTCGAGTCCGAAGTGCTGGAGCGGGTCAAGCGGATCGGGCTCAAGGGCGATTACTGACCGCGCGAGGGCGGCGCACGGGATCATTCATTGAAGTGTCAGGCGCGCGCCGTTAAGGAACGCGCCCGAACAAGGAAGTTAAAACACCCGTGTCCATTCCCAGAACCCTGCAGAGCACCGCCGTTCTTTTCGTGCTGCTCGCGGCCGCTTTTGCCGCGCTGCTCGCCCCTTCGCCTGCCCGCGCGCAGGACATGACGACCGGCGAAGCCGCCAAGGAGCGCGAGGAAGTCGCGCCTGCCGGCCCGCGCCTCTACGAAAAGGTCAATTACGACATGAACGAGGACCGCGAGAACATCTGGCTGCTCGACCTGTCGAACGGCGAGAGAGTCGCGATCCGGCTGATGCCCGACTGGGCGCCGAAACACGTCGAACGGATCAAGACGCTGACCCGGCAGGGCTTTTACGACGGGGTGATCTTCCACCGCGTGATCGACGGTTTCATGGCCCAGGGCGGCGATCCGACCGGGACCGGGCAGGGCGGGTCCGACCTTCCCGACCTCGAGGCCGAGTTCAACGCCATGCCGCACGTGCGCGGGACCGTTTCGATGGCCCGCGCGAACGAGGAGAACAGCGCGAACAGCCAGTTCTTCATCGTGTTCTACCCGCGTTTCAGCCTCGACAAGCGCTACACCAACTTCGGCCGGGTGATCGACAACATCGCCGCAGTCGACGCGATCCAGCGGGGCGAGCCGCCGCAGAACCCGACCCGCATCCTGCAGGCATCGATCGCCTCCGACAACGTGCCGCCGCCCGCGATCACCGCCCCGCCCGCGATGGAGCAGGACATCACCGCCGATATGCTGAGCGCGCCCGTCCAGCAGTAAGGGCCGCTGGGGGCGCGAATCGGCCTTGCGCCGCGCGCCAATGCGGCTAATCGGCGCGCCATGCGTGTCGACCTCTTCGATTTCGATCTTCCCCAGGACCTCATCGCCCTGCGGCCGGTGCGGCCGCGCGATGCGGCGCGAATGCTGCTCGTGCGCGGGACGGACCCCGCCGCCCCGATGGAAGACAAGGGCGTCCTCGACTTGCCGGACCTGCTCGAGCCGGGCGATGTCCTCGTCTTCAACGACACACGCGTCATCCCGGCCCAGCTCGAAGGGCGGCGCAGGGACGGCGAGGCGAAGATCGGCGCGACTCTCCACAAGCGGATCGACCTTCGCCGCTGGCAGGCATTCCTCAAGAACGCGAAACGGGTGAAGGAAGGCGACGCGCTGGTCTTCGGCGGCGGTGTCACCGCGATTGCCGAGGCACGCCACGGTGACGATTCGGTCACGCTGTTCTTCGAGGGCGAGGAACCGGTCGAGGTCCTGCTCGACCGCGCCGGGACCATGCCGTTGCCGCCCTACATCGCGTCCAAGCGCGCGATCGACGAGGCCGACCGCGAGGATTACCAGACCATGTTCGCGGCGAAGGACGGTGCGGTGGCGGCGCCCACCGCCTCGCTCCATTTTACGCAAAGGCTGGTCGATGCGCTCGACGAGCGCGGCATCCTCCGCGAAACGCTGACACTGCACGTGGGCGCGGGGACCTTCCTCCCGGTCAAGGCCGAGGACACCGACGACCACCAGATGCACGCGGAATTCGGCGTGATCCGCCCCGACGTGGCCGAGCGTCTCAACGCCGTGCGGGCAGCGGGCAAGCGGATCGTCGCGGTCGGCACGACGTCGCTGCGCCTGCTCGAAAGCGCCGCCCGTCCCGACCGCACCATCGCGCCCTTCGAGGGCGACACCGACATCTTCATCACGCCCGGCTACACCTTCAACGCGGTCGACGGGCTGATGACCAATTTCCACCTGCCCAAATCGACGCTGATGATGCTGGTGAGCGCCCTGATGACCCGCGAGCGCATGATGGCGGCCTATGCCCACGCGATCGAGCAGCGCTACCGCTTCTATTCGTACGGCGACTCTTCGCTTCTCCTGCCCGGCGGTTGACGCTCGCGGGTTGCAATCCGCTGCCGCCCTGCCACACCGGGGGCGTGAGCGAACCCATCCTGAAAATCGAGAATCTCTCAAAGGTCTACAAGGGCGGCGTGCGCGCGCTCGACGGCGTGGACCTTGAGATCCGGCGCGGCGAAATCTTCGCCCTGCTTGGCCCCAACGGCGCGGGCAAGACAACGCTGATCGGAGCGGTCTGCGGGCTCGTGCGGCCGACTTCGGGGACGATCACCGCCTTCGGATACGACATGGCAAGCGACTGGCGCGTGGCGCGTCGGCGGATCGGGCTGGTCCCGCAGGAATTGTCGACCGATATGTTCGAACAGGTCCAGCACGCGGTCGCCTATTCGCGCGGGCTGTTCGGGCGCTCGCCGGACAAGGCGAAAATCGACGAGATCCTGCAATCCCTCAGCCTCTATGAGAAACGCTCGGCGCAAATCCGCGAGCTGTCGGGGGGTATGAAGCGCCGCGTCCTCATCGCCAAGGCGCTGGCCCACGAACCCGAACTCCTGTTTCTCGACGAGCCGACTGCGGGGGTGGACGTCGAACTGCGCAAGGGGATGTGGGACCAGATCGCGGCGCTGCGCGAACAGGGCGTCACGATCATCCTGACCACGCATTATATCGAGGAGGCGGAGGAAATGGCCGACCGCGTCGGCATCATTCGCGGCGGCCGCATCCTCATGGTCGAGGACAAGGAGACCATCATGGAGCGGCTCGGCACGACCGAGGCTGTCATCGCGCTCGCCGAACCGCTGGGCGCGCTGCCCGATGCGATCCGGGCCTTCCCGGTCGAGGTCAGGGCCGAGGGCCGCGAACTGGTCTATCGCGGCGGCGACGGCAAGGGCCGGGGACGGGCCGAGATCGCCGATTTGACCAAGGCGCTGGTCGCTGCCGGCATCGATTATGTCGGCATCGACATCCACGACAGCTCGCTCGAGGACATCTTCGTTTCGCTGGTGGCCGAAGGGCAGGGCGCATGAGTTTCTCCTTCAACGCGCGCGGGGCCTGGTCGATCTATCGCCGCGAGCTGATGCGCGCCTTTCGCACCGCTTTCCAGTCGATCCTCTCCCCGGTGCTGACGACCTCGCTCTATTTCATCGTCTTCGGCACGGTGATCGGCGGGCGGATGGAGCCCATCGGCGGCGTGCCCTACGGCGCCTTCATCATCCCCGGCCTCTTGATGCTGACCCTGCTGGGAGAGACGACCAGCAATTCCTCCTTCGGCATCTATATGCCGCGCTTCACCGGCACGATCTACGAACTGCTCTCCGCGCCCGTGGGCGTGGCCGAGACGCTGATCGGCTTCGTCGGGGCGGCGGCGACGAAGGGGCTGATCCTTGCGGGCATCATCCTGCTGACCGCGACCTTCTTCGTCGATTACACCATCGTCCACCCGTTCTGGGCGGTCGGTTTCATCGTGCTGGTGACGGCGAGCTTCTCGCTGTTCGGCTTCATCCTCGGCATCTGGGCTGACAGTTTCGAGAAGCTCGGCATCATCCCGCTCCTGATCCTCACGCCGCTGACCTTTCTCGGCGGAACCTTCTATTCGATCGATGACCTGCCCGCGCCGTGGGACGCGCTCGCCCTGGTCAACCCGATCGCCTTTCTCGTGAGCGGTCTGCGCTGGACCTTCTATGGGGTCTCGGATGTCAGCATCGTGGTTTCGCTCGGTCTCACGCTCGCCTTTCTCGCCGCGTGCATCGCGGTGATCGCCGTCATCTTTCGCACCGGATGGCGGCTGCGCGAGTAATCGAGCGCCGTTCGTCGGGCCGGATCGGCGTTTCGACAAGTCTGAATTATTTATTCACTTGCCGGACAGGCGGCGCGTCCTAGCTCGCAAGTCGCGACCCCGATCGACGGGGCGCGAATTGTGAGGGAACCATAATAATGAAAAGCACCGCCATTCATGCGGGCCTGGCGATTGCCATGCTCGCAGCCCCTTCGTTCGCCTTCGCGCAGGACGCGGGCGACAAGCCCGAAGTCACCGTCGGCGCGCAGGCTGGATACCACGATCTCGGCATCGCCGACGAGGTGTTCGACCTCACCGGCATCGAGGTCGATGACGGCAGCGCGCTCTTCGGCGGCTTCGTCGCAGTCGATTTCCCGGTGTCCGACACGCTCTTCGCAGGCGTCGAGGGCAATGCCAACCTCGGCACCGATGCGCTCGACGCCGATTACGGCGCCTCGGCACGGCTTGGCATCCGCACCGAGAACGGGACCAAGTTCTATGTGCGCGGCGGCTACCAGTGGGTCGACATCGACTATGCGAACATCCTCGACGTTCCGGAGGCCGCGGTCCCGGCGGGGCTCGATTCCACCTTCGGCGACTACCTCGTCGGGGTCGGCATCGACCTGCCTTTCGGCGGCGCGGTGCTGCGCGGCAATGTCGACACGATTGCCTTCGACACCGTCCGCGCGACCGCGGGCGTCGGCTTCAGGTTCTGAACCTTCGATCAGGGATGAGGGGGCGCCCGCCGTGCGGCGGGCGCTCCCTTTCGCTTGGTGACAGCAAAGGCGCAGGACGCTAGCGGCTGTGCATGATGTCCCCGCGCTTTTCCTTCACCCTCCACGCGACAGACGGCAAGGCCCGCACCGGCACGATTGCCATGCTGCGCGGCGAAATCCGCACGCCCGCCTTCATGCCCGTGGGCACGGCCGCGACGGTCAAGGCGATGAAGCCCGAGGCGGTGCGCGCGACCGGGGCCGACATCATTCTCGGCAACACCTACCACCTGATGCTGCGCCCCGGCGCGGAGCGAGTCGCGCGACTTGGGGGGCTGCACAAATTCATGAACTGGCAGCGCCCGATCCTCACGGACAGCGGCGGCTACCAGGTGATGAGCCTGTCGGACCTGCGCAAGCTGACCGAGGAAGGCGTCGAATTCCGCAGCCACCTCGACGGGTCGAAGCATATGCTCACCCCGGAACGCAGCATGGAAATCCAGCGCCTGCTGGGCTCCGACATCGTCATGGCCTTCGACGAATGCCCGCGCGCCGACCGCCCGCGGGACGAGATCGCGGCGAGCATGGAAATGTCGATGCGCTGGGCGAAGAGGAGCCGCCAGGGCTTCGACGCGGGCGAGGAACACGCTAGCCGCGCTGCGCTGTTCGGCATCCAGCAGGGCGCCCTCGACGAACATCTGCGCCGCGTCTCGGCCGAGAAGCTCATCGACATCGGCTTCGACGGATACGCGGTCGGCGGTCTCGCCGTGGGCGAGGGGCAGAAGGCGATGTTCGGCGTGCTCGACTATGCGCCCGGCCAGCTTCCCGAAAACGCCCCGCGCTACCTCATGGGCGTGGGCAAGCCAGACGACCTCGTCGGTGCGGTCGAGCGGGGCATCGATATGTTCGACTGCGTGCTGCCGACCCGCTCGGGCCGTAACGGGCAAGCCTTCACGTGGGAGGGGCCGCTCAACCTGCGCAATGCTCGCCATGCCGAGGACACCGGGCCGCTCGATGAACGCTGCACCTGCCCGACCTGCGCGACCTATAGCCGTGCCTATCTCCACCATCTCCACAAATCGGGCGAGATATTGGGCGCGGTATTGGTGACCGAGCACAACCTCGCCTTCTACCAGCAGCTGATGCAGGCGATGCGCGTAGCGATCGGGGAGGGGCGCTTCGCCGCCTTCGCAAGCGACTTCCGGCGGGATTACTGCAAGACCTAGGCTTTACTTGTCCGCCTCGCCCGATATGTTCGCCCCAAGTCGCAAACGGGGGCAAACACATGAAATCTATGGTCAAAGGCTTCTCCGGCCTTCTCGCCGGCGCGGCGCTCTGCGCGCTCGCCGTTCCCGCAACCGCGCAGGGCGTACAGACCGCCGAAGCGGGCGCGAAGGGCGAGCTCGAAAAGACCGCCGAACGCTTCGGTATTCGCGCCTCGGTCCTCGACATCAGCCTGTCCCCTTCTGGCCGGAAGCTCGCCTGGATCGCGCCCGGGCCCAATCACACCGAGGTGCTGCGGGTCTACGACCTCGACAGTGACGAAGGCATCCAGACCATCGCCGGCAACACCGAGATCATCGCCGACCTGGCGCGCTGCGAATGGGCGACCGAGGCACGCATTGTGTGCCAGATATACGGCATGGCGAAGACCGGGGACGGCCTGCTTTTGCCCTTCACCCGGATGTTCGCGATCGACGACGACGGCTCTGATGCCGACCAGCTGACCGAGCGGCAGGACTGGCGCGCGCTGGGCTTCAACCAGGACGGGGGCAATATCGTCGCGCTCGACGTGGAGGGCGAGCCGGGTCAGATCCTGATGACGCGCGAGTGGATCAAGGAGACGAGCATCAACACCCGCCTCGCCAACGACCGCGAGGGGCTCGGGGTCGACCGGATCGACATCGAAAGCGGCAAGCGCAAGGTGGAAGAACAGCCCGACGACGGCGCGGTGTCCTACCTCGCCGACGAGAACGGCGCGGTCCGGTTCAAGACCCGCGCCCTGTTCGACGGGCGCGGCTATGCCACGGGCGATCGGGTCCACATGGTCCGCCGGAAGGGCGAGGAGAGCTGGGAGAAGCTTGACGGCGTGACGCTCGGCGGGGCCTCGGTTCCCGGTTTTTCGCCGGTCGCGGTGGATGGGCAGCGCGATGTCCTGTTCGCCTATGTGACGATCAACGGCTACCGCGCGCTGATCGAAATACCGCTCACAGGCGTGCCCGAGGCGCGCATTCTCGCCGCGCGCGACGACGCGGATGTCGACGGTCTCATCCGCATCGGCCGCCAGCGCCGGGTCGTGGGTGTGAGCTATGCGACCGAGAAGCGCGACGTCGAATATTTCGACGAGGAACTGGCGAAGTTCGCCGCCGCGCTCGCCAAGGCGTTGCCGAACCAGCCGCTGATCGACATTGCGGGCGCGAGCGCGGACGAGAGCCGCCTGCTCGTCATCGCTTCCTCCGACACCGACCCGGGCACGATCTATCTCTACGACAAGGGCAGCCGCCAGCTCGAGGAACTTCTCGCCTTGCGCGAATTCCTCGTCGGCGTGCCGATGGGGCCAATGCGGCCCGTGACCTTCCCCGCCGCCGACGGGACCGAGATACCGGGCTACCTCACCCTGCCGCCGGGTTCGGACGGCAAGGGCCTGCCCGCTATCGTCCTGCCTCATGGCGGCCCGGCGGCGCGCGATTACTGGGGCTTTGACTGGCTGGTGCAATTCTTCACCGCCCTCGGCTATGCCGTCCTCCAGCCCAATTACCGCGGCTCGGCGGGCTATGGCGAGGCGTGGTTCGGGCGCAACGGCTACCAAGCGTGGGACGTGGCGATAGGCGACGTCAACGACGCGGGGCGCTGGATGGTCTCCCAGGGCATTGCCGACCCCGAACGGCTCGCCATCGTGGGCTGGTCCTACGGCGGTTATGCCGCGCTGCAATCGCAGGTGGTCGATCCCGACCTCTACAAGGCTGTGGTTGCGATCGCGCCTGTCACCGACCTTGAATTCCTGCGCGACGAGGCGCGGCGCTACACCGGCTTTCGCGCGCGCGACGAGCAGCTCGGCACCGGCCCGCACATCGCTGCGGGCAGCCCGCAGCGCCACGCGGATCGTTTCAAGTCCCCGGTCGCGCTGTTCCACGGCACGCTCGACGTGAATGTCTCGGTGCGCCATTCGCGGGCCATGGCCGACGCGCTCAAGGACGTGGGCAAGCCGGTTTCCTACACCGAGTTCGAGGATCTCGAGCACAGCCTCGACGACAGCAAGGCCCGCGCCGAGATGCTGGCCGGGATCGCCCGCTTCCTCGACGACGCCTTCGCCCGCTAGCCTCTCGACAAACGCGCCGCTTCGGGCCAAGGCCCACGCCATGACAGACGTGCCAGCCAAGCCGCCCGAGGACTGCGAAACCATGATCGAGGTGCGCGTCGGCGTCGATGCGACCGACCGCGAACTGATGGCGCTGCTCGACCGCCGCTTCGGCTATATGCGCGCCGCCGCGCGGATCAAGCAGGAGCGCGGCGCCGTGCGCGACGAGGCGCGCAAGGCTCATGTCATTGCCGCAGCGGTCAAGGACGCCGAGACGCGCGGGCTTCCGGCGGACGTGATCGCGGACCTGTGGGAACGGCTCGTCGAAGGCTCGATCGCTTACGAATTCGTCGAGTGGGACCGGATCAGGAACTGACCTTTTCGCGCTCGAGGAAATCGGGAAGCCGCGCTTTCTTCTCCTCCGGCTTCTTCTGGCGGATCGACCCGGCGAGCTTCGCGATCCGCTTTTCCCACCCGGCGAGCCGTTTTGCGGCCTGCTTTTCATCGCACGGACCGAGCGCGAGGAAGCGCACCGGGGCAAAGCCGCAGAAGCCGAGCACCTGCCCCTTCCAGCGGCGCACCAGCGGATTGCCGTAATACCAGCGCAGCACGAAGGGCGGGGTGTCCATCGTGGCGATGACATCGGCGCTGCGGCCCGCCATCAGCTTGTCCCACCACGGGTCGTCGTCGTGATAGGCGAAGGTGAATCCGGGCAGGAACAGGCGGTCGACGAGGCCCTTCAGCTCCGCCGGTTCGCTCCCCCACCACATCGGGAAGGCGACCACGAGATGATCGCAGGCGTCGAGCGCTTCGGCGAGCCGGGCGAGGTCGGGCTCCCACTCGGTGCGCTGGCGGTAGCCGTGGCGCAGCACCGGCGAGAACGCGAGGTCGCGCACGGCCATGCGCGTTATCTCGCAGCCGGCGGGCAGGGCACGTGCGTAGATGTCGAGCAGATGGGTCGTGAGGCGACCCTCATCCGGGTGGCCGTCGATCAGCAGGACGTTCATCGGTTGGCGATCCCCCTTCGCGCGGAGTGATCGCAAAAGGGCGCGCAAAAGAAAAGGGCGGCCCTGAAAGGACCGCCCCGTTTCTCGTCACAGTCGACGCAACATCAGCGCGAATAGAACTCGACCACGAGGTTCGGTTCCATGGTGACCGGATAGGGCACCTCGTCGAGCTTGGGCACGCGGGTGAAGGTCACCTTGTCGGTGCCGTCGGGCGCGACGTAGTCGGGAATGTCGCGTTCGGGCAGGCTCTGCGCCTCGATCACCAGCGCCATTTCCTTGGCCTTGCTGCCCAGGCTGATGACATCGCCCACGTCGACGCGGCGCGAGGGGATGTTGCACTTCACGCCATTGACGTAGATGTGGCCGTGGTTGACGATCTGGCGCGCGGCGAAGATCGTCGGGGCGAACTTGGCGCGGTAGACGATCATGTCGAGACGGCGCTCGAGCAGGCCGATGAGGTTCTGGCCGGTGTCGCCCTTCATCCGGGCGGCAGCCTTGTAGGTCGAGTGGAACTGCTTTTCGGTGACGTCGCCGTAATAGCCCTTGAGCTTCTGCTTGGCGCGCAGCTGCAGGCCGAAGTCGCTCATCTTGCCCTTGCGGCGCTGGCCGTGCTGACCGGGGCCGTAGGAACGCTTGTTGACGGGAGAATTCGGGCGACCCCAGATGTTTTCGCCCATCCGGCGGTCGAGCTTGTACTTGGCGCTCTTGCGCTTCGACATGAGTCGTTTCCTTCAAATATGCTGAGCGACCCCAATGGCCGCCATCCAACCCGGCATCGCACCGTCGAGGCGAAATCCACGACGCGGCCACCGCTTCACCGGGGTGCGGGGCCCATTTGCGAAGGCGCGCAGTTAGAGGGGAAAGGCCCCGCGGTCAAGCGAGAAGCGCGCGCGTGCGTCAGCGGCGCTGGTTGAGCTCGCGCCATTCCTCCGCGGTCAGGCACACCCGGGTCTTGCGGCGACTCGACATATCGGTCCTGATACGGCGGCAGATGCGCTTGTCTTCCTTGGCCTCGGTCTTGGCATCGGATGCGGCCTCGTCCTGCTCTCCCGCGGTTTCGGCCTCGACCTTCTCCTCCTGCGGATCGGCGGCGGAAACAGCGGGCGCTGCAATAAGAGCGCAGGCGGCGAACGCCGCGAAGCGGGCGGGGGCGAGGTTCATAAGGATTTTCCGTGAGTTGCGACGAAGTGTGGGCGAGGCTCCGCGTGTAACGGCAGGCCCGGCCCGTGTCCACGCCGTTCCGGCCCTTCGCTGCGCTATTGCCTCGGTTCGCGTTCGAGCGTGCTCAATATGCCGCGCAGGGTGCGCACCTCGAGATGGTTCCAGCCCGGCTTGGTCAGCACGGTGCGCAGGGTCCGGCGGGTGGCCTCGGCGCGGGTTTCGGGGAGGAAATAGCCTCTGGGCTCCAGCAAACGCTCGAAATGCGCGATGAGGCCGTCGAGTTCGTCCTGTGGGGCGGGGGGGAGAGCATCCTCCGCGGTGGGCTGCACCAGCGTCTCCTCGCCCGCGCCCAGCTCGCGCCCGATCCTCGACCATTCATAGGCGACGAGAATCACCGCCTGCGCGAGGTTCAATGAACCGAATTCCGGATTGATCGGGACGGTGAGGATGTGCCGTGCGAGCGCGACATCTTCCGTTTCGAGGCCCGATCGTTCGGGGCCGAACAGGACGGCATGGCGGCCTTCCTGCCCGTGGATCAGCCGAGCCGCCCCGTCCGCGCCGACCACCGGCTTGGTCACGCCGCGTTTCCTGACCGTCGTGGCATAGACATGGGCGCAGTCGGCGACCGCCTCGGCGGTGGTGTCGTAGACCTTCGCGCGATCGAGAACCACGTCTGCCCCCGCCGCCGCCGGGCCTGCCGAAGGGTTCGGCCAGCCGTCGCGCGGGGCGACAAGGCGCAGTTCGGTCAGCCCGAAATTGAGCATGGCGCGCGCCGCCTTGCCGATATTCTCGCCCAGCTGCGGACGGACCAGCACCATGACCGGCCGGTTGACTTCGCTCATGCCCGCCTATTCCTTCGCCGCTTCCTGCACCGTGCTGGCGAATTCCTCGAAATCGCGCGCCTCGGAGAAATCGCGGTAGACGCTGGCGAAGCGGATGTAGGCGACGGAATCGATCTGCCTCAGGCCATCCATCACCAGTTCGCCGATCTTCGAGGAGGGCACTTCGGCATCGCCCGCGGTTTCGACCTGGCGCTGGATGCCGCTTACCAGCTGATCGATCTGTTCCTGTTCTATTCCCCGCTTGCGGCAGGCAAGCGCGACCGAGCGTTCGAGCTTTGCCCGGTCGAAGGGTTCGCGCCTTTGCGGCCCGCCGTCGGTCCCGGCCTTGACGATGGTGACATCGCGCAGCTGGACGCGCTCGAAAGTGGTGAAGCGCGCGCCGCACTGGGCGCATTGGCGTCGGCGGCGGATTGCGGTCCCGTCCTCGGCGGGCCGCGAATCCTTCACCTGCGTGTCTTCATGGGCGCAGAAGGGGCAGCGCATTTTCTCGTGTCGTTCTCAGGCGTGCCCGCAGGCGTCACATTCCGGGATAGACCGGGAAGGTCTTGCACAATTCGCTCACGCGCGAGCGCACGCTCTCCTCGACCTGTGCATCGCCTTCGGGGCCGTTCTTGGCGAGGCCGTCGACGACCTCGGCGATCAGGGCGCCCACGGTGCGGAATTCGGCCGGGCCGAAGCCGCGGGTCGTGCCGGCGGGGGTGCCGAGCCGGATGCCGGAGGTCACGAAGGGCGAGCGCGTGTCGAACGGGATGCCGTTCTTGTTGCAGGTGAGCCACGCGCGGTCGAGGCCCTTTTCCGCGTCCTTGCCGGTCACGTCCTTGGCCGACAGGTCGACCAGCATCGAATGGTTGTCCGTCCCGCCCGAGACGATGCGCAGGCCGTTTTCTTCGAGGCTCGCCGCGAGCGCGCGGGCGTTTTCCACGATGCGGTGCGCATAGGCTTTGAATTCAGGCTGCAAAGCCTCGCGCAAAGCGACCGCCTTGGCCGCGACGACGTGCATCAGCGGGCCGCCCTGCAGGCCGGGAAACACCGCCATGTTGAGCGGTTTGGTGTATTTCTCGTCATTCCACAGGATGATGCCCGAACGCGGACCGCGCAGGCTCTTGTGGGTGGTCGAGGTAACGATGTCGCAATGCGGGAAGGGCGAGGGATGCGCGCCCCCTGCCACAAGGCCGGAGATGTGGCTCATATCGCACAGCAGGATCGCGCCCACTTCGTCCGCGATTCGGCGGAAGGCGGCGAAGTCCCAGGTCCGCGAATAGGCCGTGCCGCCGCAGATAATGAGCTTGGGGCTATGTTCGCGCGCGATGGCGGCGACCTCGTCCATGTCGATCAGTTCATCGCCCTCGCGCACGCCGTAGCTGACGGGATTGAACCACTTGCCGCTCATGTTGACGGGCGAGCCGTGGGTGAGGTGGCCGCCCGAATTGAGATCGAGCCCCATGAAAGTGTCGCCGGGCTGGAGCAGGGCGAGGAACACCGCCTGGTTCATCTGCGAGCCGGAATTGGGCTGAACATTGGCGAAATTGCACCCGAAGAGTTCCTTCGCGCGCTCGATCGCCAGGGTTTCGACCACGTCGGCATAGTCGCAGCCGCCATAGTAACGCTTGCCCGGATAGCCCTCGGCATACTTGTTGGTGAAGACGCTGCCCGTCGCTTCGAGTACGGCGCGGCTCGCGATGTTTTCCGACGCGATGAGCTCTATCTTGTCGCGCTGGCGACCCAGTTCCTTGGCGATCGCCGCGGCGATTTCCGGGTCGGCGGTGGCGAGATCGTCGTTCCAGAACGCGTCCATGTCGGGCGTGTCGACGATTTCAGCGGGAGCGGTGCTCATATGGGCCTCCTTGGGGGGCTTGAGGTACGCCAGTCTCGGGGCGGCGTTACTGGTGGGTTTCGATGCGGTCCTGCGCGAAGGGTGGAATGCCGAGCTTCGCCACGCGGCGGCGGTGGCGGCCTTCGGGCTCGTCGGCATCGGCGAATTCGGTCGCGAGGAAGGTCGCAATGCAGCTCTTCGCCATTTCGATCCCGATCAGCCGCGCGCCCAGCGCGATAACGTTCGCATCATTATGGTCCCGCGCAAGCGCGGCGGAAAGCGGTTCCGACACATTGGCGCAGCGCACCTGCGGGTGGCGGTTGCAGCTCATCGCAATGCCGATGCCCGAACCGCACAGCGCGATGCCGTAATCGACCGTGCCCTCGGCGACGACCTCGGCCAGCTTGTAGCCGTAATCGGGATAGTCGACGCTCTCACCCCTGTCGGGGCCGAGATCGGCGACTTCGTGGCCTTCGTCGATCAACCACTCGGCAAGCTGGGCCTTGAGGTCGGTCGCGGCGTGGTCGGAAGCAATGGCGATGCGCATGGGCGCTTACATAGAGACACTCGCGCCAACACTCCACCCCGCGCGCGGCTTTTTCACCCCGTCCGGCGCGGATTAATCGGAACGGTCTTGCAGCGGTTGCGGGGAGGGGTTGCGCCGGTTTGCAGAAAGTGCACTTAGTTCGCCGCCCGCACCTCTCCCCGTTCCGGTCAATCCCATGCGAAACCGCCCCGCTAAGCTCGTCCTTTTCGCGCTTGCCTTCGCCGCATTGGCGATGCTCGCGCCCGCACCGCTTTGGGCACAGAAAGGGCGCGAACCCGACGAAATAAGCAGGGCCGGTGCGCTGAAGGAGGGCACGGGAGCGATCATCATCTCGATCAGGAGTGAGCTCTACCTGCTCGACGAGCTCAGCGTGTGGTTCGTGCGGGAAGGCGGAAGTAAGGACAACCCGGCCGACCTCGTCCGCTTCACCCGCAGCCAGCCTGCGCTCGCCTTCGGCAACAGGACGACGAAATACAAGGTGCGCGCCTACCAGCTTCCCGCCGGACGCTGGCGGCTCGCCGGACACGGGGTGCGCTGCGAAAAGGTGCCCGCGCCCGACGAACGCTGCCTTGTCGACGTGAAGGTGCTCGGGATAGGCGAGACGGTGAGCTTTCCCTCGCGCGGCTATGGCGAAGACGCGCCGGTGTTCGAGGTGCGCGAGGGCGCGCTGACCGATGCGGGCGACTGGGGTCTGACGGCAAGGAATACCATCGAATGGTCGCCGATCCCGCCGGACCAAGCGCGCAAGGCGCTGCGCCGGCTTTCGTCCCTGTCTGCGGGGCCGAAGGTCGAGGTGTCGGAGGACTATCGGCTCAAATACGGCCTGTTTCCGCGCAGCTACGACGACGACAAGAACCGGCGCTATTGAGAGGCGAGGGCCATGGAACTTCGCATTCGCCCGGTCGTGCAGGTCGCGCTCGCCATCGCGCTGATGGCGGGGATAGGCCGGATCGCGCCCGCGCCCGCGGTTGAGTTGTCGTGGCTGACCGCAGTGCTGGCGACCGGGTCGCTCGCCTTCCTCTTCGCCCCCGCCGTCCGGTTTTCGCGTGAGAAGACGACCGTGGACCCGGTGCACCCGGAACGCGCCGAGCGCCTCGTGACCGGCGGGCTCTACCGCGTTTCGCGCAATCCCATGTATGTCGGCATGGCGCTGCTGCTGGGCGCGGTCGCGGCGTGGGGTTTCGCGTGGGGCCACCTTGCGGTGATCGCGCTGTTTATCTGGTGGATGACGCGCTTCCATATCATCCCCGAAGAACGCGCGCTGGAGGCGCGCTTCGGTGAGGAATACCGCGACTACAAGGCGAATGTCCGCCGCTGGGTGTAAGGCGCTTTAGCGGGCGAAAACCCTGAGCGTGTCCTATCCGGGATCGGCCCGACTATAACGCCTCGCCCAGCGCTTCGAGATGGGCCTCGGACAGGTAGACGATATTCTTCGCACCCGTGCTGCCCCGCACAAGCCGGTGGCCGTCATATCGATACGGCGAAAGGCCTGCGCTGGCGGCCATCTCGGTAAAGCGGGCGCTGGGCGCTTCGATGATCATGACCGGTCGGCATCGCCGCACCGTTTCGAGCCCGCCTGCCAGCACGGCATCCTCGAGACCTTGCACGTCCATCTTGATGATGTCCGGTTCGAATTCGAAGCTGTCCAGCGTGCGCACCTCGACCCTGCAGCGGGTAAGGGAGACATGGCGTTCGTCATAGCGCGCGATCATGCGGTCGTTGAGTAAAGCGAGCGCCGCCGTCTCATTGAGCGAGGCGAGCCCATCGTAGGTGAAATTGCGATAGGACGGCACATACAAGTCCAGCCGATCCGGCTTCTCGCCGAGGCCAACGGGCTTGATCGTGACCGATTCGAGTGTGCCGAATCTCTCTTCCAGACCGCGCACGAGGACCGGGTTCGGCTCGAAAGTGACGATGCGTCGGGGCCGTGCATGGCGTTTCAGCGCCAGGATGCTTTGTCCGCGATTGCCACCGATGTCGAGCGCAAGTCCTGCGGCCGGGAGACGCGAAAGCAGCTTGAATTCCGGATCCACGAACAGCCCGGCATAGCGCGTGCCCGCATTGTAGAACGCGAATTTCGCATCGATCAGCCACGGAGCATATGTCTGAACATCGGGTAACTGGCGTTTCATGGCGTCTTTCAAGCGCGGCATTTGCCCTCCTCCAGCCTGGCCGTGCAGGTTACTGGTCCAGAAATGAGCGCATCTTGCGGCTGCGGCTCGGGTGCTTGAGCTTTCTCAGCGCCTTCGCCTCGATCTGGCGGATGCGTTCGCGCGTCACCGAGAACTGCTGGCCGACTTCCTCGAGCGTGTGGTCGGTGTTCATCCCGATGCCGAAGCGCATCCGCAGCACGCGCTCCTCGCGCGGGGTGAGGCTGGCGAGGACGCGCGTGACGGTTTCCTTGAGGTTCGCCTGGATCGCGGCGTCCACCGGGATGACCGCGTTCTTGTCCTCGATGAAATCGCCGAGGTGCGAATCCTCCTCGTCACCGATCGGCGTTTCGAGGCTGATCGGCTCCTTGGCGATCTTCATCACCTTGCGCACCTTTTCGAGCGGCATGGAAAGCCGCGCGGCCATTTCCTCCGGCGTCGGCTCGCGGCCTTCCTCGTGGAGGAACTGGCGGCTCGTGCGCACCAGCTTGTTGATCGTCTCGATCATGTGGACCGGAATGCGGATCGTGCGCGCCTGGTCGGCGATCGAGCGGGTGATCGCCTGCCGGATCCACCACGTCGCGTAAGTCGAGAACTTGTAGCCGCGGCGGTATTCGAACTTGTCGACCGCCTTCATCAACCCGATGTTCCCTTCCTGGATCAGGTCGAGGAATTGCAGGCCGCGGTTGGTGTATTTTTTGGCGATGGAGATGACGAGGCGCAGGTTCGCCTCGACCATTTCCTTCTTGGCGATGCGCGCCTCGCGCTCGCCCTTCTGCACCATGTTGACGATGCGCCGGAATTCGGGGAGCGCCATGCCGGTCTGCGCGGCGATGTCGGTGATCTCGCTGCGGATGCGCTCGATCGCGTCGGCCTCTTTCTCGAGGAAGGCCGCCCACTTCTTGTCCTTCTTCGCGCGTTCCTTGATCCAGCCGTCGTCGAGTTCGTTGCCGACATAGCCGTTGAGGAAATCGATCCGCTTGATCTTGTGACGCTCGGCAAGGCGCAGCATCTGGCCGCCCAGCGCGGTCAGGCGGCGGTTGAAGGCGTAGAGGTTGTCGACCAGGAATTCGATCTTGGTCGCGTGGAACTGCATGGATTCCACTTCCGCAGTGAGCTGTTCGCCCAGTTCCTCGTACTTCTTCTCCTTGGCCTTGGGGAAATCGCCGCCCGCGGCGAGCGTTTCGACCCGTTCGGCCTGGAGCTTCTCGAAGTCCTTGAACAACTTGGTGATGCGGGCGAAGCGTTCGATCGCTTCCGGCTTCAGCGCGGCTTCCATCTGGGCGAGGGAGAGGGTGTTGTCCTCCTCGTCATCGTCCTCGCGCTTGGACGAGCCGCCTTCGCCGTCCTCGTCCTCGCTGCTTTCGTCTTCGCTGTCGTCTTCGTCGTCGTCGCGGATCGTGGGGCCGGCGGTTTCCTCGGAGATTTCGCCGTCGTCATCGTCGTCGGCATCCTCGGCCATCTTGTCGGCCGGCGGCTCCTTCGACAGCATCGCGTCGAGATCGAGGATCTCGCGCAGCTGCATATCCTCGTTGTTGAGCGCTTCGGACCACTGGATGATCGCATGGAAGGTGATCGGGCTTTCGCACAGGCCCATGATCATCATGTCGCGCCCCGCCTCGATCCGCTTGGCGATGGCAATTTCGCCCTCGCGGCTGAGGAGTTCGACCGCGCCCATTTCGCGCAGGTACATCCGCACCGGGTCGTCGGTGCGTTCGCCGCCGGTGGTCTTCTTGGCGGCGGTCTTGGTGTCCTTCTTGGCCTTCTTGGCGTCGGCGTCCTCGTCGTCGTCCTCGCCGACGGTCATTTCCTCGACTTCGGCCTCGGCCTCGGCCTCGGCTTCGGCCTCCTCGTCGTTTTCGACGATCTGGACCCCCATCTCGGAAAGCGCGGTCTGGATGTCCTCGATCTGGTCGGGGCTCATCTCGCCCGAAGGCAGCGCCTCGTTGAGCTCGTCATAGGTGACGTAGCCCTTTTTCTTCGCCTTGCTGATGAGCTTCTTCACCGACGCCTCGTTGAGGTCGATCAGCGGGGCGTCATCGGTTTCGGGGGTTTTCGCGGAGGAAGCCATGCGGTTCTGTCAATCCATTTCGCCCGTGGCGGAATTCGGGTGATCCCCTGCCGCCGGAGCCGTTTCGTCCGATCCCCCTGCCGGAGCGCCTGCCGAAGCGCCTGCCGATCCGGGGGTGTCCCTGTCTGCCGCCGGAGCGGCTTTCCTGCGCCCGAAGGCTTTCAGGCGTTCATCGACTGTCGTGAGCTGTTCGCGCAGGCGCGCCTGTTCGGCGAACGACCCTTCCGGGTCGCTGTCGAAACGGGCGATCGTGGCCGCCAGTGCGGCCTCCAGCGCCGGTCTTTCGACCAGCAACGCGACAGCTTCGGCCAGTTCCTCGCGCGCTTCGTCCGGTGTGGTCCCTTCTCTGAGGAAGGCGTAGCGATTGTCGACCGGCGGGGCGGGAATGCCTTGCGGTGGGGATATGGCGTTTGGGGCGCGCGAATCAAGCGTTTCGGACAGTTCGATGAGCGATTCGATTGCGGGTGCGGCTTTCGGGTCATGCCGAGCGAGCCGCGACAGCGCTTCGACATGGGGCGCGATGCACTGCGGATGGCGCAGGAATCCGGCCAGCACCGCATCGAGCAAGGCGCTGCGCGCGCCCCCTGCGGCAAGCTTCCCGAGCGCCTCGCGCGCGCCCGGCGAAAGCGGGGCGATGACGGGCCGCGCGCCCTGCCAGCCGCCCCGCTGGACCCCGCGGCCCTGCCGGCGAGCGCTGCGCGGCGGATAGGCATACGCGGAAAAGCGGTCGAGCAGCTCGCGTCGGTAGAGCGCGCGGATGTCGCTGTCGGCGATTGTTTCGACGTGCTCCATCAGCCGCGCCTTCAGTCCTGCCTTGGCCTCGGGCGTGGAAAGCGGGGCGGCATCGCGCTCGTACTCCCACAGCGTGTCGAGCAGGCTGGCAGGCTCGGCGAGCAGCGCCTCCATCGCCCCGGCGCCTTTCTCCCTGATAAGGTCGTCCGGGTCGAGCCCTGCGGGCAGCCGCACGATGCCGAGCGTGCGCGCCGGGCGCAGCAGCGGCAGGGCGCGCCCGATCGCCCGCATCGCCGCCTTGTGCCCGGCCGCATCGCCGTCGAAGCACAGCACGGGCCGCTCGACCATGCGCCAGAGCATTTCGAGTTGCGTCTCGGTCAGCGCCGTGCCGAGCGGGGCGACCGCGTCGGCAAAGCCCGCCTGTGCCAGCGCGACCACGTCCATGTAGCCCTCGACCACGATCACCCGGCCCGACTGGCGCGAGGCCGGCGCGGCGCGATGGAGGTTGTAGAGCGTGCGTCCCTTGTCGAAGAGCGGCGTGTCGGGGCTGTTGAGATACTTGGCGACCCCGTCCCGCTTGTTTAGAATGCGCCCGCCGAAAGCGATTACCCGGCCGCGCGCATCATGGATCGGCAACATGACCCGGCCCCGGAAGCGGTCGTAGGTGGACCCGTCATCGGTCTTGATCCGCATACCGGTCTCGACCAGCATCGCCTCGTCGAAGCGCGACAGCGCGCGGGCGAGCGCCTGCTTGTCCTCGGGCGCATAGCCGAAGCCGAATTCGCGCAAGGTAGCGCCCGAAAACCCGCGCCCCTTGAGGTAGTCCAGCGCCGCGCGGCCCTCGTCACTCGAAAGCTGGGCCACGAACCAGTCCTGCGCCGCGGTGGTCACATCGACGAGGCTTGCGCGCTGCTCGGCTTTCTTCGCCGCGACCGGGTCGGGCGCGGGAACCTCCATCCCGGCCTCGGCGGCGAGTTCCTTGATCGCGTCCATGAAGGACAGCCCGCGCTGCTCGATCATCCAGCTGATGACGTCGCCATGCGCCCCGCAGCCGAAGCAGTGGTAGAAGCCCTTGTCGTCGCTGACGGTGAAGCTCGGCGTATTCTCCGAATGGAAGGGACAGCACGCCTTCCACTCGCGCCCCGCCTTGGTGAGCTTGGTGGTGCGCTGGATCACGCTCGAAAGAGTGATCCGCGCCCGCAGCTCGTCCTTCCATTGCGGGGTGATGGTCATGCCGAAAGAGTGCGCGGGTTCACGCCCGCGATCAAGCGCGCGAGCGCAACTGCCTGTGCGGAAAGTCTCAGCTCAGCGATTGTTTGACCAGGCCGCTCGCCATCTTGCCGTCGAGCACCGCGCCGTGGCGCTTCTTGAGCTCGCCCATGACCGCGCCCATGTCCTTCATGCCGGAGGCTCCGGTTTCCGCCTTGATCGTTTGAATCGCCGCCTTGACCTCCTCCTCGCTCATCATCTGCGGCAGGAATTCCTCGATCACGGCGAGCTCCGCTTTTTCCTTCTCAGCGAGTTCGGTGCGCCCGCCGCTCTCGTACATCTCGATCGATTCGCGCCGCTGCTTCGCCATCTTCTGCAGCACGCCGGTGACGAGTTCGTCGTCGTCCACCTGCTTCTCGCTGGTCCGCATCTCGATGTCGCGGTCCTTGATCTTGGCGGCGATCTGGCGGAGCGTCGCGGTGCGGTCCTTGTCGCCGCCCTTCATCGCCTGCACGGTGGCGGTCTTGATGTCGTCCCTGATCATGTTCGATGTCGCTCGTATCTGTGGATGAGATGAATATGGGGTCGGGCCTATCGCATTGGAAGCGCCGCGCCTAGCTTGACGGCGTGCGCGCGTGGCCCTAGCGCATGGGACTTAGCACGCATTGTCGGTCAACCCTCTCGAACGGAGCGCCTCATGGCCCTTTCCGCCTCTTCGCCTGCGCAACCCAAAGGGGCGACGGGATGTATCGTTCTGGCCGATGGCACGGTCATCTGGGGGCGCGGTTTCGGTGCCGAGGGAAGCGCGGTAGGCGAGGTCTGCTTCAACACCGCGATGACGGGATACCAGGAGGTGATGACCGATCCCTCCTACGCTGCGCAGATCGTCACCTTCACCTTTCCGCATATCGGCAATGTCGGTGCCAATCCCGAGGACGTCGAAAGCCGCGTCGAGAGCGCGGTCGGCTGCGTCGTGCGCGAGGACGTGACCGAGCCGTCGAATTTCCGCAGCCTCGAACGCTTCACCGAATGGATGGAAGCCGCCGGCAAGATCGGGCTTTCCGGCGTCGACACCCGCGCGCTGACCCGCCGCATCCGCATGACCGGGGCGCCGAACGCGGTGATCGCGCATGATCCGGACGGCAAGTTCGACATTCCCGCTCTGGTCGGGCGCGCCCGCGAATGGGCGGGGCTGGAAGGCATGGACCTGGCCAGCCGCGTCTCCCGCGAAAAGCGCGAGGAATGGACCGGCGGGCACTGGCGGCTCGGCTTCGGCTATGGCGAGGCGACGTCGGAAAAGCCGCACGTGGTCGCGGTCGATTACGGGTCGAAGGACAATATTTTCCGCAACCTCGTGCGCGCCGGGGCGAAGGTCACGGTCGTGCCCGCCAAGGCGACGTTCGAGGAAATCATGGAGCTCGCCCCTGACGGCGTGTTCCTGTCGAACGGCCCGGGCGACCCGGCGGCGACGGGGGAATATGCCGTGCCGGTGATCCGGCAATTGCTCGAAGCGGACGTGCCGATCTTCGGCATCTGCCTCGGCCACCAGATGCTCGCGATCGCGGCGGGGGCCAAGACGGTGAAGATGCACCAGGGCCACCGCGGCGCGAACCATCCGGTGCAGCGCGTGGCGTTCGAAGAGGGTGGGGGCTGGGGCGAGACGTCGGGCCTCGTCGAGATCACCAGCATGAACCACGGCTTCGCGGTCGACGCGGCGACGCTGCCGCCCGAGGTCGAGCAGACCCACGTCTCCCTGTTCGACGGGACCAATTGCGGCATCGCGATCAAGGGCAAGCGGGCGTTCGGGGTGCAGTATCACCCTGAGGCAAGTCCGGGGCCGCAGGACAGCTTCTACCTGTTCGAGAAGTTCGTCGGGGGGCTGGGGTGAGAGAGGACTATATCCAACTTCTCCTCTGCAATTACATCCGAAGCTCTCAATTCGACCAGCTTGTGGGCGAAGGGTGGGTTCCCGAAGAGGATTTGGATCATATTCGACGGAATAGTATTATAAACGCATTTGATACTCTTGATTTTAAGGAAGATTCGCAGCCTTACCTTAGTTATTTTGATGAACTTTTTCAGGAATTGGTGTCTCGGGGCGGATTTAAAGTTGAGGGGGATGAACTTTCAGGAACCTGGTATCGTCTCAGCCCTGCAGCGAAGAACGGCGCCGTCGCAAAAATTCTCGAGCAAAACAGCGCTTCCAAAAGGATAAATAATCTCGGAGGGTCTGGTCCGGAGGCTCTCCGTCGAGCCATTGCGAAAATAATAGAGCGCGGCTTCAATGATGATGAAATCAATGAACCGCTTGATCGTGAAGTCCCCGCTTCCGATCGTGTAGTGCGTGTCAGCCACAACCAGCAGAAAATCATTGAGGAGCCGATCGAGGAGATTGTCGAACTTCTCGAACAAGAGAATTCTATCAATGGACAAGATGGCCTGCGAGAACTGGCCATTGGCCGACTGAAGGCTGGACGGGAGTTAATTCGTGCGGGAGTATTTTCGATCCAAAGTTTGCAACTGACGCTCGTTGTTGGTCTGCAAATGCTGATTGAGAAATACAAGGATCATGCGATTGGGGCCGTTGCTGGAAATCTTCTCGCGCTTGTTTTGAAGGAATTTGGGTTTTGATTAAGCTCGGGGCAGCCTTCTCTGCACTCTCGTTCTGCATTTCAGGTGGTGCGCTCGCCGCCCAATCCCCCGCGATGACGCCGCCGCCGCTCGCCGAGTGGCCCGGCGCGGAGATCGCGCCCGGCGTGGCGTTTCAGGGCGACGGGTCGCTCACGCTCGAAGCGGGCGAAAGCGGGCTTCCGGTCCTGTCCTTCTGGCGCCCGATCCTCTTCCGCGAGGAAACCGACGAGCCCATCGCAGGCCGGATGGACTGCAAGGTCGTCGCTGCCGAGCAGCCCTATGACGAAGCCGCCTTCGACCCGGACGCGAAGCACGCCGCCACCGCCGGGGCGCGCGAGCGCCAGGGCTTCATCGACGAGGACGTGCTGCGCGACATCGGCGAGCATACCCGCCGCCTCGACGTCGTCGGCCGCCGCAACGCGCCGCACCAGCACTATGTCCTCTCCTACATCCTCGTGCGCGACGGGGCGCGGATGATCGACATCCGCCGCAACTGCACATTCGTCCACGGCAAGGGCATCACGAAGATCGACGCGCTGCCTTACGTCTATCGCTACACCAAGCTGACCTACGGCTTCGAACCGAACGGAGCGACAGGATGATCCGCGCCCACTTGGCCATCCTCGCCGCCTTGCCGGTGCTCGGGGGCTGTTCGCTGCTCTGGCCCGAGGACGAGCGCCTCGGCACCGAAAGCGCCGAGGACTGCGCCGCGCGCGTCGCCAAGGCGCTCGGCCCGGGGTCGGACTTCCGGCTCTACGAGCGCGAGACGGGCGTGCCGACCTACACCTACGACATCACCAAGCTGGGGCTCGAAGAGGTGCAGGCGCTGGTGGGCGAGGGCGGGGATGAGACCGCGGGCGCGCGCACCATGTCCGAAACCAACATGACCGACACCGCGGTCGAGGAATTCATGGCCCGCGAGGTGGACGAAAAAGGCGCCTTCTTCCTCGGCCGCGATCCGGCACTCTACCGCGTGCGGGGCGAGCGCCAGCCGGTCGCCGGGATGATCGCAAGCGGCTGCGCCCGCCAGAAGGCCGATATGCGCTTGATCGACGTGCAGGTGGCCGCCTCCGCAGCCGAACCAGACCACTCCGCCGACGGCGAACCCGAACAAGAGACGCAAGACTGATGCCCAAACGCACCGACATCTCCTCCATCCTCGTCATCGGCGCGGGCCCCATCATCATCGGGCAGGCGTGCGAGTTCGACTATTCGGGCACGCAGGCGATCAAGGCGCTGAAGGAGGAAGGCTACCGGGTCATCCTGGTGAACTCCAACCCGGCGACGATCATGACCGATCCCGAGTTCGCCGATGCGACCTATATCGAGCCGATCACGCCCGAAATCGTCGCCAAGATCATCGCCAAGGAAAAGCCCGACGCGCTGCTGCCGACGATGGGCGGGCAGACCGCGCTCAATTGCGCGCTGAAACTGGACGAGATGGGCGTGCTGGCAGAGCACGGGGTCGAGATGATCGGCGCGCGCGCCGACGCCATCGACAAGGCGGAGAACCGCCAGCGTTTCCGCGAGGCGATGGACGCGATCGGCCTCGAAAGCGCGCGCTCGGGCGTCGCCAACACGCTCGACGAAGCGCGCGAGGTTCTGGAACGCACGGGGCTCCCTGCGATCATCCGACCCAGCTTCACCCTGGGCGGGACGGGCGGCGGGATCGCCTACAACACGCAGGAATTCGAGCGCATCGTGCGCGAGGGGCTCGACGCTTCGCCCACCACCGAGGTCCTGATCGAGGAATCGCTCCTCGGTTGGAAGGAATACGAGATGGAGGTGGTGCGCGACCGCAAGGACAACGCGATCATCATCTGCGCGATCGAGAACGTCGATCCGATGGGCGTGCATACGGGCGATAGCATCACCGTCGCCCCGGCGCTGACCCTCACCGACAAGGAATACCAGATCATGCGCTCGGCCAGCATCGCCGTGCTGCGCGAGATCGGGGTCGAGACGGGCGGCTCAAACGTCCAGTTCGCGGTCAATCCCAAGGACGGCCGCCTGATCGTGATCGAGATGAACCCGCGCGTCTCGCGTTCGTCGGCGCTGGCGTCCAAGGCAACCGGCTTTCCCATCGCCCGCGTCGCGGCGAAGCTGGCCGTGGGATACACGCTCGATGAAATCACCAACGAAATCACCGGCGCGACGCCTGCCAGTTTCGAGCCGACCATCGACTATGTCGTGACCAAGATCCCGCGCTTCGCCTTCGAGAAGTTCAAGGGGGCGGAAGCCACGCTGTCGACCGCGATGAAGTCCGTCGGCGAAGTCATGGCGATCGGGCGCAATTTCGCCGAGTCGATGCAGAAGGCGCTGCGGGGGCTCGAGACCGGGCTCGACGGGTTCAACCGCGTGCCCGAACTCGAAGGGGCGGCGAAGGACGTCATCACCGCGGCCCTGTCGAAGCGCACGCCCGAGCGCATCCTGAAAGTGGCACAAGCCTTTCGCGAGGGGCTGTCGGTCGAGGAAATCGGCGCGGTCACTTTCTACGACCCGTGGTTCCTGCGCCAGATCGAGGCCATCATCGAGGCCGAGCGCGAGGTGCAGACAGACGGCCTTCCGCGCGATGCCGAAGGGCTGAGGCGATTGAAGGCGATGGGCTTTTCCGACCGGCGATTGGCGACGCTCGCGGTGCGTTCGGTCGGGGTCGCGGGCGGGCTTGCCGAGACCAAGGCGAAGTCGTCGGGCCTGCTCCACACCGCGCTGCAGGCGATGGCGGGGGCGACCGATGAAAGCGAGGTCCGTGCCCTGCGCGCCAAGCTCGGCGTATTCCCGGTGTTCAAGCGGATCGATTCCTGCGCCGCCGAATTCGAGGCGATCACGCCCTATATGTATTCGACCTACGAAGCGCCCAGCTTCGGCGAGGCCGAGTGCGAGGCGGACCCGAGCGACAGGCGCAAGATCGTCATCCTCGGCGGCGGCCCGAACCGGATCGGGCAGGGGATCGAATTCGACTATTGCTGCGTCCACGCCTGTTTCGCGCTGGCCGAAGCGGGCTTCGAGACGATCATGGTCAATTGCAATCCCGAAACCGTCTCGACCGATTACGACACCTCCGACCGGCTTTATTTCGAGCCGCTTACGGCCGAGGACGTGCTCGAAATCCTGCGGGTCGAACAGAGCAAGGGCGAGCTGGTCGGCGTGATCGTCCAGTTCGGGGGGCAGACGCCGCTCAAGCTGGCGCAGGCGCTGGAGGATGCGGGCATCCCGATCCTCGGGACAAGCCCCGACGCGATCGACCACGCCGAGGACCGCGAACGCTTTGCCAAGCTGGTCAACAAGCTGAAGCTGAAACAGCCCGACAACGGTATCGCCTACACCCGCGACGAGGCGGCGGCTGTGGCCGCGCGGATCGGCTATCCGGTGCTGCTGCGGCCAAGTTTCGTGCTGGGCGGACGGGCGATGGAGATCGTCGATAGCGAAGCCCAGCTCGACGACTACATCGCCAATGCCGTGACCGTCTCCGGCGACAGTCCGGTGCTCGTGGACCAGTACCTGCGCGACGCGATCGAGGTCGATGTCGACGCCCTGTGCGACGGGACGGAAGTGCGCGTCGCGGGCGTGATGCAGCATATCGAGGAGGCGGGCGTCCATTCGGGCGATTCCGCCTGCACCCTGCCGCCCTATTCGCTGCCGCCTGAGGTCATCGCGGAAATGGAGCGCCAGGCCGATGCGCTTGCCCGTGCATTGAATGTCGTCGGCCTGATGAATGTCCAGTTCGCGGTCAAGGACGGGGAAGTCTACCTGATCGAGGTCAACCCGCGCGCCAGCCGCACCGTCCCCTTCGTCGCCAAGGCGATCGGCCAGCCCGTCGCCAAGATCGCGGCGCGGGTCATGGCGGGCGAGAAGCTCGCCGATTTCGAGCCTTTCCGGCGCGACCTGCCCTACATGGCGGTGAAGGAGGCGGTCTTCCCCTTCAGCCGTTTCCCCGGCGCGGACCCCGTCCTCACGCCCGAGATGAAATCGACCGGCGAGGTCATGGGCATTGATCGCGACTTCGAGGCCGCTTTCCTCAAATCGCAGATGGGCGTCGGCATGGCGCTCCCGCGCGAGGGCACGCTGTTCGTCTCGGTCAAGAATTCGGACAAGGCCGGGATCGTCGAGGCGGTCCGCACGCTTATCGGCGAAGGTTTCCGCATTCTCGCGACTTCCGGCACGCAGGGCTATCTTGCCGAACAGGGGCTTGACGTCGAACGGGTCAACAAGGTCGCCGAAGGCCAGCCGCATATCGTCGACAAGATCATCGACGGCGAGATCGCGCTCATCTTCAACACCACCGAAGGCTGGCAGTCGTTATTGGATTCGAAATCGATCCGGGCGAGCGCGCTGGAAAAGAAGGTGCCCTATTACACCACGGCGGCCGCATCGCGCGCCGCAGCGGCGGCGATTCGCGCGGTAAAGCCGCACCAGCTTGAAGTCCGCTCCCTGCAGGACTACTATGGTGGGCCGACCACGTAACCTTCCCTTCCGACATTTCGGGTTCGCACCGGTCCCCTTGCCTTGAAGAGGGGGCGCGATACCGAAGTGACAATTGGCCGGACCT
Source organism: Erythrobacter sp. (assembly GCF_011765465.1). Taxonomy (NCBI): domain Bacteria; kingdom Pseudomonadati; phylum Pseudomonadota; class Alphaproteobacteria; order Sphingomonadales; family Erythrobacteraceae; genus Erythrobacter; species Erythrobacter sp. Next base: position 1,102,993 of record NZ_CP050265.1, on the reverse strand, counting down.
TTCGGCCGCGATAACAGTTCGGAAGCGCAAGGCTTTGGAGGATAAAGGACGGACATGGCAACGATGGAAAAGGTTCCGATGCTGGTGGAAGGGTATGAGCGGCTGACCGCCGATCTCAAGGCCCTGCGCGAGGAACGCCCGAAGATCGTCGACGCGATCGAGGAAGCACGCGCGCACGGCGACCTGTCGGAAAACGCCGAATATCACGCCGCGAAGGAACGTCAGGGCCAGGTCGAGGCGCAGATCGCCGAGATCGAGGACAAGGTCAGCCGCGCCCAGATCATCGATCCCAGGACACTGTCGGGCGACAAGATCATCTTCGGTGCGACCGTGACCCTGCTCGACGAGGACGACAAGCCCGTCAAATATCAGATCGTCGGCCAGACCGAGGCGGATGCGGCCAAGGGGCGGATCTCCTACTCCTCGCCGATGGCGCGCGCGCTGATCGGCAAGCAGGTCGGCGACGAGATCGAGGTGACGGTCCCTTCGGGAGACAAGTTCTATCTCGTCGAGAAGATCGAATTCATCTGAGCATTACGCGGCAAGCGCCTGATTATAGGTGCATTTGCTGACGGATCATACGCGCCGGCAGGGCCGAGGCCCCGCCGGCGTTTTCGCTTGGACGCCGTGTAGGACAAGTAGGAATCGCAATTCGCTCAATCCGCTCCCCGAATGAATTAGATCAACTTGCGCGCGGACCCGGTTGGATATGCGCGCTGCCGGGTGCGGTTCACTCTTCGGGTGTCAGCAGCTTGTGGATGTGGACCACGACATATTTCATCTCGGCATCGTCGACCGTGCGCTGCGCCTGAGCGCGCCAGGCTTCGACGGCGGCTTCGTAGGAGCTGAACACGCCGACGACGTGGAGGCTTTCGGGGTCCTGGAATTCGTACCCGCGCGGATCCTTGACGCGGCCGCCCATGACGAGGTGGAGGCGCTGGCTGGGGGTGGTTTCTTCCATGGCTGGTGGTCCTTGCTTGGCTAGCCCTTGCGCTGGTCGCGCACGAAAAAGGGCTGTGGGGAGGAATCCCCGCAGCCCTTAATCGCTTTCGCGCGCCGAGCAAGCCCGCCGACTTCGTCGGGCGGGTCCGAGCCGGGCTGATCGGCTCAGCCCGCGATGCGGTCCTTGATGTCGCGCGCGGCGCGGCTCGCCTTGCGCTTGGTGCGGCGGGCGGTGCTGCGGGCGCTGTCGGCAACGGTCCCGGCGCGATATTCTGCCTCGCGCCGGGCCTTGCGCGCGGTGGCTTCCGCGCTGTCCGACAGGTCCTCGAGCTTGTCCTGCCCGGCCTCGGCCGCGGAAAGCGCATCGTCGACGAGGCTGAGGACGTAGGCGGTGAGCGCGTTGATGAGCGGGGCGAACATCGCCTCGCCCGAGCGCTTGGCCGCGCTGCCCGCCGCGCTTGCCGCACCGCCGACCGCGCCTGCGGTGGCGTTTGCGGCGCGCCTGGCCGCACGGCGACCGGGCGGGGTGGCAAGACCGATCAGGATGCCGATCCCGATAGCGCCCGCGACCACCGTGAGCGGATGGGCGCGGGTGTAGTCGCGCGCCGCGACGGCGGCATCGCGCGCGTCGTCGGCAAGAGTGCGCTCCTGGATGCGGCGCTCGCTCGCCTCGATCTTGGCGCGCAGTTCGTCGCGCTTGTCATCGCCGCTTCCGCCCGCGCTGCCATTGGGGGACGCGGTCTTTTCCCAGGTCGTGTGCGTGGTGGTTTCGGTCATGGTTTCTCCTTGCCCGCCTGCTGCGGCGGGCGCTTGTCTTTGCGGCGCATATATACGCCGTTTCAGGCTCTTGGGAAAGCAACGGGGCGAGGGCAGGACGTGTTCCCGCGTCCCGCCCGGCTTGCCTTGCCGTTCCGGCCTATTCTTCGCCTTCCGCGTCCGCTTCGGGCGGATCGGCGAGGCCGAGGATCTCAAGGATGGGCTGCCGCGCGAGGAACAGGAACAGCGCCCCGATCAGCACCGCGATAACGCCGCGATTGTCGTCGGCGCGGTCTTTCGCGATTTCGTAAACTTCCTCGGCGCCTTCCTTGAGGCGGGTCCCGGTGCGCGCCGCGATGCTTTTCGGCGTGAAGCTTTCTTTCGCGTGTTCGATATCGGCCTTGAGTACGGCAAGAGCGGCGTTGCGCAGCGCGCGGTCCTCGGCGAGGCGGGGGTCGATGTCGGGCATCTCACTCTTCCCCCGCGGCAGCTGCAGGCTCGTCCTTGGCAAAGATCGCCGAGATCCGCTTGCCCCGCTTCATCGCCATCCAGCCGAGCAGGCCCGTGAGGGCAAGCAGCGCGCCGACCACGATCGCGATCGAACCCCAGATCGTTACCAGCGGGGCGAGCGCCATCACAAGTCCGACCGCGAGGGCCAGCACCGCGACGTGCAGCACGACCACAGCGACCACGACAAGGCCGAGCGCGATTCCGGCGTTCTTGCCGGCGAGGCTGGCGCGCGTCTTCTGGAAGGCGAGCTCGGCCTCGGCATAGGTCCGCGTATCGTCGATCAGCGCGGCGAGTTCCTCGGTGAGGCTTTCGGAAAGCCCCTCCTCGGGCGGGCCGACGGTCGTGGGGTCGGCAGGCAGATCGTCGGGCAGGGTGGCGGGATCGAAGGGGTCCTCGATCCCGTTCGCGCTGTCGGGCGGCAACGACTCCTCGCCACCCGGCGAGGACGTCGCCAGGGTGGCCGAATCCTTCCGCGCTTTCGTCCGCGTCGCGTTCACGGCCCTCAGTCGCGCGAACCGCGGAACAGGCGGGCGAACAGGAAGCCCGCGAGCGCGGCGAGGCCGACAGCAAGGCCGGGGCTCTTGCGCACGAATTCGCGCGCGTCCTCGCCCAGCTCCTCGACGCTCTTCTCATCGAGCCGGGCCGAAGTCTCGGTCAGGCTGCGCGAAGCCTTGCGGGCATAGTCGCCGTATTCTTCGCCGAAGCGCTCGTCGATTTTCGTTGCCGTGTCGGAGACGACGTGGGACAGCGAGACAAGACCTTCGCTGACCGATTTCTTGCCCTCGCTTGCAAGTTCGCTGGCGCGGGTTTTCGCCTTTTCGGAATAGGCTTCGCCCTGGTCGGATGCCTGTTCGCGGTAGGCGCCGACGCGGGTCTGCGCTTCGCTGCGCAGGGCAGCGGCGCCGGCCTTGGCTTCCTCGAGCGCGGCGTTGAAGCGGCTCTTGGCCTCGGCAGCGTGGCCGGTGTCTGCGCTTTTGGCGGTCGCACCCGTCTTGTTCGAGGAGCCGGCCTTCTTGGGGCCGGTCGATTTCGTGGTCGAACCCTTGGCCGATTTCGCCGGGGTCTTCTTCGTCGCGGCGGATTTCGTCGTGGTCGATTTCGTGGTGCTGCTTTCTGCCATGATCGTCTCGTCACCTCCCGTGATCGAATGGATAGACAGTGAATTCACCGTCTCGTCTTTCTATGCAATGGCCGCGCGGCGAAAAGGGTCCGAAAAGCCGCCTGGCCACCTGTCCGCCAGCCGGGCGAACCGCGTAATGAGCCGCTTGCGCCGCTCCCGCGGGGCGCATAGGGACGCTCGCAAAAAACTCACCATTGCCGAATTCAGCCTACTATACATCACAGCCGGAGCCAAACATGACCGCGATCATCGACCTTCAAGGGCGCGAAATCCTCGACAGCAGGGGCAATCCCACGGTGGAAGTCGATGTCCTGCTCGACGACGGCAGTTTCGGGCGCGCGGCCGTGCCCTCGGGCGCATCGACCGGCGCTCACGAGGCGGTCGAGCTGCGCGACGGCGACGCGGCGCGCTACAAGGGCAAGGGCGTGCTGAAGGCGGTCGAGGCGGTCAACACCGAAATCCGCGAGCTGCTCGTCGGTGCTTTCGATGCCGAGGACCAGCGCGACATCGACCTGTCGCTGATCGCTCTCGACGACACGCCCAACAAGGGCCGGCTCGGCGCGAACGCGATCCTCGGCACCAGCCTTGCGGTCGCCAAGGCGGCGGCCGCGGCGCGCGGCCTGCCGCTCTATTCCTATATCGGCGGGGTTTCGGCGCACGTGCTGCCGGTGCCGATGATGAACATCATCAATGGGGGCGAACACGCCGACAACCCGATCGACATCCAGGAATTCATGGTCATGCCGGTCGGCGCGGATTCGATCGCGGAAGGCGTGCGCTGGGGGTCGGAAATCTTCCACACGCTCAAGAAGGGCCTGGCCGACAAGGGTCTCGCCACGGCTGTGGGTGACGAAGGCGGCTTTGCCCCCGACCTTGCGAGCACGCGCGATGCGCTCGATTTCATCATGGGCTCGATCGAGCAGGCCGGGTTCAAGCCGGGCGAGGACGTGGTGCTGGCGCTGGACTGCGCGGCGACCGAATTCTTCCGCGAGGGCCGTTACGAGATTTCGGGCGAGAACCTCTCCCTTTCGGGCGAGGAAATGGCCGACTACCTCGCCAAGCTGTGCGGCGACTACCCGATCCGTTCGATCGAGGACGGCATGAGCGAGGACGATTTCGAGGGCTGGAAGGCGCTGACCGATCTTCTCGGGGACCGCGTCCAGCTGGTCGGCGACGACCTGTTCGTGACCAATCCCAAGCGCCTTGCCGACGGGATCGCCCGCGGCCTTGGCAATTCGCTGCTGGTCAAGGTCAACCAGATCGGCACGCTGACCGAGACGCTCGAAGCGGTCGATATGGCGACCCGCGCGCGCTACACCAGCGTCATGAGCCACCGTTCGGGCGAGACTGAGGACGCGACCATCGCCGACCTCGCGGTCGCGACCAATTGCGGGCAGATCAAGACCGGCAGCCTCGCCCGGTCGGACCGCCTCGCCAAATACAACCAGCTGATCCGTATCGAGGAAGAGCTCGGCACCAGCGCCGATTACGCGGGCGCTGGTTGCTTCGGCGCGCTGGGAGGCTAAGCGGCTCCTCCGGCGAGAGCGAAATAGCGGTCCATCGCCTCGAGCCCGCTTTCCGTCAGGCGAACCAGCACGCGGCGCTGGTCTTCGGGATCGTGTTCGCGGGCCACCAGTCCGCGATCCGCCAGCACGCCGAGCCAGCGCAGCCCCGTCGTCGGCGGCGCGGCGGAACCGATGCACGCGCTCGACACCGACACGGGCTTGCGCTCGACATGGGCGATGTAGAGGTCGAGCAGGATGTCCCAGGCGGGCTCTCCGAATATTTCCTCGTCGCCGAAAATCGCACCCCGGCGGCGCCGCGCGGCATAGGTTTTTCGGGCGAGGACGGCATGGCGGCGGCGTCGCTGGTCGAGGTCGACAACCGGGGCGGGGGCGGCCGCTGCAGGCGCCGGGGGCACGGCGGCCGGCGCGGTGTTCGTGAAATCGCCCTCGCGCAATTGTCGCGCAATCGCCAAGAGCTGGTCGGCGAAGGGCGTGAGATCCACCGGGGCGGGCGGTGTCTCGCGCGGACGGAGGCGGGTGGGGTGGTTCGCAGGGGGTGATTGCGAGGGCAAGGGCGAAGGACCGGGGGACGAACCGCGTTGTGCGGAGCGTCGGCGAGTGGCCTCATGGTCGGGCTCCGTCGGCTCATCATCCGCGTGCTGTGCCCCGAAGCGGTCGGGAAAGGCGGATATGCGGGCGTCATCCACGATGCACGCTCCGCTCGTCAGGCGGCGGACCGGGCGTGCGGCACTTAGGTCGGACGGGATTGCGCTGTCGGGCCATTCGGGTTGCGACCTTCCGGTTCTGAGGCGCTTCGAGGACGACAGGCCCTCTCGGCCCATCGACAACGGCGCCTATTACGGATTTTAATAGCTTACCCGCGCCTTGCTGGCTTTACGGACGATTCCTCAGGTGGATTGCCTAGGCGCGCCGGGGAGACGCACGCTCCCTTCCGGGTCGCGCAGTCAGTGCGAACGACCCGTTGCCGGAAGGATGCAGAGCAGGCGCGCGTCGATTTCCGCGGCGAAGGGCCGCCCGAGGCTTCCGCCTGCCCCGGCGAGGTCGTTCGCTGCTTCACCCTGCAGAGCGGCGAGATGTTCGACCGCGGCGTTCACGTGGATTGCCGGAATACCGGCCCCGACGCGGTCGAGCCGCGCAAGGCACTCACGCAGGACGAGCGCGACTTCACGCAGTTCGCGGCTCACCTCGCCCGTGTCGTCATCGCCCGTATGGCCATTGGCCGGACTGCCCGTGTCGTTCAATTGGTTTCCCCTGGGATTCGCGATTCACCGTCGACCCTCCGGGTGATTGCGTAGCCCACCCTTATGAAGACCTATATCAGGGCAAATACGTAGCGCTCAGCGCGCGAAACGCTCGGCGAGCGCCATCATCGCGAGCGCGGCGCGCGCTGCCTCGCCGCCCTTGTTCTTCTGTGCGGGGTCGGCTCGGGCGATGGCCTGGGCTTCGTTCTCGACCGTCAGGATGCCGTTGCCGATGGCAATGCCGTCCATCGTCAGCGCCATGATCGCGCGCGCGCTTTCGCCCGCAACGATCTCGAAATGATAGGTCTCACCCCGGATCACCACGCCTATCGCCACGAAGGCGTCGTACTCTCCGCTTTCCGCCGCGAGCGCGATGGCGCCCGGTACTTCGAGCGCACCGGGCACGGTCAGGACTTCGGCTTCGTGCCCCGCCGCCTCGATCACGGCGCGCGCGCCCGCGATCAGCTGGTCGTTGAGGTGTTCGTAGAAGCGCGCTTCGACGATGAGGAGACGGGCCATTGGCAATTACTCCGGGATCGGCCTGTGGCCGGTGATGGTCAGCCCGAAGCCTTCGATAGCGACGAGGTCCGGGCGCGAATTGGACAGCAGGATCATGTCGTGGACGCCGAGATCGGCGAGGATCTGTGAGCCGATGCCGATATTGCGCAGTTCCTCGTCCTTGCTCCACGCTCCCGTCCCGACGCGCCCGGTCAGGATGACGATGATGCCCGAGCCGTGCTCGCCCACCGCTTCCATCGCGCGCTGGAGCGTGCGCTTGCGGGGGCCGGGTTGCCCGAGCACGTCGTCGAAGACCGAGATCGGGTGGACGCGGGCGAGGGTCGGCTCGCCGGGGACGACATGGCCCTTCTGGAGAACATAAGCTTCGTTGCCCTCGACCCGGTCGCGATAGGTGATGAGCCGCCAGTGGCCGCCATAGTCGCTTTCGAAGGAGCGTTCACCGGTGCGTTCGACGAGGTGATCGTTGCGCATCCGGTAGGCGATGAGATCGCGGATCGTGCCGATCTTGAGGTCGTGCTTGCGCGCGAAGCGGACAAGGTCGTCCATGCGCGCCATGGTGCCGTCCTCGTTCATGATCTCGCAGATCACGCCCGATGGGTTGAGGCCGGCAAGGCGCGAGATGTCGACCGCTGCCTCGGTGTGGCCGGCGCGCACGAGCGTGCCCCCGTCGCGCGCGGCGAGGGGGAAGACGTGGCCCGGTGTGACGATGTCATCCGCTCCTTTGGTGGCGTCGATCGCGACCGAGATCGTGCGCGCCCGGTCGGCGGCCGAGATGCCCGTGGTGACACCCTCTTTCGCCTCGATCGAGATGGTGAAGGCGGTCTGCATCGATTCCTTGTTGTTGCGGCTCATCGGTTCGAGCCCGAGCGCATCGACCCGCGCCCGGTCGAGCGCGAGGCAGATGAGGCCGCGCCCGTGAGTCGCCATGAAATTGATCGCGGCAGGCGTCGCCATCTGGGCGGGGATGATGAGGTCGCCCTCGTTCTCTCGGTCCTCGTCGTCGACGAGGATGTACATCCGCCCGTTGCGCGCCTCGTCGATGATCTCCTCGATCCCGACGAGGACCGGGCGTTCGTCGTTTTCGTCGAGGAAGGCGGCGAGCTTGGCGAGGGTTTCGGCGGTAGGATTCCAGCTGTCCTCGGCGCAGTCGCGCAAAGTGTTGGCATGGAGCCCGGCGGCGCGGGCGAGCCCGGCGCGGGTGAAGGCGCCGCTCTCGACGAGCTCGCGCACGCGTGTGACGGTCGATGTGTCCATGCGCGCGGCCTATCACATCGCAATGTGAGGTCAACCCGCTGCGTCTTCGGATCGCTGTCGGCTCCTTACAACGAGACGGCGACCAAGGCTTGCTAGGCTATGATTGAGAAAGGGGGGCTTCGTGATGTCTTGGATCGCGCGTTCTCGGGTAGCCATCCAGAAGCATTTGGCCTGTTCGCTCGCGCTGCTTATCGCGCTTGCCTGTGGGGCGCCGGTCCATGCCGAGAAACTTCCGCTGGCGCGCGACGGGGCTCGCGATTCGGCGATCTACAACGGCCAGCAGAATATGCCCGTCCGCCTATATGGCGTGGCGCAGAAATGGGCGCGCGATTGCACTCGGGGCGGGGCAAGGGACTGCGTGCGCCTTGCCGATGCCTTTTCGACCGGGCTCGGCGATCTCAAGGCCAGCACGCGGGTGGCTGCGGGCTATTACCTCGCCGCCTGCGAGCACGGCGCGGCAGGGGCTTGCGCCACCTATGCCGGGCTCGCTTTCGGAGGTTCGCTTCCCCTGCCGAAGCCCGGGCCGGCGCTGAAAAGCGCACGCAACGGGTGCGAGATGGGATCGCGCGATGCCTGCGCCTGGCTCGGGGTCGCCCATTTCCGCGGCGAAGGCGTGGCCAAGGATGTCGCGCGGGCGGAAGACCTGTGGCGCGATTCGTGCACCGGGGTCGGCGACGAAGGCTGCCGCTTCCTGGCCAACCACCTCGAGACAGTCGCGGATACCGCCGCCGAGCGTGCCTCGGTGCGGGAACTCTATGGCGAGTTCTGCCAGTCCGCCGTTCCCTGGGCCTGCCTCGGCGCGGCGCGAATGGATGGGTTCGACCGGTCCGGCTCGCTCGACCTCCTGCGGCGCGGATGCATGGAGGGCGAGGGCGACAAGCTCAAGGTCTGCGCGGCATACGGAGCAAGGCTTGTCAGGCTGGGCGATGCGGAATCGGTCGACCTCGGTGAAGGGTTCCTCAACTCGGCCTGTACGGCCGGGCTTGCCGACAGCTGCTATGCGATCGGGCACCACGGGTTCAGCCGCAACGCTCGCCTTGGTGATGTGACGCCGGGGGAAGCCGGCTATTACCTGCGACGAGCGTGCGATTTCGACCATGCTGCGGGCTGCCATGAACTTGCCCGCGCCTATCTTGCTGAGCGTATGCGCGAGGCGGGGCCGGAGCAGCGCATGGCCGTCGTCATGCTCATGCTCAAGGGATGCCGCCTCGGCCATCGTCCGTCCTGCGACTGGGCGCGGGCGAACAATGCCGAAGCGCAGCGCGGGGCGATCCTCGCGCAGATGGTCGATCCCTCGCTCCCGGCCGCAGAGCAGCTCGCTCGCGCGGTCGAACTTGCCGACAGCGGCGCCTACGAAAAGGCGCGCAATACCGTCGCGCTGTTGATGGAGGAGCAATACGAGGAAGCCGAATGGCTGCTCGGGAACTGGTTCCTGACCGGCAAGACCGGCATTGTCCCGCCGAACGAGCGCAATGCGGTGATCCTGATCGAGAACGCGGCGAAGGTCGGCCATGTCGAGGCGGCCAAGTGGATGGGCATGGCCCATTGGTACGGTCAGCACGGCGTAAAGCAGGATCGCAAGATCGGACTCAATTACATGAAGATCGCCGCGCGTTTCGGGGACGAGGAAGCGACGCTGATCCTGCGTTCGATGCTCGCCGAGCCCGAACGCCAGCGGCGCGCCGAACGCGCCCGGCAGATGGCAGAGGCGGCCAAGCAGCAGCGCAGCATCTTCAGCGGGTGGCTGGCGGCGCTGTCTTCGCGGTCCTGGTCGAGTTCGACCCGCACGGGGATTTCCGCCAGCCAGCGCTCCGCCAATGCCAGCTGGCAGCGGCACCAGACCAGGATGGACAATCTCTATTTCAACCAGCGGATGGACTACCTCACCGGTCGCAGCACGGCCTGCAATTATTCCAACCCCTATTGCTGACATTCACGACCCGAAGGACCGATCATGACACGCTCCTCCCTTTTCGCGATTTCCGCAGCCGCGCTCGCCGCCGCAGGATCCGGTCCCGCCGCGTCCCCTGCGACCGCGCAGGCGCAGAACGTCGACATCAATGTCGACCTCATCATGAACGGGTCGGTGTGCGGGGCGAGCTATCGTCTTGGCGACGGGCGCAAGCTCGATTTCCGGATCAATGCCGAGAATTTCAATGTCGACATGGCGGTGCAGAACCTGCCCGCCGATGTCGTCAATGCGGGCGTCGACAAGGAGAACGTGCCGATCACGATCGTGGTCAACGACGACTGGCGCACGACCGCCGACCGCGGCATCTATCGCGCGGGCTTCACCTATCGGGCGATGGCCTACTGGACCGATAATGCAAAGGGGCTGGAAATGCTCGACAGGCTGGCGGATGTCGAAACCATATCCGTCGAGCTCGATGGGCAGAGCTACGGCCCCGCGACGTCCAAGCCGTCGCCCGACATCGGTTTTCTCTACATCAGGAACTGCCTGAGGAAGAACGGGGTCGATATCTGAGCAACCGCCACGCCAAGGACGGGATTGCCATGGAGATTGACAGGCCGAGGGGGGTGGTGGACGCACTAGGGCTCGAACCTAGGACCCGCTGATTAAGAGTCAGCTGCTCTACCAACTGAGCTATGCGTCCATACCGATAAGCATCGGAAAGTCACGCCGATGGGAGGCCGGGAGGCGCTGCCGAATCGCGTGAGGCGCTGCATATAGCGTGCTCTGTGCGTATGGGAAGGGGCTATGAGACCGTCTCGGCGATATTCTCGTAGCGCAGCGAGAGAAAGCGGTCGCGCGTCTCGGGCGTGAGGCGCAGCGTGCTCTCGAAGCGGTCCGACATATTCTCCTCGATCCGCACCACGCCTTCGCGCGAAAGGCGATGCGCGAGACGCAGAGCGGCAGGCTGCGACACGCCCAGCACGAGGTGCAGCTGGCGCAGGGTTGTCGCGTGCCCTTCCACTTCGCGCTGGCGGATCGCTTCGGTCATCAGAGCGGCGAGCACGATCCCGCCGTCACGCAGGGGCGGTTCGGCCTGACGGCAGGGCTTGCCTGACCCGAGACGAGCTAACAGGGCGCGAAAACGACGCAGGGGAGCGAACATGATGGGCGAGCCGGCGCTTGAGGGAGTTCCTGGCGGCAGGCTGGCCAAAGGGGGAGTACCGCTGCCGCCAGGATCCGGGCTATCAGCCTTCCCCACCCTTAAGGGGGCAGGGTGCGACCCGAAGGCCCGAACTGGTTTCGTGAGCGCCTATGGCGGTGCTTTACGGGTGCGGAAAGTCGCCCATCCGGGTGACTTCGTGTATACTCCGAGGGATGCAGCGACACTTCGCCCGCCTCGACCGGATCGACGACATCGCAGCGGCGATCGAATATGGTTGCGAAGTGGCGAAGGAAGAGGGCGTGGTGCGCCAGAGCTATCACGTCACGCCGCTGTTCGAGGAGCCGACTTCGCCGTCGACCATCGTCTATTCGCGCGGCTTTTCGCAGGAATGGCTCGATCTCTACCAGCGCGCGGAATTCCGCCGCGATGACCCGATCCCGCGCCGGGTGCTGGAGTCGGGCACGATGATGACGTGGCGCGAGGCGATGGAGGCGAAGCCGAACACGCCTGCCAACGAAGCCTATTTCGAAGCGATGCGCGATCACGGGCTCATCCACGGCTTCGGCGTGCCGTTGTTCGGGATGCATGGGCGCGATGCCTATGCCGCGATCGATTTCGGCCGCCCGATCGAAGAGGTGTCGGATAGCCAGCTCGGCCTCGTGCGGGCGATCGCGCAGGCGGCGCACCAGCGGGTCTGCGTGCTGATCGAAAGCGCGCCGGAGAAGATCAGCCTGTCCGAACGCGAGCGCGAAGTGCTCGAGTGGTTCACCGAGGGCAAGTCGCTCTCGGTTACGGCGGACATCATGGGGCTTTCGCCCGACACGGTGAAGACCTATGCCCGCCGGATCTATGCGAAGCTCGATGCATCGGACCGGGTCGGGGCAGTGGTGAAGGCGCTCAGGCTCGGCCTTGTCCACGTCTAGGCCGACAGTCCTCCCGAAAGCCCTCCGCCCGGCGCACGCTTGTTCCAGCGGTCGACCATCATCAGCGCGCCGATGCAGATCATGTTGGTGAGCATGGAGGAGCCGCCGTGGCTCATGAAAGGCAGCGGGATGCCGACCACCGGCGCAAAGCCCATGACCATCAGCAGGTTGACCGCGACGTAAAAGAAGATCGTCGCAACCATCCCGCCCGCAAGCAGCTGGGCGAAGCGATCGCGCGAGGCGCGCGCGACCTCCAGCCCCCAGCGCAGGATGATGGCGAAAATGCCGATCACGAACAGGCCGCCGACGAGCCCCCACTCCTCGGCCATGGTGGCGAAGACGAAATCCGTGTGCGGTTCGGGCAGGTATTGCAGATGGCTTTGCGATCCCTCGTTGAAACCCTTGCCGAACAGCCCGCCCGATCCGATCGCGATCTTGGACTGGGTGATGTGGTAGCCAGCGCCCAGCGGATCGGCCTCGGGATCGAACATCGTGAGGACGCGGCGCTGCTGGTATTCCTGCAGGCCGAAGAAGAAGGCGACCGGAGCCGCCGCTGCGGCCGCGAGCCCGCCGAGGATGAACCACCGCAGCGGAAGCCCCGCGAGCAGCATGACCACCGCCCCACCGAAGGCGATGGCAAGGCTGGTGCCGAGATCGGGCTGGAGCAGGACGAAGGCGACCGGCGCAAGAATGAGAGCGCCCGGCAGAACAACCGCTCGCCACCCTGTTATGAGCCCGACCGGAAGGGTCGAATAGAACTGCGCGAGTGTGACCACGATCACCGGTTTCATCAGTTCGGACGGCTGAAGCACCATGAACCCGAGGTCCAGCCAGCGCTGGCTGCCGCCGCCGACCTGTCCGATAATCTCGACCGCAACGAGAAGGCCGAGAACGACGAGGTAGGCGGGGTAGGTCAGGAACTTGACGAGTTCGCGAGGGAAGGCGGCAATCACCCACGCCATCACGAGAAACACGCCGAAACGCACGAGGTGTGAACTGGCAAAGGGATCCATCGAACCGCCCGCCGCCGAATAGAGCACCGCAGCGCCGAAAGCGACCAGCATGAAAAGCGGGATGAGCATCCCCCAGGGCTGGCGCGCGATGGGGTCGGGCACGATGCTCGACACGGGGCTCGGCATGGCGGCGCTACTCCTCTCCGGCGATCGGGCTTGACGGCGGTAGCCCTGCGTCCGGCGGCGGGCTGCCCGATGCGGTCGGGTCGGGGCGCGGCGCAATCGCATCGTCCGCGATCGCCTGCGTGCGCGCCGCATCGAGCCGAGCCTCGGCTTCGACCTGGTCGAAGATGTCCTCGTCGCGGCGCGGCGGGGGAATCACGGTTGCGCCGCGCTCGGCGGCATAGGCGGCGTAGCGTTTCTCGAGCCGCTCCTGCGCGGTCCCGCCCCATTGCTCTTCAAGCTTGAGAAGCGCGTCCATGCCCTTTTCGGGATCGAACATGAAAGTCATCACGTCGCGAGCGATCGGATAGGCAGCGCCCGATCCGCCACCGTGTTCGATCACCACGGCGCCAGCATAGCGCGGGTTCTCGAACGGGGCGAAGAATACGAAAAGGCCGTGGTCGCGGTATTTCCACGGGCCGGATTTGCCGTCCGATACCGACAGCGAGACGACCTGCGCTGTCCCGGTCTTGCCCGCCATCAGGATGTCGTCGAGCGGCAGCCGCCCGCGCCCCGCGGTGCCGGGCCCGTTGACGACATCGCTCATCGCCTGCCGCACGAAGGCGACGGCCTCGTCGGCCAGATCGACCTGATCGGTCCCGCGCGTCGGCGTGTTCATGACGAGCCGCGGCATCACGTGCCGCCCGGTCGCAAGCCGGGTCGCCATGACCGCGAGCTGCAGCGGGCTCGTGAGATAATAGCCCTGGCCGATCGAGGCGTTGACCGTGTCGAAATCCTGCCACTCGCGGCCGAACTTATTGAGCTTCCAGTCCGGTGTCGGAACCGTGCCGTAGAACTGGCTGGTGACGGGCAACGGGAACTGCTTGCCGAGCCCGAACTGGCTCGCCATCGCGGCGACCTTGTCGAAGCCGACGGCCTGCGCGTAGTGGTAGAAATAGCTGTCGCACGACTGGTAAATGGCCTTCGCCATGTCGACCGTGCCGTGGTTGCTCCAGCAATTGAAGAAGCGGTTGCCGATCCGACGCCCGCCGCCACAGGAAATCGTCTCGTTCGGGTCGATCCCTTCTTTCAGGAACGCCATGCAGTGCATCGGCTTGACCGTCGAGCCGGGCGGATAGAGACCCTGCAGCACCTTGTTGCGCAGCGGCACGCGCTCGTCCTCGCGCAGCATGGCGTATTCGACCGAGCCGATGCCGTCCGAAAAACTGTTCGGGTCGAAGCTCGGCATCGAGGCCATGCAAAGAAGGTCGCCGGTCGCGCAGTCCATCACGACGACCGAGCCTGATTCGAGCCCGATGCGGCGCGCGGCATAGTCCTGCAGCGGCCCGTCGATGGTCAGTTGCACCGGATCGCCCTGGACGTCCTCGCGCGTTTCAAGGTCACGCACGATCCGGCCCGAGGCGGTGACCTCGACCCGCCGCGCGCCGGGGACGCCGCGCAATTCCTGCTCGAACTGCTTTTCCAGCCCGTCCTTGCCGATCTTGTAACCCGGAGTGATGAGGAGCGGATTGCGGTCCTCCTCGTCGTATTCCTCGGCATTGGCCGGGCCGACATAGCCGATCAGGTGCCCGACCGAGCAGCCTGTCGGGTAAAAGCGCGAGAAGCCGCGCTGCGGGACGATGCCTTGCAGGTCGGGCAGGCGCACGCTCAGCGCCGCGAACTGCTCGTAATCGAGGCCGCTCGCGACCTCGATGGGCTGGTAGCCTTTCGATTGCGCGACCTTCTGCTTGATGTCGGCGATCCGGTCGGGTTCGAGGGCGAGGAGCGTTCCGATCTGGTCGATCGTCGCCTCGGGTTCGGACAGGCGCTCGGGGATGACATCGACGCGGAAATCCGCCCGGTTCGATGCGAGTGGGGCGCCGTTGCGATCGAGAATCCACCCGCGCCGCGGCGGGATGAGCGACAGGTTCACCCGGTTGCTTTCGGATTCAAGCCGGTATTTCTCGTTCTCCGCGATCGCGAGATACCCCATGCGCACCGCGAGCAGTGCGCCGATCCCGCCCTGCACCGTCCCGATCACCATCGCCCGTCGGTCGAAGGTGTTGCGCAGCCCCGAGGCCGTGATCTTCGGCCCCGAACGCTTCAAACCGGTCTTCTTGAAAAGGCGCTTCATCCGATCCTCCGCGTGCGGGCGAGGCGGAAGCGGTCGAGCCAGGACACGGCCCGCGCGAAGACGGGATAGAGCACCACCGCCACCGCGATCTGCGGCAGCACGGCAAGGGCGAGGGCAGGGGAGACGGTCGCGCGCGAAAGGGCCATCGCGGCGAGGATATAGAACACGATGGCTAGACCTGCGGTGAACCAGTCCTGCCAGAAGCCGCGCCAGGGCACGCGCTGTTCGAGATACTCGAAGGCGATCATGGTGAAGGACCACAGCAGCACCGCGCTCCCGATCGGCTGCCCGCTGACGAGATCGTCGAACAGGCCGAGCGGGACGCCGACCCAGATCGGCAACAGCCCCGGGCGCATCAACCGCCACGCGACCAGCATGATGAAGCCGAGCGGCGGAGCGAGAGGCATGACGTCGGCCTGCAGGAAGAAGGGCAGCAGCGAGCCCGCCATGATCGAGGCATAGGGCACGGTGCGCGCGCGCAGCGGCGAGGGCTCGCGGTTGATGCCGCTGCGATAGCGCACGCTGCGCGTTACCCTGCTGCGCCTGTCGATCACTCCTCGAGCTCTTGCTGGGTGAGTTCGTTCTGACCCCCGATGCGCGATGCAGCCACCGCTTCGCCTTCGTAGATCGGCTCGATCGAGACGAAATCGGTCGCTGAAGGGTCCGCAATGAGCCGGGCGAGGCCGCCGTCGGGCGTAAGTTCGCTCAGCACGGCCACGGCGACTCCGGGCCGGTAGTAGCCGCCCGCGCCGCTGGTGACGAAGACATCGCCTTCCTCAAGCGGGTTGAGGCCGAGATTGATCAGGCGGATACGCAGCAGGCCATCACCGCGTCCCTCGGCAAAGGCGACCGTGTTGTCGCCCGCTCGGCGAACCGGCAGCACGCTTTCGCTGTCGGTCAGCAGCATGACCCGGGCCGACCCCCGCGCGACTTCGAGCACGCGCCCGACCACACCCCGCGGCGAGCGCACCGGCATTCCCGGCACCAGGCCGTCCTCGCTCCCGACCCCGACATAGGCAAAACGCCGTGAGCTGGTCGAAGAGGAGCCGACGAGCCGCGCGGTGGCGACCGGCTCGACTTCGCCCTTCGCAAGGTCGAGCAACGCCTTCAAGCGGCGGTTCTCGTCCTTGACCGCCTCGGCTTCGGCGAGACGGATGCGCGCGATCTCGTTTTCCTCACGCAGCCGCGCGTTCTGCGATCCCGCGTTGAAATAGCCCGTGACCGTTGCCCAGACACCTTGCGAACCGCTGCGCGCGGCGGCCGGAACCTCGCCGACGGGGGTCACCACATCGCTCGCCGCGCCGCGCAGGGGGGCGAAGCTGCCGGGCTGCCAATAGGACAGGGCGAGCAGGGCCGCGCCGAGCAGCGCGCCGAGCGCCGCGAGCAGGTATCCGGTGAAGACGGAATATTGCGCCTTCTTCGAGAAACCCGAACGGCGCGATGACGGCGGCGCCATGGCCTGCTGCCCCTTCTCTAGCTGTCGAGCGCCCCGGCGAAGACGGGGCGCGCGCGGATCATGCCGTCATCAGCACGCCGCGATAGATCGGATCTTCCATCGCCCGGCCCGTGCCGATGGCGACACAGGTGAGCGGGTCTTCCGCGATCGAGACCGGAAGGCCCGTCTCCTCGCGCAGGTGTTCGTCGAGCCGGCGGATGAGCGCACCGCCGCCGGTGAGCACGATGCCCTGGTCGACGATGTCCGCCGCGAGTTCGGGCGCGGTGTTTTCAAGAGCGATCCGCACACCTTCGACGATCGCGCCGATCGGCTCGTTCAGGGCTTCGGCAACGTGCGCCTGGTTGATCGTGATTTCCTTGGGCACGCCGTTGACGAGGTCGCGGCCCTTAAGCGTGATCGTCTCGCCCACGCCGTCCTCGGGGACGACCGCGATGCCGTAATCCTTCTTGATCCGCTCCGCCGTGGAATCGCCGATCAGAAGGTTGTGGTGGCGCCGGACATAGGAGACGATCGCCTCGTCCATCTTGTCGCCGCCGGTGCGCACCGAAGTGGTGTAGGCAAGGCCACGCAGCGAAAGGACCGCGACCTCGGTCGTGCCGCCGCCGATGTCGACCACCATCGAGCCGACCGGCTCGGTCACAGGCATATCCGCGCCGATCGCGGCGGCCATGGGTTCGAGGATGAGATGGACTTCGCTTGCCCCCGCATTCGAGGCCGCGTCGCGGATCGCGCGCTTTTCGACAGAGGTCGAGCCCGAGGGGACGCAGATGACGATTTCGGGATAGCGGAACAGGTTGCGCTTGCCGTGGACCTTGCGGATGAAATGCTTGATCATCTCTTCCGCGATCTCGATGTCGGCGATGACCCCGTCGCGAAGCGGGCGGATCGCCTCGATCGTGTCGGGCGTCTTGCCCATCATCATCTTGGCATCGTCGCCCACGGCCTTCACCCGCTTGACGCCGTTGATGGTTTCGATCGCGACCACGCTGGGTTCGTTGAGGATGATGCCCTGGTCCTGCACGTAGACGAGCGTGTTGGCGGTGCCGAGGTCGATCGCCATGTTCTGCGATCCGAATTTGAACAGGTTCGAAAGGAAGCTCATTCTTGGTTGTTCCGTGGACTTGTGGGCAGGCCCGACGGGAACCCTGCCGGACTTGTGCGACCCAGATATGACGTGACCCGATGCGCCTAGCGTTTTCGCGGTCAAAAGGCCAAAAATATTGTTGATGCGCATCGCGAATAGCGGTGGTTACCCTCGAATTTGCGACCGCTGACAGCTAGGCTGCGACAAATGCCGCAAATTCGCCGCCTTCCTTCCACGCTGGTCAACCGCATCGCCGCCGGGGAAGTGGTCGAACGCCCGGCTTCTGCGCTCAAGGAAGTCGTCGAAAACGCGATCGACGCGGGCGCGCGGCGAATCGACATCGCGCTGACCGACGGCGGGCTGACCCGGCTCGAAGTGACCGACGACGGCTGCGGTATGAGCGCCGAAGAGATGGAACTGGCGCTCGAACGCCACGCCACATCCAAGCTGCCCGACACGCTGATCGGGGAGGAAGGGGCGATCGAAATGGTCGAAACGCTCGGCTTTCGCGGCGAGGCGCTGCCGTCGATCGCGAGCGTCGCCCGCCTGACGCTCGAAAGCCGGGTCCAGGGCGCGGCCGAAGGCTGGCGCTGCGTCGTCGATCATGGCGAGCCGGTCGAAGAGGGCCCCGCCGCGCTTCCGCCGGGCACGCGCGTGCGCGTGGAGCAGCTCTTCGCCCGCGTGCCGGCACGCCGCAAGTTCCTGCGAACGGCGCGCAGCGAATACATCGCCAGCCTCGACGTGATCCGCCGGCTTGCCATGGCCCGCCCCGAAATCGCCTTTACCCTGACCAACGGGGCGGAAGGCAAGGAGCGCACGGTCCTGCGCACGCAACCCGGCGAGCCGCTCGCCACCCGCGTCGCGCAGATCGTCGCGCATGAACTCAAGGACAATTCGGTCCCGATCGACCTCACCCGCGAGACGCCGCACGGGGCGATGCGGCTGACAGGCATCGCGGGGCTGCCGACCTACAACCGGGGCGTGGCCGACCACCAGTATCTCTTCGTCAACGGCCGCCCGGTAAAGGACCGCCTGCTGGTGGGCGCAGTGCGCGGGGCCTATTCAGATATGCTCGCGCGGGATCGCCACGCGGTGCTCGCCCTGTTCCTCGACCTGCCGCCGCAGGAAGTCGACGTGAACGTCCACCCGGCCAAGACCGAGGTTCGCTTCCGCGACGCGTCCGGCGTGCGCGGCTTCATCGTCTCGGGGCTGAGACAGGCGCTCGCCACCGGCGACCGGCGCAGCGCGCAGGGGCCGGACCGCAAGGCGATGGAGCGCTGGCAGGCCGAACCGGTCGCCCATTCCCCGCAGGCGAGCCTTGAGAGCATCTTCTCCGGTCGGGACTGGACCGCTGCACAGCCGCGCCCGGCGCGCGTGTCGGAGGCGGGGGCCGACTGGAACCGCGCTTCTTCCGATGCACTTCCGATGGGCCGCGCCGAGGAAGCCGAGCCGATCCCGGACGAGGCGCGGCAATATCCCCTGGGCATCGCGCGCGGGCAGGTGGCGAACACCTATATCGTCGCCGAGGCTGCCGACGGGCTCGTGCTCGTCGACCAGCACGCCGCGCACGAACGGCTTGTCCTCGAACGCCTGCGCGCCGCCGGGGCAGGGGAGGCGGCGAAGCGGTCGCAGGCGCTGCTCGTCCCCGACGTGGTCGAGATGGACGAGGTCGATTGCGACCGGCTCGAGGAAGCGGCGGAAGGGCTCGCGCGGTTCGGTCTCGTGATCGAGCGGTTCGGGCCATCGGCCATGCTGGTGCGCGCCGTGCCCGCCGCGATCGCAAAGGCGGACAGCGACAGGCTCCTGCGCGACCTGGCCGACGACATCGCCCATCACGGCAAGCAGGAGGACAGCGGTTCGCTGCTGCTTGCCGAAAGGCTCGAATACACGCTCGCCACCATGGCCTGCCACGGCTCGGTCAGGGCTGGGCGGGTGCTTTCGGTCGCGGAGATGAATGCGCTGCTGCGCGAGATGGAATCGACCCCCCGCTCGGGCCAGTGCAACCATGGCCGCCCGACCTGGGTGAAGCTGTCGATGGAAGACGTCGAGAAGCTGTTCGGCCGCCACTGATCGCGCCAGAACAACGCTGTAACGCGCCGAACGGGGGAACGCGCTGCTTTCCGCCGGCGTTTTTGCTTTTCAGGCGCGACCCGGATAGCTGGGGCGCGCAAGACAATGAAAACGCTCCAGGAGCAGAAGGTCAGCGGAATGAACACAGGCACTCGCAGCGTCAGGCTGGAAAAACGCAGCCGAAGGGGTCTTGGCCGCGTTCTTGGGCCGATCGCCGTCTTCTTTCGCGGCTTTCTTGAAGAACCGCGCATGGTCGGTTCGGTCATCCCGTCCTCGCGCGTGACGATCGATGCCATGCTGGACCGGGTCGACTGGGAGAATTGCAGGCTTTTCGTCGAATATGGCCCTGGTGTCGGCACTTTCTGCCCCCACATCCTCGAACGCCTTCCCAAGGATGGCAAGCTGCTGGTGATCGACACGAACCCGCGCTTCGTGGACTATCTCGCCCGGACGGTGAAGGACGACCGCTTCCACGCGCGCCTCGGATCGGCGGAGGATGTCGAGCGCTTCGTGAAGCAGCTCGGGCACGAGTCGGCCGATTTCGTCCTCTCGGGCCTGCCGGTGTCGACCCTGCCCGAGGGTGTCGCCGAACGGATCGTCGCGGCGACGCGGCGGGTGCTTCGGCGCGGCGGGGCGTTCATGACCTACCAGTTCCGGCCGACCGCGCGCGATCTCACCAAGGCCCATTTCGATCGGGTCGAAACAGATTTCGTCTGGCGTAACGTTCCGCCCTGCATTCTTGCGTGGGGGTGGAAAGAGCAAGCCGCCTGACGCCTTTTCAGGCGGGTCAGCCAGCCCGGAATTGCGGGACGCCCTGGTTCGGGTCGATTTCCGGGATGATGCGATAGCGCGCGAGGATCAGGCTGAAGAGCCCGAACAGCAGCAGGCCCGCCGCCGTCAGGGAAAACAGCCAGCCCGTGCCCGCGAGCGAGGCGACCGCTTCGCCGAGCGTCTTCACCTGCGATGCGCCGCTCGACAGGAAGCCGGCCTGCACCAGCGACCATCCGATCACGACATAGACGACGCCGCGCGCGGCGAAGCCCGCTCCGCCGAGCCAGCGCGTCGCATCGGGCGCGCGCGGCGAGATGCGGTGCATGAACTTGCCCGAAATCGCCTTGTCCGCCTGATTCACCGCGGCAAGGAAGAAGGCGATGCCCAGAAGGCCCAGCACCACCCCGCCGAACTCGACCGAGAGCACCCCCGCCGCAGCGCCGCTCGCACCGCTCCCGCCCGAGGGCGATCCGGTCGCGACCTTGTAGGCGGTCCAGGCGAGCGCGAGGTGGGCGATACCGCTTCCCGCATGGCCGATCCGCTTGCCCCAGCCCTTCTTGTCGGAACCATTGTTCTCGATGTCGAAAACGGGCGAGGCGAAGCGGAACAGGGCATAGGCGGTGAGGCCGACCACCAGAACCCACAGGAGCGTCGTGCCGCCGGGAAACTCCTCGACCGCCTTGAAGATGCCGTCGGAGCCCTCACTGATCGCCCCGGCGCTCGTCAGCGCGAGCAGGCCGAGCACGAAATACAGCACGGCGCGGCTGAAATAGCCGACCCGCACGAGCCAGTTGAACTTTTCGGACTTGTCGACCACGCCGCTTCTCTCCCGATGATTGCGATTTTCCGCAAACCAACGGGGCCTTCGCCGCGATCGTTCCGACAAATGCGCCGGGCGGAGCGTTCTCAGACGTTGAACTTGAAGAGCATCACGTCGCCGTCCTGGACGAGGTATTCCTTGCCTTCTTGGCGCAGCTTGCCCGCCTCGCGCGCGGCGGCTTCTCCGCCGAGCGCGACGTAATCCTCGTAAGCGATCGTCTCGGCGCGAATGAAGCCCTTTTCGAAATCCGTGTGGATTTCGCCCGCCGCCTGCGGGGCTTTGGCACCCTCGGGAAAGGTCCAGGCGCGCGCTTCCTTGGGGCCGGCGGTGAAGAAGGTCTTGAGCCCGAGCAGCTTGTATCCGGCGCGGATGACCCGGGCGAGGCCGCTTTCGGAAAGGCCGAGCGATTCGAGATATTCCGCCCGGTCCTCGGCCGGCATGGCGACGAGTTCCGCCTCGATCGCGGCGGAAACGACGACCGCCTGCGCGCCTTCGGCTTCGGCCTTGGCGAAGACCTTTTCCGACATGGCATTGCCGGTTGCTGCCTCGTCCTCGGCGACATTGCAGACGTAAAGGACGGGCTTGGCCGTAAGCAGCTGCGCCTGCCGGAAGACGCGCGCTTCCTCGTCGTCCTTGGGCTCGGTGAGACGCGCCGGCTTGCCTTCGCGCAGCAGGTCGAGCGCCTGCCCGAGCACGCTGGCGGTGATCTTCGCCTCCTTGTCACCGCCGGTCGCGCGCTTGGCCGCGGCGGGCACGCGTTTCTCGAGGCTTTCGAGGTCGGCCAGCATCAGCTCGGTTTCGACCACTTCGGCATCTGCGATGGGATCGACGCGGTTCGAGACGTGCTGGATGTCGTCGTCCTCGAAGCAGCGCAGGACGTGGACGATCGCATCGACCTCGCGGATATTGCCTAGGAACTGGTTGCCGAGCCCTTCGCCCTTGCTCGCGCCCTTCACCAGCCCGGCGATGTCGACGAAGGCGAGCTGCGTGGCGACGACCTTGGCGCTCTTGGCGATTTCGGCGATCTTCTCGAGCCGTTCGTCCGGCACGGCGACCTGCCCGACATTGGGCTCGATCGTGCAGAAGGGATAGTTCGCGGCCTGCGCGGCCTGCGTTTCGGTCAAGGCGTTGAAGAGGGTGGACTTGCCCACATTGGGAAGGCCCACGATGCCGCAGCGGAAACCCATTAGTCACTCCGTGAAATCTGCGCGGGGCGATAGAGAGGTCGCCGCGCAAAGGCCAGAGGAGAGATGGGGGCGCGCTCACACGCCTTTCAGCTGGCGGGCGAGTTCGTCCATGTCGGCATCGGGCGTGATGATGCGCCACTGGCCGGGTGTTCGGCTGTCGACCAGCACGACGCCGTTCTTGGGGCAGATGTCGAGGCAGGGCACCTCGACGAGGCCGAGCGAGGCCTTGCGCCCTTTCTTCGCGCCGAGCGCCGCCTTGAGCGCCTTGCGGAAAGTCTGGTCGTGCTTGCCGAAGGTCAGCCCGCGTTTCTTCGCTTTCTTGCCGCACTTGCCGCAGACGAGAATGGCGTGGCTCCAGTTCGATCGTATTTCGGTCTTCATATGCTCCGACAACGCACGGGTGCGGGGCGAAGTTGCAATTTCGCGCCTTATCCCTGCTGGCGCAGCGCCACGTCGCTCATGAAGCGGGCATCGTCGCCCTCGGCAAGCCAGCGCGCTTCGTTCCCGATCGCGCCGAGCATGGTGGCGAGGTCGTCCATCTCGGCCTTGGCGTAATTGCCGAGCACGTGGCCGGTCACCCGGTCCTTGTGCCCCGGATGGCCGATCCCGATCCGCACCCGGCGAAAATCGGGGCCGAGATGCCGGTCGATCGAACGCAGGCCGTTGTGGCCCGCCGTCCCGCCGCCGCGCTTGACCTTGACCTTGAACGGGGCGAGGTCGAGCTCGTCATGAAACACTGTGAGCGCTTCGGGGCCGAGCTTGTAGAAGCGCATCGCCTCGCCCACGCTGCGCCCGCTTTCGTTCATGAAGGTCGCCGGTTTCAGCAGCAGGATCTTGGCCGAGCCGATCCGCCCTTCCTGCACCCAGCCGGTGAACTTCTTCTGGACGGGGGCGAAGCCATGCAGATCGGCAATGACGTCGAGCGCCATGAAGCCGACATTGTGCCGATGGAGCGCGTATTTCGGTCCGGGATTTCCAAGGCCAACCCAAATCTGCATGGCCAGCGCGTCTAGAGCGCCGCAGCGAAACTTCAAGCTGTCGCTCGCCCGCGGGCCCTTTCATGCACCAAAGGAAAACGCCGGGTCGGTTTCCCGCCCGGCGTTCCTTGGTGATCTCGTGGATCGGGGGAAGGGGGCTTATTCGTCGCCCTCGCCCTCGTCGCCGCCCTGTTCGGTCGCTTCGACCTCGTCGGCAGCCACCTCGTCCTCGCCTTCGGCAGCAGCCGCGCCTTCGCTCTTCTTGAGCGCCGACGGGGCGACCAGCGTCGCGATGGTGAAGTCGCGGTCGGTGATCGCGCTCTCGCTGCCGGTGGGCAGGGCGATTTCGCTGATGTGGATCGAATCGCCGACTTCCTTGCCGGTCACGTCGATCTCGATCTCGCTCGGGATCTTGTCGGCTTCGCAGACCAGTTCGAGCTCGTGACGGACCACGTTGAGCACGCCGCCCTTCTTGAGGCCGGGGGCCTTTTCTTCGTTGGTGAAGACGACCGGGACCAGCACCTCGACCTTGGAATCCTTCGACAGGCGCAGGAAGTCGGCGTGGATCGGGCGGTCGGTGACCGGGTGGAGAGCGACGTCCTTGGGAAGGGTGCGCACGGTCTTGCCGCCGAGCTCGATCTGGACGATCGAGTTCATGAAGTGACCGGTGCCGAGCTGCTTGACCAGCTCCTTTTCCTCGACGTGGATGGGGGTAGGTTCTTCCTTGCCGCCATAGATGACGGCGGGAATCCGACCTTCGCGGCGAAGTGCTCGGGAGGCTCCCTTGCCAGCCCGTTCGCGCGCTTCGGCCGGCAGGGTGAGAGCGTCGCTCATGATGTCTGCCTTTCGAATGCGTTGATGAGATATGTCAGCGGCGCCGCGCCTCCAGGGATGATCATGGCGCCGAAGCGCGGGCCGTTACAGCGATGCCGCGCTATTGGCAAGGCGTTTCGCTTGCGCGTCCGGGCTTTCAGCACGCTTCAGTGCAGCCGGGTGAGAGTGTAGCCCTCCGCCTCGAGCAGAGCCGCGAGCCCGTCCGGCCCGACGACATGAGCCGCGCCGACCGCTACGAGCGGTCGCTCGCCGCTATCGAGCGCGGCGAGGATTGGGGGACGCCAGGCCCGGTTGCGTTTCACCAGCAGGGCTTCGCGCAGCCCCGGATCGGCGAGGATCCCGCTTTCGCCAGCCTCGACCAGCGCCGCCTCGTCGCCGACGAGCCACGCGCTGGAAAGAGCTTCGGGATCGGCCCCGACGTCCGCAGCGCCCGCCACGACTTCGCGCAGCAGGTCGCGCTGGTCGGCCTCGGGCAGGGCATCGAAGATCGCAAGCTGCGCGCGTGTTCCCTCGAGTTCGCGGACCGGGCGTCCGGCGAAATCGCTCACCAACGCGCGGTCGACCCCGTTCGCGCTGCTGCCGGGGCCTTGCACGCGGGCGAGCATCAGCGCCGCCGCCCAGGTTTCGATCCGGCCCGTGTCGCGCTCGGAGAGTCCTGCCTTGGCCATGAGCTCGGCCAGGTCGTCGCGCAGGCTCGGCGCGATCCGCTGTGGGAGCGGCGGAAGGCCCGGCGTGGTTGCGAGTTCGCCGAAGGTCCGTGCGCTTGCGGCCCGGTCCTCGAAGTCGGCGATTTCGACTATCAGCAGGCCGGCCTCGGCTTCGACCCGGGCAATGGCGGGGGTTCGCCATTCGACGCCATCGGGCAGGGCATGGATCGTGCCCATCAGCCAGCCGCGCACCGCGCCGTCGGCATCGGCGATCTCGTGGATCAGCGGATTGGCGGGCTGCGCGGGATCGGATTCTTCGCTTCCGCCCGAACAGGCGGCCAGCGCGAACCCAGCGGCCAGCAGCACCCACAAGGTGCGGACCCGGAGGCGCGCAAGCGCCCTCCGGGCCCCCTCGGCCTGCGCCCGGGCGGTCACTGGACCCGCGCGGTCGCGATGCCCTTTTCGGCGAGATAGTCCTGCACGCTGTTCTCGCCAGCAAGGTGGCCCGCGCCGACCGCGATGAAGACCGTGCCCGGCTCGGCAAGGCGGTCTTCGATCCATTCCGCCCAGTTGGCGTTGCGCTGGTAGAGCAGGGCCTCGGCGAGCGCGGGGTCGTCCATGCCGTCGTTCATGATCTCGGCCAGCGCGTCGGCATCGCCCTCGATCCATTCGGCGACCATCGCATCGAGCATGGTCTTGACCTCGTCCATGCCCTCGACCGCCGACATGAGGAAGGCGACCTGCTGTTCCTGCGGCAGGCTATCGAAGATGCCGAGCTGGAATTCGGCCGTTTCGAGCGCGTCCTGCGGCTTGTCCCCGGCCTTGGCGAGGACGATCTTCTCCACCCCGCTGTCGGGCGAATAGCCCTGCTGCATAAGCGGGATCATGGTCAGCGACAGGCCAACCATCCATGGCTTGAGCGGGTCGAAGGCGGCGGCGGGCACGCCGATCTTGGCAAGCGCGGCTTCGTAGGCGGCGGTCTGTTCTTCATCGAGCAGCGAGCGCAGGGTCGTGCCGGCGGGAAGCTGCCCCTTGCTCATGGCGAGCTGCTGCATCGCCGCCTCGCTGCCGGGGTCCATCCTGATCTCGGTGACGACCGTATCCGCCTCGGCGAGAGCGCCGGCGATCTCGGGGTCATACCACTTCACCTCTTTTGGCAGGGCATGGACCGTGCCGAACAGGTAGATGGTGGTGTCCTCGTCCGAGACGCTCCACAGCGCGGGGCCTTCCGGGCCTGCGGGCAGGTCGGCGGCGGGCGGGGCGGTGTCCTCGGCGAAGGCGGGCTGGGCCGCGAACAGGGCAAGGCCGGCGGCGGAAGCGGCGAGCAGGGACTTGAGGTTCATGGCAATCGGTTCCTTTCGGGGTTGCGTATTACTAGGCGGGGAAGGTGTCGGTGCTGTGAACGAAGATCAGCGCACGAAGCGGGCGATGGGATAGGAAACCATCATCGCGGCGAAACCGATGGCGAACACGCCGAAGGCATGGGGCGCCGGCACGAAGCCTCCGGCATAGAGGACCGCCCACACCGGAAAGCCGGTAATGACCGCGATGCACCCGCCGGTGAAGCCGATCAGATTGTATTCGCGCTTGATCTCGTCGACCTGGGTGAAACCGTAAAGCGGCAGCACCATGAAGCCGACGACGAGTGCGATGGCGAGGATGACGGCAAGGGCCGGATCGAGCGAGAGCGCTTCCCAATCGCCGGTGAACAGGCTCCCGTCGCCCTTGTCGAAAAAGGCCGTCGTGAAGCCGATCGCTCCGCCGAGCAGGGCGGCGATGGTAATGAAGACGAGCTGGCGGCGCTGGCGCTGGCGGGTGCGCGCTTCGCCGGGGCCGAGGGGGCGGGTCATTGCTGTTCTCCGTCGTCGAAGATGTCCTCGATCCGCATCTCGAACAGGCGCGCGATGCGAAAGGCGAGGGGGAGGGAAGGGTCGTGCTTGCCGGTCTCGATCGCGTTCACCGCCTGGCGCGACACGTCGAGCCGCCCGGCCAGTTCGGCCTGGCTCCAGTCGCGCTCGGCGCGCAGGACCTTGAGGCGGTTCTTCACGATCTCAAAAGCCGAGCGCGCCGGCGGTCCTGGCGAGAATGGTGCCGATCGCAAAGCCGCTCAGCGCGAGTAGGCAAATGGCCTGCCAGCGCTTCATGCGGACGGTGCCGGATTCGAAGTTCGCGTCGGTCATACCCATTGGCCCCTTTGTGAAATCGGATGTTGGAAAACCTTGTCACACCTACCTGGCAATTTGTCAGGTTATGCTGACTATATGTCGCGATTCACTGACTATGTCAAGAGAGCCTGACCAAGCGTCAGGCTTGCCTTACCAACACGGTCCCGCCGACACCGCCCGCTCCCCGGCGAACCCGCCCGCCCCGACCCGCCCTGCTGCGCTGCGGCATTGACGCTTTGCGGGGCTTGAGCCATGGGCTTGCCGCCATGAGCCAAGCGCCGCAGACCACAGCAAAGACCGGCCGCGATCCGACCCGGTCCTTCCAGGACATGATCCTCACGCTGCACGATTACTGGGCGGCGCGCGGCTGCGTGATCCTGCAGCCCTACGATATGCGCATGGGCGCGGGCACGTTCCACACCGCGACGACCCTGCGCGCGCTCGGCCCGGAGCCCTGGAACGCCGCCTTCGTCCAGCCCTGCCGCCGCCCGACCGACGGGCGCTATGGCGAGAACCCCAACCGGCTGCAGCACTACTACCAGTACCAGGTCATCCTGAAGCCGTCCCCGCCCGACATCCAGGAGCTCTACCTCGGCAGCCTCGAGGCGATCGGCATCAACCCGCTCGCCCACGACATCCGCTTCGTCGAGGACGACTGGGAATCCCCGACGCTCGGCGCGTGGGGGCTGGGCTGGGAGGTGTGGTGCGACGGGATGGAAGTCACCCAGTTCACCTATTTCCAGCAGATGGGCGGCTTCGACTGCAAGCCCGTTTCGGGCGAGCTGACCTACGGGCTCGAACGGCTCGCGATGTATATCCAGGGCGTCGACAACGTCTACGACCTTGCTTTCAATTCCGCCGGGGTCTCTTACGGCGACGTGTTCCTCGAGAACGAGCGCCAGATGTCCAAGTGGAATTTCGAGGTCGCCGACACCGACGGCCTCTTCGCGCTCTTCACCAAGGCGGAAGGCGAATGCCGCAATGCGCTCGCCAACGGCGTGCCCATCGCCGCCTACGAACAGGCGATCGAGGCGAGCCACATCTTCAACCTGCTGCAGGCGCGCGGCGTCATCAGCGTGCAGGAGCGCGCCAGCTACATGGGCCGCGTGCGCGACCTCGCGCGCTCCTCGTGCGAAGCCTATGCCGAGAAAATGGCCCCGCGCTGGGCCGAAAGCCATCCGGGATGGAGCCTGTAATGGCCGATTTCCTGCTCGAGTTGCGCTCCGAGGAAATCCCCGCCCGGATGCAAGCCGGAGCGCGCGGCGAACTCGAAAAGCTGTTCCGCCGCGAGATGGAGGCCGCCGGGATCGAGGCTGGCGAGGTCACCGTGTGGTCGACCCCGCGCCGCCTCGCGCTGATCGCGCGCGGGCTGCCCGAGCAGACCGAGGCGGTGCGCGAAGAAGCCAAGGGCCCGCCGGTCGGCGCTCCCGATCAGGCGGTGGACGGCTTCTGCCGCAAGAACGGCGTCACGCGCGACCAGTTGGAGGAACGCGAGGTCAAGGGCCGCGCGACATACTTCGCCGTGATCGAAAAGCCGGGGCAGGCGGTCAGCGACCTTCTCGCCGCTGCTATTCCCGCCATCATCCGCGATTTTTCGTGGCCCAAGTCGATGCGCTGGGGCGAGGCGTCGATCAGCCCGGAAAGCACGCGCTGGGTGCGCCCGCTGTCGGGCATCGTCGCGCTGCTCGGCGGCGAGGTCGTGCCCTGCGTGATGGATGGCCTTGCGAGCGGGCGCGAGACGATGGGCCATCGCTTCCATTCCTCCGGCCCGGTGACCATCGACAGCGCCGACGATTACGCCGCCAAGCTGCGCGAAGCCTTCGTCGTCGTCGATCACGAGGAACGCGCCGGCATCATCCGCGAAGGCGCGCGCAAGGCGGCCAA
Organism: Erythrobacter sp.; assembly: GCF_011765465.1. Lineage (NCBI taxonomy): Bacteria > Pseudomonadati > Pseudomonadota > Alphaproteobacteria > Sphingomonadales > Erythrobacteraceae > Erythrobacter > Erythrobacter sp. The sequence continues at coordinate 1,073,981 of NZ_CP050265.1, read as the reverse complement.
GGCGGCGGGCCTCGTGCTGGTCGAGGACGAGGGGCTGGTGGTCGAGAACGCAGGGTTGACCGAATGGCCCGCCCCGCTGCTCGGCCGCTTCGACGAGGCGTTCCTCGAAGTGCCGAGCGAGGTGATCCAGCTTTCCGCGCGGGTGAACCAGAAATATTTCGTGTGCGAGGACAAGGCGGGCAAGCTCGCCAACGCCTTCGTGTGCACCGCGAACATCGACGCGCTCGAACCCGCCGTGGTGGTCGACGGCAACCGCAAGGTCCTGGCCGCGCGGCTCGCCGATGCGCGCTTCTTCTGGGAGCAGGACCAGAAGAAGACGCTGGAAGAGCACGCCAAGGGGCTGGAGCGGATCACCTTCCATGAGAAGCTCGGGACGGTGGCCGAACGTTGCGTTCGCGTAGGTAAGCTTTTTGGGCAGATCACATCAAAGCCGGGCAAACTAGATGAATTCGTCTCGAGAGGTATACAGTTAAGCTATGCGGCCAAAGCCGACTTGGTCACAGAAATGGTTGGGGAGTTTCCCGAGCTACAAGGCCTGATGGGTTATTATTACGCTGAGGCTGAGGGAGCGCGTAATTCAATCGCTGAAGCGATCCGAGATCACTATCTGCCCACGGGCCCATCCGATCCCGTGCCTGACGCACCCTTGGCTTATAGTCTCGCAATGGCCGACAAGCTCGAACAAGTGTCGTCATTTTTTGCCATCAATGAGCGCCCAACGGGCTCGAAAGATCCCTATGCCCTTCGGAGGGCAACTCTGGGCTTTATCCGGATTGTCTTAGAAAAGCGCGTCCGTGCCAGCGTTCAATCACTAATCACTCTCGCACTGAATAATCTCATGACGCAGTCTCTAGATAAGATCATTTCGTTTTATGACGATGATCTTGTTGAAGTTGAGGATGCGCGAACTGATTTATCTTTCGACCTCTCGAAACAAATCATTAAATTCAGGGGGTTGGAACTTCCCGTTCCCAAAGCCCTAACCGCCGCAGTTGTCGTAATTGATCGACTACACGATGAGTCTGATTTCGAGTCGGTCAAGAATGACGTGTTCGAGTTCATTGTTGACCGCCTCAAGGTCCAGCAGCGCGAAGCGGGCGTCCGCCACGACCTGATCGACGCGGTCTTCGCGCTCGGCGGTGAGGACGATCTCGTGCGCCTGCTCGCCCGGGTCCATGCGCTCCAGTCCTTCGTCGCGACCGAGGACGGGGCGAACCTGCTGGCAGGCTACAAGCGCGCGGCGAACATCCTCAGGAAGGAGGAGTGGGACACCGCTCTCCCGCAGGCGGAAGAACCCGTCGCCGAGACGAGCGAGGAAGACCCGCTCGCGCTTGCGGGCAAGCCCGAGTTCGACGCGGCCTTTGGTCGCGGTGCGAAGAGCGGGGCTGGCGCGCTTTCCTATGACGCAGAACCCGCCGAACGCGCTCTGATCGAGGCGCTCGACGCAGCCGCTCCGCAAGCGGCGAAGGCGGTCGGGGAGGAACGCTTCGAGGACGCGATGAAGGCGCTTGCCTCATTGCGCGCCCCCATCGACGCCTTCTTCGACGAGGTGACCGTGAACGCCGACGATCCCGCCAAGCGCACCGCGCGCCTCGACCTGCTCGCACGCTTCACCCGAGCGGTCGGGCAAGTCGCCGACTTCGGCCGGATAGAAGGCTGAAATGGTGCGTTCGGCGCAACACGGGATCATCGAGACGGAACCGGCCGCGACTGCCGTGACAGGGCGCAAGGCGCCTTCCGCGACGCCTCCGCAGGCCGCGCAAGATTACAGGGGAAACCAGCAATGACCACCGCCACCGCGTCCGCAGCCGATACCGACCTCGTCACCGTCTACCGCTTCGGCGGGGACGCGCCGCACGACGATCCGCGCCAGCGCGACAAGGTGGTGACCGGCGGCAAGGGCGCGAACCTTGCCGAGATGGCGAGCATCGGCCTGCCGGTCCCGCCGGGCTTCACCATCACCACCGAGGAATGCGTGCGCTACCTGCAGGCGGGCGAGGCGTTCCGCGACGACCTCAAGCGCGAGGTGGCCGAGGCGCTCGCCCATGTAGAGCGGGCGGTGGGTAAAACATTCGGCGACGCGGCGGACCCGCTCCTCGTCTCGGTCCGCTCGGGCGCGCGGGTGTCGATGCCGGGGATGATGGACACGGTCCTCAATCTCGGGCTCAACGACGAGACGGTGGAGGGGCTGGCGAAGACCAGCGAGGACGACCGCTTCGCCTGGGACAGCTACCGCCGCTTCATCCAGATGTATTCCGACGTGGTGCTCGGGCTCGACCACGGATTGTTCGAGGAAGCGCTCGAGATCGCGAAGGAAGACGCGGGCTATTACAACGACACCGAGATGAGCGCCGACGACTGGCGCGCGCTGGTCGGGGAATACAAGCGCATCGTGCGCGAGGAGCAGGACGAGCCTTTCCCGCAGGACGTGAACGACCAGCTCTGGGGCGCGATCGCGGCGGTCTTCGGCAGCTGGGATTCCGAACGCGCGAAGGTCTATCGCCGCCTCAACGACATCCCGGCCGACTGGGGCACGGCGGTGAACGTGCAGGCGATGGTGTTCGGCAACATGGGCGACACCTCCGCGACCGGCGTCGCCTTCACCCGCGACCCCTCGACCGGCGAGAAGAGCTATTACGGCGAATACCTCATCAACGCGCAAGGCGAGGACGTGGTCGCGGGCATCCGCACGCCGCAATATCTCACCAAGGCCGCGCGCGAGGCGGCGGGCGCCAAGCCGCTTTCGATGGAAGAAGCCCTGCCAGACGCCTACGCCGAACTCGCGCGCGTCTTCGACCTGCTCGAAAGCCACTACAAGGATATGCAGGACATCGAATTCACCGTCGAGCGCGGGAAGCTCTGGATGCTCCAGACCCGCACCGGCAAGCGCACCGCCAAGGCCGCGCTCAAGATGGCGACCGACATGGTGGACGAGGGCCTGATCGACCGCGCCGAGGCGGTGCGGCGGATCGACCCGATGGCATTGGACCAGCTGCTCCACCCGACGCTCGATCCCGAGGCGGAGCGCAATGTCCTGACCACGGGCCTTCCCGCCTCTCCCGGCGCGGCTGCGGGCAGGATCGTGCTCGACGCCGACACGGCCGAGCAATGGGCCAACCGCGGCGACAAGGTCATCCTCGTGCGGGTCGAGACGTCGCCCGAAGACATCCACGGAATGCACGCGGCCAAGGGCATCCTCACCGCGCGCGGCGGGATGACGAGCCACGCCGCCGTCGTCGCGCGCGGCATGGGGCGCCCCTGCGTCTCGGGCGCGGGCGGCATTTCGATCGACCGCAATCAGCGCACGCTGCGGATCGGCTCGAGTGAACTCAAGGAAGGCGACACCATCACCCTCGACGGCGGCAACGGCCAGGTCATGCTGGGCGAAGTGCCGACCGTCGAGCCCGAGCTCGCGGGCGATTTCGCAACGCTGATGGAATGGGCCGACGAACTGCGCCGGATGAAAGTGCGCACCAATGCCGAAACGCCCGAGGACTGCCGCATGGCGCGCCAGTTCGGCGCGGAAGGCATCGGCCTGTGCCGCACCGAGCATATGTTCTTCGACGCAGGCAGGATCAAGGCCGTGCGCCAGATGATCCTTGCCGAGGACGAGGCCGGGCGGCGCAAGGCGCTGGACCAGCTCCTGCCCGAACAGCGCGCCGATTTCACCGCGATCTTCGAGGTCATGGCGGGGCTTCCCTGCACGATCCGCCTGCTCGACCCGCCGCTGCACGAATTCCTCCCGACCCGCGACGAGGAATTCGCCGAGCTTTCCGACGCGACCGGGCTGGGCGTCGACCACCTCAAGCGGCGCGCGAACGAGCTCCACGAATTCAACCCCATGCTCGGCCATCGCGGCTGCCGCCTCGGGATCACCTATCCCGAGATCTACGAAATGCAGGCGCGCGCCATCTTCGAGGCGGCCTGCGCGGTCGAGGCGGAAAGCGGCGACGCGCCCCTGCCCGAAATCATGATCCCGCTGGTCGCGACGAAGAAGGAACTCGCCGTGCTGCGCGCGCTGGTCGAGCGGGTGGCGGAGGAGGTCTTCGAGGAGAAGGGCACGCGCATCGCCTATCTCGTCGGCACGATGATCGAACTGCCGCGCGCCGCGCTGATGGCGGGCGAGATCGCCGAGGAAGGCGAATTCTTCAGCTTCGGCACGAACGACCTCACCCAGACGACGCTCGGCCTGTCGCGCGACGATGCGGGGCGGTTCCTGAACACCTATGTCGACAAGGGCATCTTCCCGCGCGATCCCTTCGTCAGCCTCGACATCGACGGGGTCGGCCAGCTGGTCGAACTCGCCGCCGAGCGGGGCAGGGCGACGCGGGGCGACATCAAGCTCGGCATCTGCGGCGAGCATGGCGGCGACCCGGCGAGCATCGCGTTCTGCGAAAAGGTCGGGCTCGATTACGTCAGCGCTTCGCCCTACCGCGTGCCGATCGCGCGGCTTGCGGCGGCCCAAGCCGCTCTCAAGACGTCGGCTTTGAAGAAAGGCTAGGTTCCGGCGAGAGAACGCCTCCCGGTCAAGGTGACGATCTCGATCCGCTCGGGCACTTTCCCGTCCGCGTCGGCCCGCTCTAGGAAGGCCGCGCGCGCCCGCGCCAGTGCCGCACGCCCGAGCGGCGGCGCGGCATCGGCGAGCGCGCTGCCGAGCGCCTGGTCGCGCAGGTCCGAAACCAGCGTATCGAGCGCCGAATAGCGCAGGTTCAGCGCCTGCGTATCCACCACCGGATCCTTCCACCCCGCGCGCTGGAGCAGGCCGGGCGCGGCGCGGTGATCGACCAGCGGGTGCATCCGCGCCGCGGGGCGATCCGGCTCGGCGGCGAGCATCGCGGCGCGCAGGGCGGGCAGGCTCTGGCCCCCGACGAAGCTGGCGATGACAAGCCCGCCCGGTTCGAGCGCGCCGCGCAGGTGGATGAGCGCGCCCGGCAGGTCGTTGACCGCATCGAGCTCGCCCAGAACGGCGATGAAATCGAACCCGGTCTCGGGAAAAGGCGCTTCGAGGTCGAAGCCGCTTCCGTCCGCGATACGCGCCCCGCTGCGGGTGAGGTAATCGGACAGGTCTTGCGGACAGGGGCCGATCACCAGCGTGCGGCTCGGCTCGTGGCGGACGAAGGCGAGGCGCTCGACCATTTCGCTCGCCATGTCCTCCCACACGAAGCGCGCGGCGTCGGTGCGGCGCTGGCGGGCGAGGGCGCGCGCGAGGCGCAGGGCGCGGCGGTGCGGGCTGAAGATGCGTGGGACTTGCGGGCTTGCCATGGCCGCCTCCTGCCTCGCTTGCCTCCTCGCCGCAAGCCGTGCGACAAGTTCGCCGGGGAGGGTCGCGCATGGGAAAATCGGGAAGGAAGGGCGGTCATCTCGCCGCCGGGCTGAGGCCGCTGGTCGATCTGGTCTATCCGCCGCGCTGCCCGCTGTGCGGCGAGGCGGTGGTCGAGCAGGGCGGGCTGTGCGTCGATTGCTACGGCGAGCTGGAAATACCGGGCGATCCCGCGTGCGACCTGTGCCAGCGCCCGCTGGGGAGCGCGGCGGCGGCGAAGGACGAGACCTGTTTCGCCTGCCGCGCCGCGCCGCCGCGCCATTCGGGCATCCATGCCGCAACGCTCTACGACGATGCTTCGCGCAGGCTGCTGCTCAGCTTCAAGCACGGCGGAAAGATCGCGCTCGCCTCGCTCATGGCGCGGCTGATCGCGGTGCGCCTGCCCGAGCCCGCTGCGGATCGAGCCCCGCTGCTGGTCCCGGTGCCGCTGCACCGCTGGCGCATCTGGCAGCGCGGCTACAACCAGTCGGCGCTGCTGGCGCGGGAACTGGCGCGGCAGGGCAAGGGCGAATTGCTGGTCGATGGGCTGGTGCGGCGCAAGGCGACCCGCAGCCTCGGCGGGCTGGGACGCGAGGCGCGCGAGGCCATGCTGGCAGGCGCGATTGCGGTCAATCCGGCGCGCGCGAAGCGCATAGCCGGGCGGGAGGTCATCCTGGTCGACGACGTGCTCACCAGCGGGGCGACCAGCGATGCCTGCGTTGCTGCGCTGCTCGACGGCGGCGCGCGGGAGGTGCGGGTGGCGTGCTTCGCGCGGGTGGTGGACGGGCGCGGGATGGACGGCGAGCGAAAACCGGACGCACCGGGAAAGGGCACGGAACGCAAGGCTCAGGAGGCCGAAAACACAACGCCCGAGGCCATGAAGACCCCGGGCGCCACGTGACGAAATGATGCGGATCCGCTCCTGAGAGCTGTCGGCGGCCACCCCCTAACTTGGCCGCCGGGATCCTATCCCTCATCGTTCAACCGGATGCGCCGACACCCCGCTGTCGGCAGCTTTCCGGTCACCCCCTGAACCTGGCGTCCTGCCTTTCGGAAAGGCCGCCGGTGTTCGGTGGTGGGCCGTTGCCAGCCCATACGCGTGTTGTTCCATTCTGCCGCGGAGTCTGGAAGGTCAAAACGAAACCCGGCGGACATTTCGTTGTCATCTGTTGTCATCATGCAACAAGAAGGGCTTGAGGCTCACGGCCAAGCGTCCCATGGCGGGCGGGAAAGGAGCGCAATCGTGAATGGACGCGCGATCTCGAAGGAAGAACGCGAGCGCGGCACGCGTTTCGCGCCGGTGTTCGACGCGTCGGGCCTGATCCCGGCGGTGGTGGTCGATGCGGGCACGGGCGAGGTGCTGGTGCTCGCGTGGATGAACGCCGAGGCGCTGGCGAAGACGCGGGAAAGCGGGCGGGTGACCTTCTGGTCGCGCTCGCGCGGCGAATTATGGACCAAGGGCGAGACTTCGGGAAATTTCCTCGAGGTCGAGGAGATGCTGGTCGATTGCGATCAGGATTCGCTGGTGATCCGCGCCCGCCCGCATGGGCCGACCTGCCACACGGGCGAGAAGAGCTGCTTCTATCGCCGGATCGACCCCGGCGCCGATGATGCCGAGGCGCTTTCGCCGATCGAGCGCTAGCCCATTCTCCTAAGGGTCAAGACTTGACGCTGACGTAAAGGGAAGGTAGGGCGAGGGCATGGTTACCGCACCGGCCCGCAAGTCCGCATCGGGATCGACCGATTCCAGACCCGCCGCCGATAACGAGCAGCGCCGCAGCAGCGCGCATCTCGACCGGCCCGACAAGCACGAGCGCGAGCAGTACTCGATTTCCGACCTGACCTCGGAATTCGGCTGCACCGCGCGCGCCCTGCGTTTCTACGAGGACGAAGGGCTCATCAGCCCGGCGCGCGTCGGGCTCACCCGCGTCTATTCCAAGCGCGACCGTGCGCGGCTCGCCTGGATCATGCGGGCCAAGAATGTCGGCTTCTCGCTCACCGAGATCCGCGAGATGATCGACCTTTACGACCTCGACGACGGCCGCGTCGAACAGCGCCGCGTCACGATCGAGAAATGTCGCAAACACATCGCCAAGCTGAAGGCGCAGCGTGCCGACATCGATTCCTCGATCAGGGATCTCACCGAATTCGTCGCCGAGATCGAAAAGCTCGACCTCGGCTGAGGAACACCCCGCCGAACTCCACCCCGCTTGAAAAGGGATCACAGCGATGCCGACCTATACCGCCCCGACCCGCGACACGCGTTTCGTCGTCAACGAGATGCTCGACCTTGCCAGCTACGGCAACCTGCCGGGCTTCGAGAACGCCACGCCCGACATGATCGACACGGTCATCAACGAGGCGGGCAAGTTCTGCTCCGAAGTGCTCGCGCCCCTGAACCAGATCGGCGACGAACACGGCTGCACCCGCCACGAGGACGGCTCGGTCACGACGCCCCCGGGCTTCAAGGAAGCCTATGACGCCTACGTCGAAAGCGGGTGGGGCACGATCGCCAAGCCGGTCGAATATGGCGGGCAGGGCCTGCCGCACGTGCTCGGCTTCGTGATCGAGGAATACACCGGCACCGCCAACCAGGCTTTCGCTATGTATCCCGGCCTCACCAACGGCGCGACCGCCGCGATCGAGGCGGCGGGCTCGCAGGAGCAGAAGGACACCTACCTGCCCAAGATGATCTCGGGCGAGTGGTCGGGCACGATGAACCTGACCGAGCCGCATTGCGGGACCGATCTCGGCATGATCCGCACCAAGGCCGAGCCGAACGAGGACGGATCCTATTCGATCACCGGGACCAAGATCTTCATCTCGGCGGGTGAGCACGACCTCACCAGCAACATCATCCACCTCGTCCTTGCCAAGACGCCGGGCGCGCCGGATTCGTCGAAGGGCATCTCGCTCTTCATCGTGCCCAAGTACATCCTCGACGAGAACGGCGAGCCGGGGGAGCGCAACGGCGTTTCCTGCGGGTCGATCGAGAAGAAGATGGGCATTCACGGCAACGCGACCTGCGTGCTCAACTACGACGGCGCCAAGGGCTGGATGGTCGGCGAGGAGAACAAGGGCCTTGCCGCCATGTTCATCATGATGAACGCCGCGCGTCTCGGCGTGGGCCTGCAGGGTCTCGCCCAGGCCGAAGTCTCTTACCAGAACGCGGTCACCTACGCGCTCGACCGCCGTCAGGGCCGCGCGCTCACCGGTCCCAAGGACACCGAGGCCAAGGCTGACCCGATCTTCGTCCACCCCGACGTGCGCCGGATGCTGATGGACGCCAAGGTCTTCAACGAAGGTATGCGCGCGCTGTGCCTGTGGGGCGCGCTGCAGGTCGATCTCACGCACAAGGCCCAGACGCAGGAAGAGCGCGAGGAAGCCGATATGCTGATCGGCCTCATGACCCCGGTCATCAAGGGCTACGGCACCGACAAGGGCTATGACATCGCGAACAACATGCAGCAGGTCTATGGCGGGCACGGCTACGTCAAGGAATGGGGCATGGAGCAGTTCGTGCGCGATAGCCGCATCGCCATGATCTACGAAGGCACCAACGGCGTGCAGGCGATGGACCTGTGCGGGCGCAAGCTGCCGGCCAAGGGCGGCAAGGCCATCCAGAAATTCTTCGCCGTTATCGACGAGGAAATCGCCAGCGTGAAGGACGACGAAACGCTCGGCCCCATCGCCGCCGCCCTCGACAAGGCGCTGGGCGAGCAGAAGGCGGCGACCATGTGGTTCATGCAGAACGCGATGCAGAACCCCAACCACCTCGGCGCGGGCGCGCATCACTATATGCACATCATGGGCATCGTGACGCTCGGCTATATGTGGCTGAAGATGGCGAAGGTCGCGAAGGACGCGCTGGCGGGCGATCCGCAGGACAAGGCGTTCTACGAGGCCAAGCTTACCTCGGCGGCCTATTACGCGGAACGCTGGCTGCCCGATGCGGGCGCGCTGCGGCGCAAGCTCGAGGCGGGTTCGGACAACATGATGAAGCTCACCGAGGACGCCTTCGCCACCGCCGCGTAACGCGTCCGACAATCGCCACGACCCCGGGTCGCGGCGAGCAAGTTCACTGACTTCGTCCGCGGGTCGTCATACTTCGATATGGCGGCCCGCGATTTGCGTGCGGCGGCCGCACAATGGGACCGGGCGAAGCTGGCAGGGCGCGCGCAATTGGAAAGGTGAGGCCGCATCCACCCCCGTGGGAGGTCACCGGGCGGCGGCGGCCGCTGCGGCGACGCGTTCGGCGAGCGTCTTGCCCTTCTTCATCTGCCGCGGTGGCGCGGCTGCGACCCGCTTTGGCGCGACCGGCGCGGCAGGGGAGGGGGCAGGGGCGGGCTGGGGCGCGGTGTTCGCTTCGACTGGCTCGGAATCCGGCTCATGCGCGACAGGCGCTTCGGGCTCAGGCGCGGCAGCGGCCTGCGGCTCGGGTGCGGCGGCTTGCGGCGCGTGGGCTTGCGCCGGGGCTGCGGGCGCGTCGTCCGATCCGGCACCGTCGAGGATCTTCTGGGCCACCTCCTCGATCGTGCCCACCACCAGCAGCGGTTGGCCCCCGATGATCCCGACGCTGGTCTGGCCGTTCTCGGCGGTGCGAAGCCAGGCGACGTTCTCGGCCACGACGAGGTAATTGCCGCCGCGCGATTCGAGCTTGATGAATTTCATGGGCGCATGGGTCCGAACTGTCCGGGTTGTCTTCGAAGACTGTCCCGGCGCTTAGCGCGCGCCGGTTAAGGAAAACCCTAATTCCAGTCCTCGAATCGGGCCGCGACAGCCTGCCCGGACCGCCGTGATGGGAGCGATCTCACGAGCGACTGCACCAGCGTCGGGAAGCCGAAGAGACGGCTCGCCTGCGGAAAATGATCGGACTGGGCGCGCGGCCGCTTCGAGCGGCTTTCCGAAAAGCTCGCCAGACTGCGCCGGAAAGGGGGCGCAAGCGCCTAAAACAGGCGGGTCAGGTCTGCCCCGAAACGGTCGGCCCCGGCGCTGCCGGGCCTATCCGAGCCGCCATGCAATCGTGCCCGAATATTCCCCGGGGACCGCGTCGCCCGCCGCGCTGCGGGCCGGGTCGAAGCGCGCCGCGCGAGAAACCAGCTTGCAGGTCGCCTCGTCCAGCACCGCGTGCCCGCAGGATCGTTCCACCGTGCAGGTGTTGACCCGCCCTTGCGCATCGACCTCGGCGCGGATACCGACCTCGCCCTCCAACCCTTCGCGCAGCGCGCGCGAGGGATAATGATCGCTCATGGCCGCGGCGAGCCGTTGCGGATCGCGCAGGCGTGGGGGGCTTTGATGGGACGAGCGGTCCTGCGCAAAGGACCGGTCAGGCGACGTGAGCGTGACCGGATCGAAAGCGGCTTCCAGCGCGGGATCGACCTCGTCCACGCCGTCGATCCGTTTGAGCGCGACCGTCAGCGTCGCGAGCCATATCCGGTAGGCGGGGTTTTCGGCCTCGAGCCGCAGCAGCTCATCGCGCGAGCGTGCCTGCGTCACGAGATCGGAGACGAACAGCCGGACATGGCGCATCCTGCCTTCGAAGGCCGCGCCGTCCTGCTCCTGCGAGCCTTGCGCGAAAGCCGGTCCCTGGCAGAAGAATATGCTGAACAGCGTGGCGAGGCCGTCATGGAGACCGGCAAGGCGCGCCATCTCGTCGTCCGTGCCTCGCAGATCGGGAGATTCCGCGGCGATATTGGCGATCATGGCCTGAACGATGCCGTCCCGCTCCTGCGCCGGTTCGCCCTTCGCCACGGTCTTGCGCCACCTCCTGCGCTGGCGGCGCATCATGGCTTCATGCTTGTCGAGTTCGGAGTCGAGATCGAATCCCGCCGCCGTGCAGGCATCGGCGAGATTATCGCGATACCACGCGTACAGGCCCGGAAATTCCCGGCGGGCGCTTCTAGCGAACACGGCGCATCCCCCTTCCCGTTCCCGCTTGCGAGCTGTGCCGACCTTATTCGACCGGCAGGAAGTCGGGGACCGACAGGTAGCGCTCGCCCGTGTCGTAGTTGAAGCCCATCACCCGCGCGCCCTTGTCCAATTCGGGCAGTTTCTTGGCGATGGCCGCGAGCGTCGCTCCGCTGGAAATGCCGACCAGCATCCCTTCCTCGCGCGCGGCTCTGCGGGCCATTTCCTTGGCATCGTCGGCGGCGACGGGGATCGCGCCGTCGATCGCATTGGTGTGGAGGTTGTCGGGGATGAAGCCCGCGCCGATGCCCTGGATCGGGTGCGGGCCGGGTGCGCCGCCGTTGATGACGGGCGAGGCTTCGGGCTCGACCCCGTAAGCCTTGAAGTCCGGCCAGACTGTCTTGAGCTCCTCCGCGCAGCCCGTCAGATGTCCGCCCGTGCCGACGCCGGTGATCATCACGTCGATAGGGGAGTCCTTGAAATCGCGCAGGATTTCCTGTGCCGTGGTGCGGGCGTGGACCGCAACGTTCGACGGGTTCTCGAACTGGCTGGGGCTCCATGCGCCCTCGGTCGTCTCGACCAGTTCGGCCGCGCGCTCGATCGCGCCCTTCATGCCCTTTTCCTTGGGCGTGAGGTCGAAGGTCGCGCCATAGGCGAGCATCAACCGGCGGCGCTCGATCGACATCGATTCGGGCATGACGAGGACGAGGTGGTAGCCCTTGACCGCGGCGACCATGGCAAGGCCGATCCCTGTGTTGCCGCTGGTCGGCTCGACGATGGTCCCGCCGGGCTTGAGCCTGCCCGAAGCTTCCGCGTCCTCGACCATGGCGAGCGCGATGCGGTCCTTGATCGAGCCGCCGGGATTGGCGCGTTCCGACTTCACCCAGACCTCGTGATCGGGGAACAGGCGCGACAGGCGGATATGCGGCGTGCCGCCGATGGTCTCGAGGATATTGGCTGCTTTCATGTCAGGCCTCCTGTGTTTTTATGTCTGGTTCGCTGTCTAGCAGGTCCGGCGGCGGATCGAAGGTCTTGGTGGTGACGAGCACGGGGAATAGCCTCGCCCACAGGCCGACCGTCAGCACCGCGCCCGCTCCGCCCGCCACCACGGCCGCGACCGGGCCGATGAGGAAGGCGAGCGTGCCGGAGAAGAAATCGCCGCCTTCGTTGGACGCGCTGATGGTAAGCAGACTCACCGAGGAAACGCGCCCGCGCTTGTCGTCGGGCGTGTGCAGCTGGATCAGCGACTGGCGGATATAGACGCTGAACATATCCGCCGCTCCGACGATGAAAAGCATGGCGAGCGACAGCGGCATCGAGGTCGAGAGGCCGAAGACGATGGTGGCGAGGCCGAAGACCGCGACCGCGCCGAGCATCTTGGGGCCGACATTGGAATTGATCGGGCGGAAGGAGAACCACGCCGCCGTGATCGCCGCGCCGATGGCCGGGGCCATGGCGAGCTGGCTCAGCCCCGTCTCTCCGACCTCGAGAATGTCGCGCGCATAGACCGGGAAGAGCGCGGTGGCCCCGGCGAGGAACACGGCGGCGAGGTCGAGCGTGATCGCGCCGAGCACCATCTTGTTGTGGACCACGTAACGCAGCCCGTCGACGATCGCGCCGATGGGGCGCTGGTCCTTGCGCGCAGCGGGCTGGGGGACGCGGCCTATGAAGGTGAGCGCGGTCGCCGACACAGCGAAGAGTGCGGCTGCGACGGTGTAGGGCAGGTGCGGCTCGACCGAATAGAGATAGCCGCCCAGCGCCGGCCCACCGATCATGCCGACCTGCCACGCGATCGAGGACAGGGCGATGGCCGTGGGCAGGATCGCCTTGGGCACGAGGTTCGGGGCGAGGGCGGAAAGCGCCGGCCCGGCAAACCCGCGCGCAATGCCGAGCACGATGGCGACCGCGTAGAGGATCGGCAGCGAGATCGCTTCCGTCCCCGTGGTCCATGCGAGCACGCCGGCGCAGGCCAGTTGCAGCAGCACCGTCAGCCGCCCCAGCGCGCGCCGGTCGAAGCGGTCGGCGGCAAGGCCCGAGAACGGCGTCAGCACGAACAGCGGCAGGAATTGCAACAGGCCGATGAGCGCCAGCTGGCCCGAGGCTTCGGGAATGCTCATGCCCGCATCGCGCGCGATGTTGTAGGTCTGCCAACCGATGATGAGCAGCATGGCGTATTGCGCCAGCGTCATGGCGAGGCGGCTCAGCCAGTAGGCGCGGAAATTGGCGACGCGGAAAGGGTGGGTCTGGGCAGGCTCGTTCACGCAGCCGCCCATGGCAGGCTGGCGCGCGCCTGCCAAGCGAGCGCTGCTAGCAGCGCGTCAAGTGCGGCTTTCAGCGCCCTTGGCGCGCTCTTGTTTCAGCGCCCCCGGCGCAGGCGCGGATTGGGCTGGAGCGTGTCGATCATCGCGACGAAATCGTCGAGGCGGATGATGCGTTCGAACTGGAAGCCCGCGCGCGTGTCGCGGGTCCAGATGCAATAGGCTTCGATCCGGCCCACCACGGGCAGGCGAATGATGATCCGGTCGCCGCGCGCAAGCCTGTGCGCATCGTCCACCATGAAGCCGTGGGCCGACAGGTTGCAGACGTGAAGGTTCAGGTCGCCGTGCTGGAAATGCTCGACGATCACCGGGAAATCGACCGGGTGACGCGCCGCGCGGCGCAGGTCTGTAACGCTCAGGTTCGCTCCGACGGACACGGCGCCCCTTCCTCCATTGGCTGTCGCAAGGCTTTCCTAATGGGAGATAAAGGCTGACATTTGGTAAAACCCCATGCTTACGCGCGGCTTTACCTTCGTGCGGCGTCAGCGCGTGACCAGCGCGTGCTTCTTCTTGCCGAGGCTGAGCCGCAGGGTTTCGCCTTCGCCCGGCAGGACGAGGTGGGCGGGATCCTTCACCGCCTCGCCGTCAATCTTCACCGCGCCTTCGGCGAGCTTGCGCTTGGCCTCGCCATTCGAGGCGGTGAAGCCGAGCTGGGTCAGCACCGCGCCGATCCGCATCCCTTCCGCGCCCACGGCAAGCGAGGGCAGGTCCTCGCCCGCGCCGCCTGCGAAGGTTTCCCGCGCAGTCGCTTCGGCGGCGCGCGCCGCGTCGGCCCCGCGCACCAGCTTCGTCACCTCGTTCGCCAGCACGACCTTGGCATCGTTGATCTCGGCTCCTTCGAGCGCTTCGAGCCGCGCGATCTCATCCAGCGGAAGGTCGGTGAACAGGCGCAGGAAACGGCCCACGTCGCGGTCGTCGCAATTGCGCCAGTATTGCCAGAAATCGTAAGCGGGCAGCTGGTCCTCGTTGAGCCACACCGCTCCTGAGGCGGTCTTGCCCATCTTCGCCCCGTCGGCGGTGGTCAGCAGCGGCGTGGTCAGCCCGAACAGCTCGCGCCCCTCCATCCGGCGGCCCAGTTCCATCCCGTTGACGATGTTGCCCCACTGGTCGGAACCGCCCATCTGCAAGCGGCAGTCATACCGCCGCGCCAGTTCGAGGAAGTCGTAGGCCTGCAGGATCATGTAGTTGAATTCGAGGAAGGTCAGCGGCTGCTCGCGCTCGAGCCGCAGCTTGACCGAATCGAAGGTCAGCATCCGATTGATCGTGAAATGCGGGCCGACATCGCGCAGCAGCTCGATATAGCCCAGCTGCGCGAGCCATTCGTCGTTGTTGACCATCACGGCATCGCTCGGCCCGTCGCCGAAGGTCAGCAGCCGCTCGAACACGGTGAAGATCGAGGCGATGTTTTGATCGATGACCTCGGGGGTGAGCAGCTTGCGGCTTTCGTCCTTGCCCGACGGGTCGCCGATCTTGGTCGTCCCGCCGCCCATCACCACGATCGGCTTGTGCCCGGCCTGCTGCAACCGGCGCAGCATCATGATCTGGACGAGGCTGCCGACATGGAGCGAGGGCGCGGTCGCGTCGAAGCCGATATAGCCCGGCACGATGCCTTTGGCGGCAAGCGCGTCGAGGCCCGCCGGGTCGGTGACCTGGTGGATATAGCCGCGCTCGTCGAGGAGGCGCAGGAGATCGGATTCGTAAGTTTCGGTGGCCGTGCTCATGGGCGCAGGCGCTTACCAGCGGTTTGGCGGGTCGCCTAGAGCCTTGCTTGCACCGGAAGCTGTGGCATCAGGGGCGCATGATCCCCCTGATGCTCCACCGCTCCTGCGACCTCGGCCCGGTGCGCGCCGTCACCGCCTCGCTGCGCGCGAGTGCAATCGGCTGCGAGGCCGAATTCCGCCTCGACGGATCGCTCGAAGGGGTGGTCCTGCCGCCCTCCGGCCCCTCGGTGCGCACCGACGGGCTTTGGAAAAGCACCTGCTTCGAGATTTTCTTGCAGGGGATCGGGGAGGAAGGCTACCGCGAATTCAACCTCGCCCCCTCGGGCCGCTGGGCCGCCTATGCATTCGAGCGTTACCGCGAGGGAATGCGCGAGGCGGAAGTCGCGGGGATTTCGGTGGCCTGCTCGCACGCGAGCGCGAACGGGGCGGGGGAGCTGGTGCTCAAAGCGAGCATCGCGGCCGACCTGCCATCTCCCGCGCAGGTGGGATTGTCCACGGTGATCGAACACGCGAACGGGGCGCTGCAATACTGGGCGCTCGCCTTCCCGCCAGGGCCGCCCGATTTCCATTCGGAAGCCTGCCGCCAGCTTATCGTCGAGGCGTGATGCTCAAGCTTCTTGCGGGCGGCGACCGAATGGGGCGTTGAGCTGCACGATCTTCCAGTTGAGCAGCAGCGCGAAGCTGACCCATGAAATATAGGGAATGTTGAGCCACCCGGCGAGCGGCGACCATGTCGGCAGGAACAGGCACAGCGAAAACACCGAGATCCACAGGAAGACATTCTCGACCAGCGCGAAATCGGGTCGCTTTACCTTGAAGAAGAGCGGCGACCAGGCGAGGTGGAGGACGAAGTTCACCCCGAACAGCGCGCCGATGGCGATGCCGCCCGCGGTCGTTTCGGCGGCGGTCCAGGCGAGGTAGAAGCTCCAGCCCGACAGGCCGAGGATGATCGTCCAGGCCGGGCCGAACAGCCAGTCGGGCGGCTGCCAGCTCGGCTTTTTGAGGCCTCGATACCACTCCCCGATCTCGGTCAGCGCGCCGCCCGCGCCGCCGAGGATGATCGCCCAGGCAGCGGCGATGATCGCAGGGGTCCACTCGATGCTCATGCTGCACAAGCGAAAGGCACGCCGCTTGGTTCCCGCGCGCGTTCATGAACGCTCGGCGCGGGGCGCAAAAGATTTGCCTTGGCCGCGCGGCTGCGCCAACGCTCCCTGCCATGACTGACGTGAAATTCGGCATCGACCGCCTGCTCGAAAACCGCTCGCTCCTGACCGAGCTGGAGGGTCGGCGCGTGGCGCTCATCGCCCATCCGGCGAGCGTGACGGCGGGCCTCGTCCACAGCCTCGATGCGATCATCGGGGCGGGGGTGAACGTCACCAGCGCCTTCGGCCCGCAGCATGGCCTCAAGGGCGACAAGCAGGACAACATGGTCGAGACCGCGGACGAGTTCGATCCGGTCTACGGCATCCCGGTCTTCTCGCTCTATGGCGAGGTTCGGCGGCCCACGGCGCGGATGATGGACAGCGCGGACGTTTTCCTGTTCGACCTGCAGGATCTCGGCTGCCGCATCTACACCTTCGTCACGACCCTGCTCTACCTGCTGGAAGAGGCGGCGAAGACGGGGAAATCCGTGTGGGTCTTGGACCGCCCGAACCCCGCCGGGCGCCCGGTCGAAGGGACGATGCTCGTGCCGGGGCAGGAAAGCTTCGTCGGCGCCGCGCCCATGCCGATGCGGCACGGCCTCACGCTGGGCGAGATGGGGCACTGGTTCGTCCGCCATTTCGGGCTCGACGTCGATTACCGCGTGGTGGCGATGAAGGGCTGGCAGCCGGACGGCGAGGGCAAGGGCTGGCCGCCCTCGCGCGTGTGGGTGAACCCTTCGCCCAATGCCGCCAACGTCAACATGGCGCGCTGCTATGCCGGGACGGTGATGCTCGAAGGCACGACGCTGTCGGAAGGACGCGGAACCACGCGGCCATTGGAAGTCCTGTTCGGCGCGCCCGATGTCGACGCCAAGGCCGTGCTGGCCGAGATGCGCGCGCTTGCCCCGGAGTGGTGCGAAGGCGCCGCGATCCGCGAATGCTGGTTCGAACCGACCTTCCACAAGCACTCAGGTTCGCTATGCAACGCCCTGATGTTGCACGCGGAAGGGCCGTTCTATGGGCACGACGCCTTCCGCCCGTGGCGGCTTCAGGCGCTCACCTTCAAGGCGATCCGCAGGCTCTATCGCGATTACGACCTGTGGCGCGATTTTCCCTACGAATACGAGCTGGAGCGCCTCGCGATCGACGTCATCAACGGCGGACCGTCCCTGCGCGAATGGGTCGATGATGCCGAGGCGGCTCCCGGCGACCTCGATGCGCTGGCGTCAGCCGACGAGGCGGCGTGGATCGCGGACGTGCGCGAACACCTGCTCTACTGAGACGGCTCCGCCCGCCACAGCAGCTTGCCGTCGTGCGGGGGCTCGGGCAGGGGGCGGATGTCGGCGGGTTCGCCCTTCACGACCATCACCGCGCAGCCGTCCTGTCGCCGGTCGACCGCGTAGATCATCAACGGATCGTCGGGCGTCGCCGGGCCGCGCTGCATCAGGGGGGGCTGGCCCGAAGCGCGGCGGACCTGTTCGATCCGGTCGCGGCACGTTTCGCGGTCGGGCGTCGCTTCGGCCTCGGCCGGGTTCCGGCTTTCCGCAGCGGGCGGTTCGTCCGCGCCCATGAGAGCGATCGCGGCGAGGGGCAGGGCGTAAAAGCGCATGGTCTCCTCCTTTTTTTCAGGAGGATAGCATATCGCACCTTGGCCCGGAAGTTTCCCGCGAAACCGTCCCCCAGCCTGCGCGGGTCGTTCTAGCGATAGGGATTATAGGTAAAGTAGTCGCGCAGTTCCTGCTTGCGCTCCTCCGAAATCCACGTCCCGTCGAAGCGTTCGGGAGCCACGAAGCCGTCGAGCGGGATGCGGACGGTCTTCCCGCATTGTTCGTCGAGGTCGTAATAGCCGCCACGCAGGACTTTCTCCTCCCACTCGGCGCGCGAATGGGCATAGGGCTCGCGGCCGTGGGTCGCCTTGGTGTGATCCTTGAACTGGGCGAGGATGTCGGGATACTTGCGCTCGATGAAATCGAGGAAGGCCCAGCGGTATGCCGCGAAATATCTCGCATTCCCGCCTTCGCCAGACGTGCTGAAGACGAAGGGTTCGGCGTTGATCATGACCCAGTTTTCCTGCGAGCCGTCGCAGACGTCGCCGGGCTTGCTCCAGTAGATCGAGACGAAATAATCCTTGGCCGAAGCCGGGCTTGCAGCCGCGAGCGCGACAGCCGAGGCGACGAGAAAGCTTTGAATAAGACGCATATTTCCCCCTTCTTGCTGGACCCGGGGGGTAGAATTGCCAACCTATGTTGGCAAACTCAGGGGCCGTTGATCGACGTGCGAGGGGGTAACGCGGTCCGGCTCAATGCCCCTGCTTGCGCGAAAGCTCGCGCATCGCATCGTCGAGCCCGTCGAGCGTGAGCGGATACATCCGGTCGTCGACCAGCTGGCGCATCATCTTGGTCGATTGCGAATAGCCCCACTGCTTTTCGGGCACGGGGTTGAGCCACACGGTCGCGGGGTAGGTGTCGGTCACGCGCTTCATCCAGACCGCGCCGGCCTCGTCGTTCATGTGTTCGACGCTGCCGCCCGCATGGGTGATCTCATAGGGGCTCATCGCCGCGTCGCCGACGAAGATCACCTTGTAATCGTGGCCGTATTTGTGGAGCACGTCCCACGTCTTGGTGCGCTCCTGCCAGCGGCGCTTGTTGTCCTTCCACACGCCTTCGTAGAGGCAGTTGTGGAAGTAGAAGAATTCGAGGTTCTTGAATTCGCTCGTGGCAGCGCTGAACAGCTCCTCGCACAGCTTGATGAAGGGGTCCATCGACCCGCCGACATCGAGGAAGAGCAGCAATTTCACCGCATTGTGCCGTTCGGGGCGCATATGGATGTCGAGCCAGCCCTGCTTCGCCGTGCCCTCGATCGTCGCGTCGATGTCGAGCTCGTCCGCCGCGCCTTCGCGCGCGAAGCGGCGCAGGCGGCGCAGGGCCATCTTGATGTTGCGGGTGCCGAGTTCCTTGGTGTTGTCGAGGTTCTTGAACTCGCGTTTTTCCCAGACCTTGACCGCGCGCTTGTGCTTGGACTCGCCGCCGATCCGCACGCCTTCGGGATTGTAGCCCGAATTGCCGAAGGGGCTGGTCCCGCCCGTGCCGATCCACTTGTTGCCGCCTTCGTGGCGTTTCTGCTGTTCCTCGAGCCGCTTCTTCAGCGTCTCCATGATCTCGTCCCAGCTGCCGAGCTTTTCGATCTCGGCCATTTCTTCAGGGGACAGCATCTTTTCCGCGACGGCCTTCAGCCAGTCCTCGGGAATCTCGACCGGGTTCTGCCCGTAATCGGTCAGCACGCCCTTGAAGACCTTGTGAAACACCTGGTCGAAGCGGTCGATCAGTCCCTCGTCCTTCACGAAGGTCGCGCGCGAGAGGTAATAGAACGCTTCGGGCGTCTGCTCGATCACGTCCCGGTCGAGCGCCTCCAGCAGGGTGAGGTGCTCCTTGAAGCTCGCACCGATCCCGGCGGCGCGCAATTCGTCGACGAAGTTGAAGAACATGGCCGAGGGTCTACCCGCGCGCGCGCCCGCTTTCCAGCCCCCAAAAGTGCGTGAGGGGCCCGGTATCCTTAAACCTTCGCTAACCATCCGTGGTTAGACCCCTGTCACAAACGGGGCATCCACACGGGGACACGCGATGAAGCCGACTGCAATCGACACCGCCGACGCGGCCGAACTGGGCAAGATCCCGGAAAGCTGCGGCGCGGTCACGGTCGGGTGCAGCGATGTCGCGGGGGTGGTGAAGGCGGTGATCCGCTCCTCACAGACCCTGCGCGAGGAACACGAGGCGCTGCGCGAGACGGTCGCCGCGCTCGAGGCCGATCACAACCGCGTCGCCGAAGCGAGCGACGAAGCGCGCCTGCTGTCCGAACGCGCGACCGACCGGCTCGAGGAAGGCACGCGGCTCATCCAGTCCTCGCTGGGGCAGATCAACTCGCTGCTCGAACTGGTCGATGCGCTGGGCCAGCACGTCACCAGCTTCTCCGCCGCGATGGAACAGGTCCGCCGCAGCGCCCAGGACATCGAGGACATTGCCGAGACGACCAACATCCTCGCGCTCAACGCCACGATCGAGGCGATGCGCGCCGGCGAAGCGGGCCGCACCTTCGCGGTGGTGGCGAGCGAGGTGAAGAGCCTCGCCAGCGACACCCGCCGCGCGACGGACGAAATCGCGGCGACCATCGATGCGCTGGGCGAGGAAGCGGGCGTCGTCATCGGCCGGATCGAGGCGGGCAGCCAGGCGAGCGGCGAGGCCAAGGCTTCGGTCGCGCGGATCGAGAACACCATCGCGAGCGTCGGCGAACTGGTCGAGGAAGTGGACCGTCAGAACGACGTCATCGCCCGCTCCACCGGGACCATCGGCGGCCATGTCGCGGCGGTGCAGGACGTGCTCGTCAGCTTCGACAAGGCGGCGCAGGGCAATGAGGCGCAGCTGAAAGGCGCACATCACCGGATGGAGGAGCTCGAACTCACCGCGAGCGAGATGTTCGACCGCATTGTCCACGCCGGGCTCAGTCCCGAGGACAGCGCGATGGTCGAACGCGCGCAGGACATCGCACGCCAGATCGTCGAGCGCACCGAAGAGGCACTGGCCGAGGGCAAGCTGACCGAAGCCGCGCTGTTCGACACCGATTATGCCAAGGTCGAGGGGACCAACCCGCAACTCTACCGCACCGGCCTGTCGGACTATGCCGACGAGCACTGGCGCCCCGTGCTCGACGCGACCAGGGCATCGGACAGCCGCGTGCTGGCCGCCGCCTGCACCGACATGAACGGCTTTCTCCCGACGCACCTTTCCGAGTTTTCGAGGAAGCCCATCGGCGATCTCACCCACGACACGCAATATTGCCGCAACGGGCGGATCATCCTCGACCCGATCGACAAGCGTGCCAAGCAGAGCACGGCGCCCTACATGATGGCCGCCTACCGCCAGGAAGGCGACGGCGAGCAATATGTCGTGGTGCGCAACGTCTACGTGCCGCTCACCATCGTCGGGCGGCAATGGGGGCACCTGGAGCTGGCCTACACCTTCCGGTGAGGGTCACTCGGCATTGACATGGATGGTCGCCGCGCCATCCGCTCCGGGCCGCAGGTCGAAACTCATGACGGGGGCGAGGTTGCCGGGCAGGCCCGCCATCTGGGCAGGCGTCGGCAGCCGGTCGAACGGCGGATAGACGACTTCACGCGTGCCGTCCGATTGCACCGCGAGGAACAGCCGCGAAGGCTTTATAAGCGAACCCATGCCATAACGCGCCGCGAACAGGCTCGTCCCGCTGTCGCCATAGGCGAGCAGGTAGGAATTGCGCGAGGAAGAGCTGCGATAGATCCCGTATTCGCGCCGCGATGCCGCGTCCCGGCACCACCGCGCGTCGGGGTCGGACCAGGCTCCGGCCCGCTCATCCCGAAGACTGCCGATGATCCCGCCAATAAGAATGTTCGCGGTCATGTCGAGCGCCACGAGCTTCGCGGGCTTTTCGGCATCGAGCCGGTTTTCGCACTCCTCCATCGCCGCATAGAGCGGGGCGGTTTCGCTGGCGCGGGGCAGGTCGAGCGCGCCGACGAGGGCTGCGATGCGCGCGTCGAGCCCGGCTGCGGAAAGGCTGCGCGAGGTCATCCTCAGTTTCACCAGCCAGCCGTCGTGAACGTGCAGCGACAGCCCTGTCGCGCCCGCTCCCTCGCCGCGAAAGCCCGCGCTGATACGCACGCCGCTGTCGGCTCCGGCCCCGGCGGGCGGCGAGAAGGGAGCGATGATCAATGTGTCCGGATCGACTTCGCCCAGCTTGCTGTTCGAGAGCATCACGCTGGCCGCGCGGTCGCTCCAGATCGCGACTGAAGGCACGCCCGCGCGGTAGACGTAAAGCGTGGCGAAGGTGTCGTCGGTCCCCCGGAACGCGATGGCGACATTGCGCCCTTCCTCGTCGAAGCGGGTGATCTTCCCGCGGGCGAACCCGGCGATTGCGGGAGGCAGCGCAAGCCCGCTCGGCTCGTGCTTCCAGGCCGGCTGCGCTTCCTGGCCCGGTTCGACGAAGCCGCTCCTAGTCGGCGCGTCGTCCTGCGCCAGCGCGGGCGCGGCGGCCAATGCAAGCGCGCCGAACAAGAGGCTGGATTTGTGCATGATTTCTCCCCCGATGCGACGCGGGCGAGCATAGGTCGCCCGCGCCACAGGGCAAGGGAGAAGCTAGCGACGGGCCTCGCCGAGGCTCATGACGGATTGCGCCGCGCCATGAAGGCGAGCCTCTCGAACATCATCACGTCCTGCTCGTTCTTCAAAAGCGCGCCGTGGAGCGGCGGAATCGCGTTGTTGGGGTTCGAATCCTGCAGCACTTCGAGCGGCATATCCTCGTTCATCAGCAGCTTGAGCCAGTCGAGCAGCTCGCTGGTCGAGGGCTTCTTTTTCAGGCCCGGCACTTCGCGCAGTTCGTAGAACACGTCCATCGCCTTCTTCACCAGCGTCTTCTGGATGCCGGGATAGTGGACGTCGATGATCTCCTGCATCGTCTCGCGGTCGGGGAACTTGATGTAGTGAAAGAAGCAGCGCCGCAGGAAGGCGTCGGGCAGCTCCTTTTCATTGTTCGAGGTGATGACGACGATGGGCCGTTCCTTGGCTTCGATCCGCTCGCCCGTCTCGTAGACGTCGAAGCTCATCCGGTCGAGTTCCTGCAGCAAGTCGTTCGGGAACTCGATGTCGGCCTTGTCGATCTCGTCGATGAGGAGGACGGGAAGCTTCTCGGCGGTGAAGGCTTCCCACAGCTTGCCCTTCTTGATGTAGTTCGAAATGTCGTGGACGCGTTCATCGCCCAGCTGGCCGTCGCGCAGGCGGGCGACCGCGTCGTATTCGTAGAGGCCCTGCTGCGCCTTGGTGGTGGATTTCACGTTCCATTCGATCAGCGGCGCGTCGATGGCCTTGGCGATCTCGTGCGCGAGGACGGTCTTGCCCGTCCCCGGCTCGCCTTTCACCAGCAGCGGGCGGCGCAGGAGCACGGCGGCGTTGACGGCGACCTTGAGATCCTCGGTCGCGATGTAATTGCTGGTGCCTTCGAAACGCTGCTGCTGGTCGGTCATGGGTTTCCCTGTAAAACTGGATTTCGCGCCCGCAGCGATAAGGCGCGCGTCCCGGCGGCGCAAGAGGCGCGCCGCTGGCAATTGAGGCAGGCGCTCACCGGCCGAGCGAGGCGATGCGCTGGGCGATCAGGGTGAGCGTGTCCTGGTCCACCGGGTCATCGGGATTGTTCCAGGCGAGGTTGAGAAGGTGCCATTCGCCGCTCTCGTCCTGCAGCAGCCAGGTGAGGTGGAGCACGCCCGGCTCCGACCCGCCCTTGAAGGCGACGTGCTTCCACTTGTCCGCGACCGCATCGGGCAGGCCGGCGTTGATCGAGAGCACTTCGAGCGCGCGCGGATCGCCCTTCATCATCATGTAGAGGAAGAGCTTGCGCAGGTCCTCGGCGCTCGCCAGCCATTCGACATCGAGCGCGATCGGCTTGCCGTCGAAAGTCCTGGCAAGCGCCTTCAGGTCGAGGTCGTCGCCGGCGGTGTTGGCGAGTATGGCAAGCCGCTCCTCCGGCCCCGCCGCGCGGTAATCGGCAAGCCGCTGCGGGTCGCCGCCTTTCAGGAGGAACAGCTCGCGGGTCTTGAGGAAGGGATCGTTGAGGCCGGGCGCGGCGTGTCCGCTCGCGCGCATCACCTCGGCCACGCGCTGGCGCCCGAGGATGTCGATCAGCTGGTCGGTCGCGGTGTTGTCGCTGATCGAGATCATCAGGCTGGCGAGCGTGTGCAGCGTCAGCGGCGCGCCGAGCGGCCAGTCCTGCAGCTTGCCGCTGGGAAAGCTCTTCGTCTCCAGTTCGACCACGTCGTCCCATTGGCGCTTGCCCTGCCGGATCTCCTCGGACAGCGCGGCGAGGACGTAGAGCTTGAAGCTCGAACCGATGGCGAAGGGCTGCTCGGCGTTCATCTCCAGCACCGGCGCATTGCCCTTGACCGGGCCGAAATAGGCTCCGACTTCGCCGGGCAGCGCCTCGAGGTCGGCCCTGATCTTTTCGAGGCTGTCGTCGACCGGCTCGAATTCGCGGAAGAGCAACCCGCTGATGCGGTTGCCTTCGGCCGGGTCGATGACCAGCGGACCGCGCGCGATGGCGCGCTCCATCCTGATCTCGATGATCCCGTCGGTGCGGCTTCGCGTCGTGAGGCCCTGCAGCGCGATCGCGGGGCCGAACTGGCTCACCAATTGCTTCGACACGGCGGCGAATTGTTCGGGCGACACCTGGGCAAGCATGGCGTCGCTGAACACTTCCGCCGGGGCGACGTCGCCGTTGATGAGCCCGACGACCTGTTCGGCACGCGCCTCGAGCGCGGATTCTTCTGCCGATGTGTCGGCGGGGACGGGGGCGGGCGGGGCGGCCTCCTGCGCGTTCGCCGCGATGGGCGAGGCGAGCAGGGCGGCGGCAACAAGAGCGTGGCGGATCATTGTCGGGTCTCCTTGCTTAAGGGGCAGGTTAGGGGCTGTGGCGGCGTCAATCCAGCGTGCCGAGTGCGTCGAGCTTGCGCTTCAGACCGCGCGCGGCCAGCAGGTTCGCGGCGAGAATGGCGGCAAACACTCCGAAGGTGACCGCGAACGGCCCGGCGATGCCGGACAGTGCTTCGCGCCAGCCCGCCACGAGGCTCACCTTCCACGCGATCACGGCGTAGAACAGCAACAGCCCCGGGAGGAGCGGCGCCAGATACCACGCGCCGACCGACCGCAGGGCCGCGTACTGGCGGGCATACTGGCGCCGCAGGTGAACGAGGCACGGCTCCTCCGGTCGCCGTTCGAGATTGCCCGCGCGCCGGGCAAGGTTGCGCACGACGAGCGCGATCCCGGCGAGGATCAGCGCGAAGGAGGACGCGATCGCCCATTCGCCGATCCACAAGGCCCCCACGGCGGCTGCGAAGAAAAGGACGAAGACGATCCCCCCAGCGGCGTATTCGATCAGGTTGCGGCGGCGGATCGTGCGCTCGAACGCGCCTGCGCGGCGGGCGATCTCGGCGGGGTCGGTGAACCCTGCGTCCTGCGCTTCCTCGGTCCAGAGGGGGAAGGGGGGCTTGGTCATGCGGGGGCTCCTTCCTGTCGGGGGTGTTCGGGTTGGTCGAAATGGTCCGCGAGCAGGGCCTTGACCCGGTGCACCCGGACATTGACGGCGCCTTCGGAAAGGCCGGTGATCTCGGCGATGTCGCGGGCGCGCTCGCCTTCGAGCCAGAGCACGATCACCTGCGCGTCGAGCGCGGGCAGGCGGCGGATGAGCTGCGCTATGCGCTTGAGCACGAGGCGTTCGGCGGCTTCGGCTTCCGGGTCGGTGCTGGCGGGCAATTCCTCGATCTGTTCGAGCGGCACGCGCGCCGGGCCGCGCACCGCTTTCGCCACGTGATCGGCGGCGACGTTGTGCGCGACCCGGTAGACCCAGGTCTTGAGCGAGCAGTCGCCGCGAAACCGCGCAAGGCTCGTCCACAGCGCGCAATGGATCTCCTGTTCGAGATCGCGCGCCTTTTCCGCATCGCGCTCGAACGCGCGGGCGAGCCGCGCGATCGCCGGGGCGAATTGGCGGCCCGCCTCGCGGTAAAGCTGTTCGACCTCGTGTTCCATGCCCCCTCAGTCGGCGCGCCAGCGGATTTCTTACGCGAACGGGAAAGAAAAGTCCGCGCGGTCGCTGGAGATATGCCAAGCTGAACGGGAACGAGGGAGGACATCATGCCAAGCGAAGCATTCGCCGTGACCAGCGCCGAGGGCCATGAACTGTCGGGCGCGCTCGAATTGCCGACGGGGCTGGTGCGCGGCGGGGCGGTGTTCGCGCATTGCTTCACCTGCACGCGGCAGGCGCGCGCGGCCGTCAGCGTCGCGCGGGCGCTGGCGGCGCGCGGGATCGCCTGCCTGCGGTTCGATTTCACCGGGCTGGGGGCGAGCGAGGGCGAATTCGGCCGGGCGGGTTTCGCGACCGATGTTTCCGACCTCGTCGCGGCGGCGCAGGCGATGAAGGAGCGCGTGGGCGGCCCGGTCCTGCTCGTCGGCCACAGCCTGGGCGGGGCGGCGGCGCTCGCGGCGGCGGCGGAACTGGGGCGCGATACGGTCGCCGCGCTCGCCACCATCGCCGCGCCTTCGGATGTCGCCCACGCGCTCGGCGTGATGAAGGGCGACCACGACGCGATCCTGCGCGATGGGGAGGGCGAGGTGAGCATCGGCGGGCGCCCCTTCACGATCTCGCGCGCCTTTCTCGAACGGATGGAGGCTGCGAGCCTGCTCGATCTCGTCAAGGAGATGCGCGTGCCCTACCTCGCGCTGCATTCGCCGAGCGACCCGGTGGTGGGCATCGACCATGCCAGCAGCCTGTTCGCAGCGGCCTATCATCCCAAGAGCTTCGTCAGCCTCGACGGCGCGGACCACCTGCTGACGCGGGCCGAGGACGCGGAATTCGCCGCCGACATGATCGCGAGCTGGGCCAAGCGTTACCTGCCGCTGCGCGCCGACTGGCCGATGCCCGAAGAGGGCGTGGTCGTGCAGACCGGGCATGGCCGCTTCGGGACCGAGGTGCACACGAAAACGCACCGCTTCCTCGCCGACGAGCCGCGCTCATACGGTGGGGACGACACCGGGCCGACGCCCTACGACCTGCTCTTGGCCGCGCTCGGCACCTGCACCGCGATGACGATGACGATGTATGCGAAGCGCAAGGGCTGGCCCCTCGAAGGCGCGCGCGTTCACGTGACGCACGAACGCGATCACCGCGCGGATTGCGAGAAAGCGCTCGACGAACACGTGCGGGTCGAGGCGCTCAACCGGGCGATCGAGGTGCTGGGCGATGACCTCACCGAAGACCAGCGCGCGCGGATCGTGGAAATCGCCGACAAGTGCCCGGTCCACCGCACGCTCGAAGGCGAGCTGCACATTCACACGCGCAGTTCGGACTGATCAAAGGCGCGGGCTGGTCCCGATCACCACCAGCGCGAATTGCACCGTCATCACCACGCCGAGCGCGATACGCCACCCCGCTCCCGCCGATGCGAGGCCGCGATCCATCGACCAGAGATAGATCGCGATCGAGGCGAGCCCCGTCAGGCCGAGAGTGATCCAGCCGCTCGCATCGAGCAGCACGACGAACACGCCATAGGCCGCGACCGCCTGGATCAGCACGGCGGCGGTGAACCAGGCGATGGGGATCGGGCGATAGGCGGCGTCGGAGACATACCAGTCGGGCAGCGAGGAATCGGGGCGGGATATGCGGCGGTCGCCCGCCATGATGTCCTCTTCGCGCGGGTTCGGATACTCGGAATCGCGCTCGTGCTCGCGCTCGTCAGGCATCGATCAGGTCGCGGTCGACATCGCTCGCGTGGCTCTGGATGAAATTGAAGCGGTGTTCCGGATTGCGGCCCATCAGCTGGTCGACCAGCTCCTTCACCGCCGCGCGCTGTTCGAATTCGGGCGGCAGGGTGATCCGGATGAGGCTGCGCGTGTCGGGATTCATCGTCGTCTCGCGCAATTGCTGGGGGTTCATCTCGCCCAGACCCTTGAACCGGCCGACCTCGACCTTCTTGCCCTTGAACACCGTCTCTTCCAGCTCCTTCCTGTGCGCATCGTCGCGGGCATAGCGGCTCTCCTTGCCTGCGGTCAGGCGATAGAGCGGGGGCTGGGCGAGGTAGAGATGCCCTTGCCGCACGACCTCGGGCATTTCCTGGAAGAAGAAGGTCATCAAAAGCGTCGCGATATGCGCGCCGTCGACATCGGCGTCGGTCATGATGATGATGCGGTCATAGCGCAGGTCGTCGGGCGAGCAATCCTTGCGCGTCCCGCAGCCGAGAGCGAGGATCAGGTCGGCGATTTCGCTGTTGGCGCGGATCTTGTCGGCGGTGGCGGATGCGACGTTGAGGATCTTGCCGCGGATCGGCAGGATCGCCTGCGTCTTGCGATCGCGCGCCTGCTTGGCGCTGCCGCCTGCACTGTCGCCCTCGACGATGAAAAGCTCGGTGTCGCGCCCGCCTTCGCCCGAACAATCGGTGAGCTTGCCGGGCAGGCGCAGCTTCTTCGCGTTGGTCGCGGTCTTGCGCTTGATCTCGCGTTCCTGCTTGCGCCGGAGGCGTTCCTCCATGCGCTCCATCACTTCGCCCAGCAGCGCCTTGCCGCGCTCCATGTTATCGGCGAGGAAATGGTCGAAATGGTCGCGCACCGCGTTCTCGACCAGCCGCGCGGCTTCGGGCGAGGTGAGGCGATCCTTGGTCTGCGACTGGAACTGCGGGTCGCGGATGAAGACCGAAAGCATCACCTCGGCCCCGGTCATCACGTCGTCGGCGGAAATGTCCTTCGCCTTCTTCGCGCCGACGAGCTCGCCGAACGCGCGCAGCCCCTTGGTGAGCGCGGCGCGCAGGCCCTGTTCGTGCGTCCCGCCGTCGGGGGTGGGGACGGTGTTGCAATACCAGCTGCTCGACCCGTCCGAGAAAAGCGGCCAGGCGATCGCCCATTCGACCCGGCCCTGCTGCGTGCCGTCCACCGAGGGAAAGTCCTGCTTGCCCGCGAAAGGCTGGCTGGTGACGCATTCGCGCGCGCCCACCTGTTCGGCGAGATGGTCGGCAAGTCCGCCGGGGAACTTGAACGTGGCCTCGGTCGGCACGTCCTCGCTCGCGAGGCTTTCGGCGCAGCGCCAGCGGATCTCGACCCCGGCGAACAGATAGGCTTTCGACCGGGCGAGCTTGAACAGGCGCGCGGGCTTGAACGCCCGGTCGCCGAAGATTTCCTCGTCGGGGGTGAAGGTGACGGTCGTGCCGCGCCGGTTGGGGGCGGCGCCGACGACCTCGATCGGGCCCAATGTCTGGCCCTTGGAAAATTCCTGCGCGTAAAGCTGCTTGTCGCGCGCGACCTCGACCCGCGTGTGGCTCGACAGGGCGTTGACGACGCTCACCCCGACCCCGTGTAGGCCGCCGCTCGTCGCATAGGCTTTCCCTGAGAACTTGCCGCCCGAATGGAGCGTCGAGAGGATCACCTCGAGCGTCGACTTGCCGGGAAACTTGGGATGCTCGTCGACCGGGATGCCGCGCCCGTTGTCCGAGATCGACAGGCGGTTTCCTTCCTCGAGCCGGACCTCGATCCGGTTGGCGTGACCCGCCACCGCTTCGTCCATCGAATTGTCGAGCACTTCGGCGGCGAGATGGTGCAGCGCGCGGTCGTCGGTCCCGCCGATATACATTCCGGGGCGGCGACGCACGGGCTCCAATCCTTCGAGCACCTCGATCGAGGAGGAATCGTAATCGCCGCTTGAGGCGGGGGCGTTTTCGAACAGGTCGTCGGACATGAACCCGCTATAGGGTGCGGGGCGGCCCCGTCACAAGCAGGGGCGCGTCCGTTTTGCGCAATTCCTAGAAGGAGGAGGGCGCGTTCTCGACCGCGATCACCGTGCCGCCCGTCACCTTGCGCACTTCGAGCGCGCGCTCGGCGACCCCGTTGCTCTGAAAGCGGAACGCTCCGTCGACCCCGATGAAGGTCCGCCCGTAGAGATCGGCGCGCGGGAAATCGTCGCCCACTTCCCAGTCCTGCGCCATCCGCAGCGTCAGCAGCACCGCGTCATAGCCGAGCGTGGCAATGCGGTAGGGCTTGCCGCCGAAGCGGCTTTCATAGCTGTCGGCGAAGCGCTGGAAGCGCGCATCGGAAACGGCCGAGAAGATCGCGCCCTCGACCGCCGGGGCACGGGTCAGGCTCGCCTCGCCGCTCCACAGCGCGGTGCCGAGCAGGCGCGTGCCTTCGGCTCCGTCGCGCTTGATTTCGGGCGCGGCCTGGATCGCGGCGCGCGGCCCGTCGGCGATGAGGACCGTGTCGTAGCCGCCGCCCGCTCGCAGGCGCTGCGCGGCGCTGATGACCGAGGTGTTGCCGCGCGAATAGCGTTCGACCGCGATCAGATTGCCGCCGAAGGCGTTCAAGGCGCGGCGCATCGCGGCATAGGTGCGCTCGCCATAGTCGCCGTCGGGAACCAGCGCGGCGAAAGCGTTGGAGCCGTTCTCGCGTGCATAGCGCATGGTGCGCTCGATCGCCTGTTCGGGGATGTGCCCCATCAAGAGGACATCCGCGCTCGCTGCGGAAACGTCGTTGGAAAAGGAAATCGCGGTCACGCCCGCGGGCCGCGCAGCGGCCTGCACGGCGGGGATGTTGGCGGCGAGCAGCGGGCCGAGGATGAGCTTGTTGCCGTCCGCGATCGCCTTGCGCGCGGCTTCGCCAGCCCCGGCGGAGGTGTCGTAAGTGGTGATGCGCAGGTTGTTCCGGTTGGTGTCGATCAGCGCCATCGTGGTCGCGTTGGCGAGGCTCTGCCCGACTTCGCCGGTCGGCCCGCCCATCGGCACGAGCAGCGCGATCCGGTGGCGCGCGGAATCGCTCGGCAGGGCGGTGGCGCTCGGCTCGGGCGTTGGGGTGGCTACGGCGGGGCCGGTCGAGACGGTCTCGGTCTTGGGAATGACCTGGCACGCGCCGAGCAGCGCGGCGCATCCGGCGAGCGCGAGATTGCGGCGGTTGAAGTGCCGGAAGGCCGAGCGCAGGCCCGCAAAGACACCGCCCGTCCGCGCGCTCACCCCGATGCGCATTGTTTCGTTGACCTTCATTCTTGCCGACCCCTGATCGCTGCTTCAAAGACGTCCCGTCATGACGATTGCCGCCACCGCCTCAACGCAAGATGAACACGGGCAGCCGCTCGAGGCTGGCCTCTACATCGTCGCGACGCCGATTGGCAATCTCGGCGACATAACGCTCCGTGCCATCGACGTGCTGAAGCGCGCCGCGCTCATCGCCTGCGAGGACACGCGGGTGACGGGCAAGCTCTTGAAGGCCATCAGGGCAGATACGCGGATGCAGCGTTATGACGACCATGCGAGCGAGGAGACGCGACGCCGCATCCTCGAACGCGCCGCCGCGGAGCCGGTCGCGCTGGTGAGCGATGCGGGAACGCCGCTCGTCTCCGATCCGGGCTACAGGCTCGTGCGCGAGGCGCACGCGGCGGGGGTGGCGGTGACGAGCATCCCCGGCCCCTGCGCCGCGATCGCCGGGCTGACGCTCGCCGGATTGCCCAACGACCGGTTCCTGTTCGCAGGCTTCCTGCCCGTGAAGGACAAGGCGCGCGGCGACGTGCTTGCCGAACTGGCGGCGGTCGATGCCACGCTGGTGTTCTACGAGACCGGCCCGCGGCTCGTGCGCAGCCTCGGCGCGCTGGCCGAAGCCTGGCCGGAGCGCGAGGTCGCGGTCGCTCGCGAACTCACGAAACTGCACGAGGAATGCCGCACCGGCTTTCCCGCCGACCTCGCCGCGCATTATGCCGAGCACCCGGCCAAGGGCGAGATCGTGCTGCTCGTCGGCCCGCCGGTTGAAGCCGCGAGCGAGGCCGATCCCGAGGCGCTTCTGGCCGAGGCGCTGGAGGACATGAGCCCGAGCAAGGCCGCAGCCAGCGTGGCGAAGGCGACCGGGCTCGACCGCAAGGAACTCTATGCCCGCGCCGTGGAACTGAAAGCCCGATGAGCGAGAGCCGCGAACGGGCAGAACGCAAAGGCCGCGAGGGCGAAGCGCAGGCTGCGCAATGGCTGATGCAGCAGGGCTGGCGTGTGCTCGCCGAGCGCGTGAAAACCCCGCGCGGCGAGATCGACCTGATTGCGCGCAAGGGCAGCCTGCTCGGCTTCTTCGAGGTCAAGTGGCGCGCCCACTCCCGCGACCTCGCCGCTGCGATCGACGAGCGCCGCCTTGCCGCCGCCGCCGAAATCGCGATGGCCGACTATGCCGAACAGGGCGACGACTTCACCATCGACGTGCTCCTGCTTGCACCCGGCAGCCGTCCGCGCCACATCGCCAACGCCTACCAACCCTGAGGGACAAGCCCATGAGCCTGCGCGTCGCCGTCCAAATGGACCCGATCGAGACCGTCAACATCAAGGGCGACAGCTCCTTCGCGCTGATGCTCGCGGCGCAGGAGCGCGGACACGCGGTGTTCGAATACCACGTCGAAAGCCTGACTCTTGATGCCGACGACCGGCTCTGGGCCGAAGCGGCGCCCGTCACCGTGCGCCGGGTCGAAGGCGACCATTTCGAAAAAGGCGCGAAGCAGCGGCTCGATCTCGGGCGCGACATCGACGTGGTCCTGATGCGGCAGGATCCGCCCTTCCACATGGGCTACATCACCGCGACCCACCTGCTCGAGCGCATCGCGGGCGAGACGATTGTGGTGAACGACCCGGCGAGCGTGCGCAATTCGCCCGAAAAGGTGATGGTGCTCGACTATCGCCGCTTCATGCCGCCCACGCTCGTCACCCGCTCGGTCGCGGAAATCCGCCGCTTCATGGAGGAACACGGCGCGGTGGTGATCAAGCCGATCCACGGCAATGGCGGCAAGGCGATCTTCCGCGTGCCGGAAAGCGGCGACAATCTCACCGCGCTGATCGAGGTGTTCAACCAGACCTGGCCCGAGCCGCACATGGTCCAGCCTTTCCTTCCCGAAGTGGCCGAGGGCGACAAGCGCATCGTGCTGGTCGACGGCGAGATCGCGGGCGCGATCAACCGGATACCCGGCAAGGGCGAATTCCGCTCCAACCTCGCCATGGGCGGCAGCGCCGAGGCGACCGAGCTGACCGAGCGGGAGCGCGAGATCTGCGAGGCGATGGGGCCGGATCTGAAGCGCCTCGGCCTCACCTTCGTCGGGATCGACGTCATCGGCGGTAAGTGGCTGACCGAGATCAACGTGACCTCGCCCACGGGAATCGTCGCCATTTCCGAATTCGACGGCACCGACGTCGCCGGCATGATCTGGGACGCGATAGAGGCGCGCGCCTCGCGGCTTGGCGGGCAGTAGGGCAGGAGGCAAGGCACGCATGGCTATCAGGGGTATCCACCATGTCGCGGTGAGCACGCACGATCTCGACCGGCTCGTGCGGTTCTACGAAGAGGCGCTGGGCTTCACCCCGGTGAGCGAGCAATTCGCCTGGAGCGACAGCCCCGAGATCGACAGCATCATCGGTGTCGAAGGCTCCGCGGCACGCACCGTCATGCTCAAGGCCGGAAACGCCTATCTCGAGATATTCGAGTTCTCGAGCCCCGCGTCCGCAAGCACGACCCCCAAAGCTCCCAATGATCGCGGCTATACCCATTTCGCGGTCGACAGCGACGACATCGCGGCCGATTTCGCCCGCCTCCAGGCCGCCGGGATGCGCTTCGTGAGAAGCGAATACGGCGACATGGGCGAGATCAAGGCGATCTACGGCTCGGACCCCGACGGCAACGTGATCGAATTGCAGCAGGTCGCGCCCGCCCACCCGACGAGCCTCGCGCGGCGTCGCTTGCCGGTGAACGATTAGGGCGCGCGGGCGTTCGGGTGACATGACCGATCTCATCCTCGAGGTGATCCGGCGCGGCGGCTATGTCGGCATCTTCCTGCTCATGGCGATCGAGAACATCTTCCCGCCCGTGCCGTCGGAAGTGATCATGGGCTTCGGAGGCGTGCTCGTCGCGCGCGGGGACATGGCCTTTGCGCCCCTGCTCATCATCGGCACGCTCGGCACGGTCGCCGGAAACCTGTTCTGGTACTGGCTCGGCCGCCGCTGGAGCGAGGCGCAGCTGCGCGCCTTCATCGACCGTTTCGGGCGCTGGCTGACTTTCGAATGGGACGAATTCACCCGCGCGCGCGATTTCTTCCGGCGGCACGGGGAATGGATCGTCTTCGTCCTGCGCTTCTCGCCCGTCCTGCGCACCATCGTCTCGCTCCCGGCGGGGCTGGCGGGCATGGGCTTCTGGCGCTTCTGCCTGTTCACCTTCCTCGGCTCGCTCATCTGGAACGCGCTGCTGATTCTCGGCGGAGCGGCGCTGTCGGGCCTGCTCGAGACCTACGAGGACATCGCCAGCATCGCGATCATCGCCGGGCTGGCGCTGGGCGTCGTGTGGTATGTCTGGCGGGTGGTGACGTGGGAGCCGGCCGAGCGGGCGGAGAGCGAGGACTAGTTTTTCTTCGCGCGCGCCCCGCGTTCTCGGGGATGGGCGGCGCGGTAGTTCTCGAGCAGGCTCGCCGCGTCGACCTTGGTGTAGATCTGGGTCGAACCCAGTGAGGCATGGCCGAGCAGTTCCTGAAGCGATCGCAGGTCCGCGCCCGCGCCGAGCAGGTGGGTGGCGAAGCTGTGCCGCAGCGCGTGCGGGGTCGCGCTGTCGGGCAGGCCGAGCGCGCGGCGCGCCTGCGCCATCGCCTTTTGCACCATGCCGGGCGAGAGGGGCCCGCCTTTCGCTCCGCGAAAGAGCGGGTCCGTGCGGGCGAGCGGCCAGGGGCAGGCGGCGAAATACTCCGCGACCGCCGCGCGCACAATGGGGAGGACCGGAACGACGCGCTGCTTGCCTCCCTTGCCCGTGACGTTGAGAGTCTCTCCCAGCGGCACGTCTGCCCCCGTTAGCGACAGCGCCTCGGCAATGCGCAGGCCGCAGCCATACATCAGGAGCAGCACCGCCCGGTCGCGCGCCCCGATCCAGTCCTCGCGCGCGCCGGCCCCGGCCAGGTCCGCGAGGTTCACCGCATCGTCAGGCGTGACGGGGCGGGGCAGGCCCTTCTTGAGCCGCGGCCCCCGCACGCGCGGCGCGGCGGGGTCGGGATCGCCGCTTTCGGCGCGGGCGAAGGCGATGAATGCCTTGAGCGCCGACAATTCGCGCGCCGCGCTTGCATTGGAAAGTCCGCCCGCGCGCCGCTCGGCAAGGTGGCGGCGCAGGTCGTGCGCTTCGATCGCCGCGACACCCTCCCAATCCTCGATTCCCCGCGCCGCCAGCAGCCGCCGGGCGGCGGCGACATAGGCGCGCACGGTGTGGGGTGAGCGGCGGCGACCTTCGGCAAGGTGGCGCTGCCATTGCCCGATGAGGTCCACCGCGCTCACGCCGCTACCAGCCCGTCCGCGACGATTTCTCCTAGCAGCGCGTCGAGCACGCCGCGCCCCGGAGGCGCGACCCCGATCCGCTCGCCCGCGGTCCAGACCAGCCCGAGACCGCGCAAGCGGGCGAGGGCTCCCTCATCCACCAAATCCGCTCGCCTCATCGCGAACCGCCCGGCGAGCGCGGCAAGGTCCACGCCCTCGGTCAGTCGCAGCCCCATCAGGAGCGCTTCGGCCGCCTGCTCGGCGAGCGGCAGCGCGCGCTGCTCGGCGATGCCGTGCCCGCGTTCCGCAACGGCGGCGAGGTAGTTCTCGGGCTTTCTGTGGCGGACGGTCGCAAAGCCGCCGCGGCGTCCGTGTGCGCCGGGGCCGATCCCGGCATAATCCTCGTAGCGCCAATAGGTGAGGTTGTGGCGGCTCTCCGCGCCGGGCCGGGCGTGGTTGCTCGTCTCGTAGGCGGGGAGACCCGCTGCCTCGGTCATGGCCTGCGTCAGGTCGTAGAGTTCCGCCGCCGCGTCGTCGTCCAGCGGCGCGAAGACGCCGCGCCGGACATCGGTTGCAAAGCGCGTGCCGGGCTCGATCGTCAGCTGGTAGAGCGAGAGGTGCGACGTGCCGAAGCCCAGCGCTCGGGCCAGCTGCGCCT
Organism: Erythrobacter sp.; assembly: GCF_011765465.1. NCBI lineage: Bacteria > Pseudomonadati > Pseudomonadota > Alphaproteobacteria > Sphingomonadales > Erythrobacteraceae > Erythrobacter > Erythrobacter sp. The sequence continues at coordinate 1,038,095 of NZ_CP050265.1, read as the reverse complement.
CCCATTCGCGCGGGCTCTGGCCGGGCAGGGCATAAATGAGATCGAAGCTCACCCGGGCGAACTGCGCCTGCGCGACCTCGAGCGCCGCCAGCGCCTCGTCCGCCCCGTGCAGCCGCCCGAGCCAGCGCAGCGTCTCGTCCTCGAGCGATTGCACGCCGAGCGAGACGCGGTTGATGCCCGCCCCGGCCAGCGCCGCGAAACTGGCCGCCTCGACCGAGGAGGGATTGGCCTCCAGCGTGATCTCGATCCCTTCGCTGAAGCCCCAAAGGCGTTCAGCTTCGGCGAGCAGCGCCTCGACCAGCGCGGGCGGCATCAGCGACGGCGTGCCACCGCCGAAGAAGATCGAACGAAGCGCCGCGCCGCCCGCCACAGCGGCCTCCGCGCGCATATCGGCAAGCAGGGCGTCGCGCCACGCGGCGTGATCGACCGCAGCGCGCACGTGCGAGTTGAAGTCGCAATAGGGGCATTTCTTCGCGCAGAAGGGCCAGTGGATGTAGAGGGCTCGGGCCAAGGGGCGGGGCGCTTTCAGTCTTTGGTAAGGCGGTGCGCTCCACCATGTAGGCCATGAGACTGCGGGCGACAATTCTGGCGGGCTGCGCCGCGCTCGGCGCGCTGATGGGCGCGGCCCATGCGGGCGAGCGTGCGGCGACGGCCGAGGAAACATGGCTCGCCGCGCATAATGCCGAGCGCGCCGCTTTCGGCACGCCGCCGCTGCGCTGGAACGCGGCGCTCGCCGCCGAGGCGCGGGGCTGGGCCGAACGGCTCGCGCGGGAGAACGTGCTGCGCCATTCCCCGCGCGAGACAAGGAACGGGACCGGCGAGAACCTGTGGATGGGCAGCGCGGGGTATTATTCGCCCGCCCGCATGATCGCCGCCTTCACCGAGGAAAAGCGGTATTTCCGTCCCGGCACCTTCCCCCATGTCTCGCGCACCGGGAACTGGGCCGATGTCGGGCACTACACCCAGATCGTCTGGGCCGACACGCGCGAGGTCGGCTGCGCGAGCGCGCGCGGGGTGCATTTCGACGTGCTGGTGTGCCGCTACTGGCCCGCGGGCAATGTCATCGGGCAGCGCATCGCACCGGGCCGCGTCGCCGCCAATCGCTGACCGGGACGACTAGACCCCGAACTGGTCGGCGACGAGCTTCGCGAAGGCATCGGCGCGGTGGCTGATCGCGTGTTTCTCCGCCGGGTCGATCTCCGCGAAAGTCTGCTCGCGGCCTTCCGGCACGAAGACCGGGTCATAGCCGAAACCCATTTCCCCGCGCGGCGGCCAGGTCAGCGAACCCGCGCAGCGCCCTTCATAGGCGACGTGCTCGCCATCGGGCCACGCGATCGCGAGAACGCAGTGGAAGGCCGCCGAGCGGTCGGTGTCGGGACCAAGCGCCTGCAGCATCCCCTCGACCTTGCCCATCGCCATGAACCAGTCGCGGCCCGGATCGCCTTCGAACCACTGCCGTTCGGCCCAGTCGGCGGTGTAGACCCCGGGCCGCCCGCCCAGAGCCTCGACGCTGAGGCCACTGTCGTCGGCCAGCGCGGCAAGGCCCGAAGCCTCCGCCGCCGCGCGGGCTTTAATGAGGGCGTTGTCGATGAAGCTCGTCCCCGTCTCTGCGGGCTCGGGCAGGCCGAGCGAACCGGCCGAGATGCATTTCATCCCGTAAGGCTCGAGCAGGGCGGAGATTTCCCTGAGCTTGCCCTGATTATGCGTCGCGATGACGAGCGAGCCGCCGCTCAGTTTCCGCGTCACTTCACCGCGTCCCTTTGCGCGGCGAAGATCTCGTCGCAGCCCATCCGGGCAAGGCGCAGGAGACGCAGCAGGCCCTCTTCGTCATAGGTCGCGCCCTCGGCGGTCGCCTGCACCTCGGCGATGTTGCCCCCTTCGAGCAGGACGAAATTGGCATCGGCGTCGGCGGATGAATCCTCGTCGTAATCGAGGTCGAGCACCGGCGTGCCCTGGTAGATGCCGCAGGAAATCGCCGCGACCTGCGAGAGGATGGGATCCTCCTTGATCTCGCCCGCCTTGATGAGCCCGTCGACCGCGAGCCGCAGCGCCACCCACGCGCCCGAGATCGAGGCGGTGCGCGTGCCGCCGTCGGCCTGGATGACGTCGCAATCGAGCGTGATCTGTCGCTCGCCGAGCTTTTTCAGGTCCACCACGGCGCGCAAGCTCCGCCCGATCAGGCGCTGGATTTCCTGCGTGCGACCCGACTGCTTGCCGCGCGCGGCTTCGCGGCTGCCGCGGGTGTGCGTGGCGCGCGGGAGCATCGAATATTCGCCCGTCACCCAGCCTTCGCCCTTGCCCCGCATCCACGGCGGCACGTTGCGCTCGACGCTGGCGGTGCACAGCACCTTGGTGTCGCCGAAGCCGATCAGGCACGAGCCCTCGGCGTGCTTGGTGAAGCCGGTTTCGATGGTGATGGCGCGCATTTCGTCGGGCGCGCGGGAAGAGGGGCGCATGAAAGCTCCTGTCGTTTGGTCTGGCCCGCGCTTGGCGCAATCGCGGCCCCGCGGCAACCCGGGGCCGAGACAAATTGAGTTTCGCCTCCGATTTTCCTAGCTAACAGGCATGGCATCGCCCCCGATCACCGAACTGACCGACCGCGCCCGCGAAATCTTCCGGCTCGTCGTCGAGGGCTATCTCGATTCCGGCCAGCCGGTGGGCTCCAAGACGCTTGCGAGCGACGGGACGCTCAACCTCTCGCCCGCCTCGATCCGCTCGGTGCTGGCCGACCTCGAACGGCTCGGCCTGCTCGCCGCGCCGCATACCAGCGCGGGACGGATGCCGACCGAAGCAGGATTGCGCATCTTCGTCGACGGGATGATGCGGATGAGCGAGCCGACCGAGGAGGAGCAGGCCCGGATCGAGGCGCGGCTTGCGGGCGGCGGGCCGGTCGAACAGGCGCTGCACCAGGCAAGCGCGCTGTTGTCCGACCTGTCGGGGGCGGCGGGGATGGTGCTGGTCCCGGCGCGCGAACAGCGGCTCGCCCAGTTCAGCCTCGTCGATCTCGGGCAGGGCAGGGCGCTCGCCGTTCTGGTGGGGGAGGACGGCGGGGTCGAGAACCGCGTGTTCGACCTTGGCGCCGCGCTCGATCCCGGCACGTTCGATCGCGTGTCGAATTATGTCACAGCGCGGCTTTCGGGGCGCACGCTGGCCGAGGCGGCGCAGGCGATGCGCGCCGAAATCGGCGCCGGCAAAAGCCAGCTCGACGAAGCCAGCCGCGACCTTGTCGAGCGCGGGCTTGCCGTGTGGAGCGAGGACAGCGAGCAGCGCCCGGTCCTCATCGTGCGCGGGGCGGCGAACCTGCTCGACGAGGCGGCACTGGAGGATCTTGAACGGGTGCGCTCGCTGCTCGAGGACCTCGAGGACAAGCAATCGGTCGCTGCCCTGCTCGAAAGCGCGCGCGAGGCGGAGGCGACGCGCATCTTCATCGGCTCGGAAAACCGCCTGTTCGGCCTGTCTGGCTCCTCGGTCATCGCCTCGCCCTATCGCGACCGCGAGGGCAGGGTGCTCGGCGTGCTCGGCGTGATCGGGCCGACGCGGTTGAATTACGCGCGCGTGGTCCCCATGGTGGATTTCACGGCGCGGTCGCTGGGCCGGCGCATAGCTTGAAGCATCATTACATACAGGCTGGAAGCACTTGGAAATGAACGAGAACGACAAGCCGCGCGACGAAGCGGCGGAAGCCGAACTGAAAGGCGTGCCCGAGGAATTCCTCAAGGATTCGCACGACAATGCCGAAGACGAGGGCGATGAGGCCAAGGGCGACGACCTGTCCGAGGTCATCGCCCAGCTTCGCAGCGATCTCGAGGCGGCCAAGCAGGACGTGCTCTATGCCAAGGCCGACACGCAGAACGTGCGCCGCCGGATGGAAAAGGACGTCCAGGACGCGCGCAACTATGCCGCGACCGCCTTCGCGCGCGACATCCTGAGCGTTGCCGACAACCTCGCCCGCGCGGTCGAGGCCATCCCCGAGTCCTTACGCGAAGACGACAAGATGAAGGGTCTCGTGATCGGGATCGAGGCGACCCAGCGCGAGCTCGAGAAGGTCTTCAAGAGCCACGGCATCGAGCGCATCGCGGCGATGGGCCTGCCGCTTGACCCGAACCAGCACCAGGCGATGATGGAAGTCCCCACCGACGAGCACGAACCGGGCACGGTGGTCCAGGAAATGCAGTCGGGCTGGATGATCAAGGACCGGCTGTTGCGCCCCGCCATGGTGGGCGTGGCGAAGAAGCCGGATTGAGTCGGGCTCGCGATCCCAGGCGGAACCAGCCCGTCTCCTCATCCGTAATTCCCCCGAACAGGGGGCTGTTACGGAGAGACACATGAAAAAGCTGCTTTTTGCCCCCGCGCTTGCGGCGAGCACCCTCACGCTCGGCGCCTGCGCCGACAATTACGCCGCGGAAGGCGGGCTTGCGGGTGCTGCCGCCGGGGCGGGGCTGGCCGCGATCACCGGCGAGGACATCACCACCTACGCGCTGGCGGGCGCGGCGGCGGGCGGCCTTGCGGGCTATTTCGTCGACAAGGATGACGACTGCGATGGATATTATCGCGACGAATATCTCGACGATGACTGTTTCGGGCGGCGCGGCTACCCCGACGACCCGCGCTACTGACGCGCGCTAGAGAGCCGCGCCGGGGAAGCGGACGAGTTCGTCGTAGGCGGCCTTGTCCGCGACCCCCGCAAGGCCGACCCCGCGTCGCAGCAGGAAGGCGTGGCGCACGATCTCGGCCTGCTGCTCGATCCCGTAGAAAGTGAGCGGCCGCCCCGGCCTCAGCGCATAGTCGTAGCGGCAGAAGGGATGGCGGTTCAGGACGAGATACCAGCTTCCCCGCGTCTGGGCCTGCCAGACATGGGTGAGTTCGTGGATCAGGAACCCCTGCCGCAATACGCCTTCTTGCGAGAAATCGTCGCAATAGGCGCTGCCTTCGGGGTGGAAATGGATGTGGCCGCGCGGGGCCATGGTGATCCGCTTCGGCTGGAAGGGGAACCACTTGCGCCGCCGGATCTCGACCGCGCCGTAATCGATCGCATCGCCGAATATGCCGCGCGCAAGGTCGACCTCGCCCGGCGTCAGGGCGCGCGCGCCGCCTTTCGGGCAGGCGGGAAGGGAGCCCGTCGCCCCGCTCCCGCCCGCGCGCGATGTCAGCGCTCTTCCCCGGCTTCGCGCACCTCGGCCTCGAATTCGTGGGTCGCGCCGCCCGCGAGGATCAGCGTGACCTTGGCCGTGCTGCCGGGTGCGAGCGCGTCCGAAGGCTCGAACACCATGATGTGCTTGCCCCCCGGCTCGAAGGCGACTTCGGTCCCCTTGGTCAGCGGGATCGGGGCGGAGGTGTTCATCTGCATCTTGAAGTCGTATTCCATGACATCGTGGATGTCGGCCGAGCCCGCACCCTCGACTTCGGCATCGCGGATCGCAAGGCCCTTTTCCCCGTCATAGGAAAGGTTGAAATAGACCGCCGCCGGATTGCCTTCGACCGGGGCGAGGACGAGCCGGGCATCGGTGATTTCCATCCCGGCAATCGTGCCTTCTGCCGGAGCTGCGGCGGGCGCCTCGGCCTCGTCCGCACAGGCCGAAAGGCCCAGCGTAGCGGCGAGCAGGGCCGGGGCGGCAAGGGCGGTTGTCATCACGTTCGAATTCACTGTGTTCTCCCCACTGTGGTGCGCCGCACGCACTAAAGCGGCCCATGCCTTGTGCCAAGCGAAACCGCTCCTATATCCGCCCCAGAAACGAGCCGCCTTGTGCCTTGCCGCTTGATGGGAGGCGCGAAACGGCGGTGTCCAACAACCAGCATGGATGGGGTAGAAATGGGTAAAGTAATCGGCATCGACCTCGGCACCACGAACTCGTGCGTGGCCGTCATGGACGGGGGCAAGCCCAAGGTCATCGAAAATTCCGAAGGGGCGCGCACCACGCCCTCGATCGTCGCCTTCACCAAGGACGGCGAACGCCTGATCGGCCAGCCGGCCAAGCGTCAGGCGGTGACGAACCCGGACAACACGCTGTTCGCGATCAAGCGCCTGATCGGGCGCCGCTTCGACGATCCCACGACCAAGAAGGACATGGAGATCGTCCCCTACACCATCACCAAGGGCAAGAACGGAGATGCCTGGGTCAAGGCCGGCGGCGAGGAATACAGCCCCTCGCAGATTTCCGCCTTCATCCTGCAGAAGATGAAGGAAACCGCCGAAAGCTATCTCGGCGAGACCGTGACGCAGGCGGTCATCACCGTGCCCGCATACTTCAACGACGCGCAACGCCAGGCGACCAAGGACGCAGGCCAGATCGCCGGGCTCGAAGTGCTGCGCATCATCAACGAGCCGACCGCCGCGGCGCTCGCCTACGGGCTCGACAAGGAAGACGGCAAGACCATCGCGGTCTACGACCTCGGCGGCGGCACTTTCGACGTCTCGATCCTCGAGATCGGCGACGGCGTGTTCGAGGTGAAGTCGACCAATGGCGACACCTTCCTTGGCGGTGAGGATTTCGACAACGCGATCGTCGAACACCTCGCCGATGCCTTCAAGAAGAAGGAGAACATGGACCTGCGCAGCGACAAGCTCGCGCTCCAGCGTCTCAAGGAAGCAGCCGAAAAGGCGAAGATCGAGCTGTCGAGCTCGGCTTCGACCGAAGTGAACCTGCCCTTCATCACCGCGCGCATGGAAGGGGGTTCTTCCACCCCGCTGCACCTCGTCGAGACGATCACGCGTGCCGATCTTGAAAAGCTGGTCGGTGGCCTGATCGACCGCACGCTCGACCCGTGCAAGAAGGCGATGCAGGATGCGGGCGTATCCAAGGACGACATCGACGAGGTCATCCTCGTCGGCGGCATGACGCGGATGCCCAAGGTGCGCGAAGTGGTCGAAAACTTCTTCGGCTCGAAACCGCACACCGGTGTGAACCCGGATGAAGTCGTCGCCATGGGCGCGGCGATCCAGGCGGGCGTGCTGCAGGGCGACGTCAAGGACGTGCTGCTGCTCGACGTGACCCCGCTCTCGCTCGGCATCGAAACGCTGGGCGGCGTGTTCACCCGCATGATCGATCGCAACACGACGATCCCGACCAAGAAGACCCAGACCTATTCGACCGCCGAGGACAACCAGAACGCGGTGACGATCAAGGTCTACCAGGGCGAGCGAGAAATGGCCGCGGACAACAAGCTGCTCGGCAATTTCGACCTCGTCGGGATTCCGCCCGCGCCGCGCGGCGTGCCGCAGATCGAAGTCACATTCGACATCGACGCGAACGGCATCGTCTCCGTCTCGGCCAAGGACAAGGGCACGGGCAAGGAACAGACGATCAAGATCCAGGCTTCGGGCGGCCTTTCGGACAGCGACATCGAACAGATGGTCCAGGATGCCGAAAAGTTCGCCGAGGAGGACAAGAAGCGCCGCGCCCAGGCCGAGGCCCGCAACCAGGCCGACAGCCTCGTCCACGCGACCGAAAAGCAGCTCGAGGAGAACGGCGACAAGATCGACGCCGGGCTCAAGGGCGAGATCGAAGCCGCGATCGGCGAGGTAAAGACCGCGCTCGAAGGCGACGATCCGGACGCGATCAACGCCAAGAGCGAGGCGCTGAGCCAGCTCGCCATGAAGATGGGCCAGGCGATCTACGAGCAGGAGCAGGCCGCGTCCGCCGAAGGCGGCGACGCCGGGGCCGGGACTGCTTCGGACACCTCCTCGGACGATGAGGACGTGGTCGACGCCGAATTCTCCGAGGTCGACGAAGACAAGAAGGGCTGAGCCCCTATGGAAAGCGCCCCGCCGCCGACGCCTTGCCACAAGGTAAGGCGTTCGGCGGCGGGCCTTTGACGGGGACTGGACCGCAATGTCTCAGACACAGATGGATTATTACCAGACGCTCGGCGTGTCGCGCGATGCCGACGGCGCGACGATCAAGAGCGCCTATCGCAAGCTCGCGATGAAATGGCACCCGGACCGCAATCCGGGCGATGCCGAGGCCGAGGCGCGCTTCAAGGCGGTGGGCGAGGCTTACGAATGCCTCAAGGATCCGCAGAAGCGCGCGGCCTACGACCGCTACGGCCACGAAGCCTTTACGCAGGGCATGAGCGGCGGCGGCGGCGGCTTTGGCGGCGGCTATGGCGGGCAGGACGGCTTCGCCGATATCGGCGACATCTTCGAGACGATTTTCGGCAGCGCCTTCGGCGGCGCGCGCGGCGGAGGTCGGCCGCAGGCACGGCGCGGGGCGGACCTGCGCTACGATATGCAGGTCACGCTCGAGGAGGCGTTCCACGGCAAGTCGACCGAGATCGAGATCGAGGTCAGCCAGTCCTGCGACACCTGCGACGGAACCGGCGCGACCCCCGGCACGGGCGAGCGCCAGTGCAACCTGTGCGGCGGCATGGGCGCGGTGCGGGCGAAGCAGGGTCTGTTCGTGGTCGAGAGGCCATGCCCCACCTGCGCGGGCCGCGGCGTGGTGATCGAGGATCCGTGCAGCGACTGTCTCGGTGAAGGCCGGGTCGACCGCCCGCAGGCGCTCAAGGTCGACATCCCGCCCGGCGTCGACACCGGCACGCGCATTCGCTTGTCGGGCAAGGGCGAGGCCGGCCAGCGCGGCGCGCCTCCGGGCGACCTCTACATCTTCATCCACGTCAAGCCGCACGACCTGTTCGAGCGCGAGGGCACTACGCTGGCGACGCGCGTGCCGATCAGCTTCACCACCGCGGCGCTCGGCGGCTGCGTCGAAATTCCCGATCTCGACGGGTCCACCAACACAATCGACATTCCCGCCGGGATGCAGTCGGGCAAGCAATTGCGCGTGCGCGGCGCGGGGATGCCGGTTCTGCAGGGCCGCGGGCGCGGCGATCTCGTGGTCGAGATCAAGGTCGAGACCCCGACGAAGCTCTCGCGCAAGCAGAAGGAAATCCTGCAAGCCTTCCGCGAAACGGAAACCGGCGACGAATGCCCCGAAAGCCGCAGCTTCCTGTCCAAACTCAAGGATGCCTTCGGCGGCTGAGCGAGGGAGTGGGCGAGCAGGCTGAGGGAGCCTCGCGGCGGCCCTAGCCGAGCCTTTCCTCGACCTCGGCGCGGATCGTCCCCAGCAGCCCCGCGCCGCAGCGCCCGGCCTCGCTTTCCTCGTCGAGGATGGCGAGGAAGGCGGCGCGCTTGAACCTGCGGGTCGTGTCGGGCGGCAAGCCGCTCTCAAGCGTCGAGGCGACAAGGTCGATCATCCGCTCGGCCCCGTGCAGGCGTCCCCACAGGTAGTCGTTCTCGCGGTAGAAGCGGCTGAAGAAGGCCCCGAAATTGTAGAATTCGACCCCGCGCAAGGTGGCCCGCGTGCCCCCTTCGCGGATCGAGGTGGCATCGTCGGGCGAAATTCGGTCGACCTTGACCGGGTTGTATTCGTCGAGCCCCTCGCTCTGGAGCAGCGGCAGGGTGGCGACATCGTAGAAGGGAAAGCCGAGATAGGTCAGCAGCATCCGCCGTTTCAGCCCGCGTGGCATATCCTCGAGCGCCTCGATCAGCATTTCCTCCGCCTCGATGTCGGTTTCGGGCAGCAGGCGGCGCGCGGCGAGATGGTCGAGCACCGCGCCGGGTTCGTCGAGCACCTTACGAGCCAGAGCGGCGAAATCGGCGCTCAGCATCTCGCTGTCGTCGGCGGCGTAATAGAGCGCGAGGATGTCGTAGATCCGCTCGCGCGCGCGGTCGAGCGCGTCATCGGGGATTTCGGGATCGATTTCCCAGTCGCGCGACAGGCGGCGGGCGAGAAGCTGCAGGCGGCGGATGCGGAAACCGATGTCGTGCGCGCGGAAGAAGGCGATGGCCGCCTCGCTCGCGGTTCCATCCTCGCCCGTCAGCGCGTCCAGCCCGCGCGCGGCGAGTTCGGCGCGCAGCACGTCGCCGACAAGGCTCGCATCGCCAAGGCCGAGTTCGGGCGCGGCCTTGAGAGTCAATTGCGCGAGCCGGTCGATCAGCGCGGTGAACTTGGTCTGGAGATAGGCCGAAAACGCATACCCGGCGCGCGCGCCCGCCGCTTCGTGCGCCTTCGCGCGCCAGTTCGCGAGCCGCCGCGCGGTCGGGCGGTCGAGGAAGAAGGTGCGCCCGAACAGGCGCTCCACCGCGCGGTCGATCTCGGGCCGCATTCCCATCACGATCCGGCGCAGGCGCGCGGCATCGCGCGATTGCTGCTCGATGCGTTCGAGATCGTCGCGGATCGGTTGTTCGCGCGGGATGGTCGAAAGCGAGCCGAAGATCGCTCCGAAAAAACCGACCGGAGTGGCCGCTTCCTCGCTCACCGCGCGGACCCGGTCGGGGCGCGGGTCGATATAGACGAAGCGGCGGTCCACCTCGCGCTGGGCGACGCGCCCGCCAAGCGCGCGCAGGGCCGCGCCGAAAGGCGCGTTGACCAGCACCGACCCGTCGATCAGCGCGACTTCGTCGACCGTCCCGTTCTTGACGTGCCCCGGCATGATCCGCGCAAGGAAGGCGCCGCGGCTGTCCCAGTGATGCCCCTGCGATGCCGCGAGCCGGTCGACCTCGGCCAGTTCGAGCGGCGGGAACGCGCCCGGAAAGCTCGCCGTCGCGCGCGCGGCGAGCACCAGTTCGAGCGGGTCGGCGACTCCCACGCCGGGTTTCTCGCCCGCTTTCGAGCGGAAGGAGATCGGCATCCGGTGTTCGGTTTCCTGCGCGATTTCCGGCGAATGAAGCCGCAGCAGCTCGACATGGCCGCGAAAATCGGTCGCCGTCACGGCAAGGTCGAGCGGATGGCCCGGCGGCAGCAGCACCGGCCCCGGCGGCTGCGCGGCCATGCTCGCCAGCGCTTCGTAAAGCATGGCGGAGAAGCGATCGCCCGAAAAGGGCGGGTTGAACCAGCGCCCGCGCACGAGGCGGGAGACCTTGTGGCGGACCTCGGCGCGGGTTTCGGGCGAGACGCTTTCGCTTACCGCGTTGCCGGGGCGGGTCAGGAACCATTCGGCGATCGGCTGCGCCCAGAACTTGGCATAGCGCCAGAGCGGCTCGGCATCGGGATCGGTCAGGCGCGAGACGTCCGCGTTTTCGAGCCAGAGATCGGTCAGCGGCTCGAGGCTGTGGCCCGAACGAATCGCCTGGGCGAGGAAGACCGCGTTGATCCCGCCCGCGCTTGCGCCGGTCAGGATGTCGGGCAGGACGCGCAGGCGCAGGCCGTGGTCGCGCTCGATCTCTTCTAGCAGGCCGCGATAGACGAGCGCCACGCCGTCCAGCTCGTCCGACTGGTCGGGGTGCGACAGGAAAGCGCGGCTCGCGCGGGCGAGGTGCCAGATTTCCTTCGTGACGCCGTGCATATAGACGGCGAGGCTGACCCCGCCATAGCATACGAGCGCAAGCCTGAGTTCCTTCTGGCGCATGGGACAAACCCCTAAAGCATGGGCGCGGCAATGCAATTGCGTTCAGCCTTTGTTCCGGTTACAGCAGCGTGCATGGCGAAGGCGAAGAAACGATACGTGTGCCAAGCCTGCGGCAGCGTTTCCTCGCGCTGGCAGGGGCAATGTTCCGACTGCATGGAATGGAACAGCATCGTCGAGGACGTGCCCGCGACCGTGTTCTCGCAGAAGCACGACCTGTCGAGCGGGGGACGCAGGCTCGAATTCGTCCCGCTCGACAAGGAAACGCCGCTGCCCGTGCGCAAGACGACCGGACTGGCCGAATTCGACCGGGCGCTCGGCGGCGGGCTCGTGCCGGGGTCGGCGGTGCTGATGGGGGGCGATCCGGGGATCGGGAAATCGACCCTGCTGCTCCAGACCGCAGCCACCATCGCGCGGAGCGGGGCCGACGTGGTCTATGTCAGCGGGGAGGAAGCCGCCGGGCAGGTGCGCCTGCGCGCCGCGCGCATGGGCGTGGCGGATGCGCCGATCCGGCTCGCTTCGGACACCTCGGTGCGCGACATACTGACGACGCTGGGGGCGGGCGAGCCGCCGGCGCTGCTGGTGATCGATTCGATCCAGACCATGCATTCCGACACTATCGAGGGCGCGCCCGGCACGGTCAGTCAGGTGCGCGGCTGCGCATTGGAACTGATCCGCTATGCCAAGGCGAGCGGATGTGCGCTGGTGCTGGTCGGGCACGTGACCAAGGACGGCAATATCGCGGGGCCGCGCGTGCTCGAACACATGGTCGATGTCGTGATGAGCTTCGAGGGCGAACGATCCCACCAGTATCGCATCCTGCGCGCGCTCAAGAACCGCTTCGGCGCGGTCGACGAGATCGGCGTGTTCTCGATGGCGAGCGAGGGGCTGGAGGAAGTCGCCAATCCCTCCTCGCTGTTCCTGTCGGGCCGCGACCAGCCGCTTGCGGGAAGCGCGGTGTTCCCGGCGCTCGAAGGCACGCGGCCGGTGCTGGTGGAGATCCAGGCGCTGATCGTGCGACTGCAATCGGGCGCGACCCCGCGCCGGGCGGTGGTGGGGTGGGACAATGGCCGCCTCGCCATGCTGCTCGCCGTGCTCGAATCGCGCTGCGGGCTCAATTTCTCCTCGGCCGAAGTCTATCTCAACATCGCGGGCGGGTATCGCCTGTCGGACCCGGCCGCGGACCTCGCGGTGGCCGCCGCGCTGGTTTCGGCACTCGCCGACCGGCCCTTGCCCGACAAGGCGACCTTCTTTGGCGAAGTCTCGCTGGCAGGCGAAATCCGCCCGGTCGCCCACACCGGACTGCGCCTGCGCGAAGCGGAGAAGCTCGGCTTTGCCAAGGGTTTCGGCCCGTCCGGTGCGCGCACGGGCGGGACCGGGCTCGACTACCGCGGGCTCTCCCACCTCATGAACCTCGTTGACCAGGTGGTGGCCAGCGCATAACCGGATTCGCGAATGACCGGTTTCGATATCATCGTGCTCATCATCGTCGGCGTGGCCGCGATCGGCGGCTTCCTGCGCGGGCTCGTGCAGGAAGTGCTGAGCCTTGCCGCGTGGGTGCTGGCGGCCTTTTCGGTCTACTACCTCCACACCCCGCTGACCGAAGCGCTGCGCGATTATTACGATGCCGAGCCCGCGACCCCCATCCTCGCCTTCGCCCTGCTGCTGCTGATCCCCTATGCCGCGATGAAGGTGATCGCGGGCAACGCGGGCGAGGCTGCGCGCGGGTCGATCCTCGGGCCGATCGACCGGGTGCTCGGATTCGGCTTCGGCGCGGTCAAGGGCGCGCTCATCATGGTTTTCGCCTTCTCCGTCCTCGTGCTCGGCTTCGACACGATCTGGGGGTTCAAGGGGCGGCCGACATGGATCACCACCGCGCGCACCTACCCGGCTGCCGATGCTTTCTCGCAGGCGTTGGTCCAGATGATCGACGAGCGCCGCGCCGCGCTGCAGGCCGAACAGGACGCCGCCGAGGCCGCGGCGGCGGGCGAATGACCGGCAGCGCCGGGGCGCGGGCGGACAAGCTCTATTCGCCGAGCCTGCTGGCGCTGGCCGCCGCGCTTGCGGACTATCCGCTCACCGATGGCTTCGCGCTGACGGGCGAGGGACGCTCGCGCACCTGCGGGTCGACCATCGCGCTCGGCTTCGACGCGGACGGCGAGGGGCGCATTGCGGGGATCGGGATGCAGGTCGCAGCCTGTGCGATCGGTCAGGGCTCGGCGGCGATCCTCGCGGGCGGCATCGCGGGGCGCAGGCCCGATGAAGTCGCCGCTGCTGCCGCCGCGCTCGAGGCGTGGCTTTCGGGCGAGGGCGACCTGCCCGACTGGCCGGGGATCGAGGCGCTCGCGCCGGCGCGCGATCATCCGGGGCGGCACGGGGCGCTGCTGATGCCGTGGAAGGCGGCCGAGGCGGCGCTTTTACAAGCGGGCTCCAGCGGCTAGACACACGGCTTTCGGGTCACATGAAGGAAGACCGGGCGCAGCAATGCCGCCCGGCGGGGATAGGGATCAGATGGCAGAAGCACAGGCAGGGGCCGCCGCGGCGGGGATCGGCGAAGGTGCGGCGGTCGCCCAGCGCGAGCCCACCGACAAGGAAATCAAGCTCGTCATCGGCGCATCGAGCGCGGGCACCATCTTCGAATGGTACGATTTCTTCATCTACGGAACGCTCGCCTACATCCTCAAGGACGCCTTCTACGACGTCGAGAACGACACGCTCGGCCTGCTGCTGGTGTGGTCGACTTTCGCCGTCGGCTTCGCCTTCCGCCCGATCGGGGCGATCCTGTTCGGCTTTCTCGGCGACAGGCTGGGGCGCAAATACACCTTCCTCGTCACCGTCACACTGATGGGGATCGCGACCGCCGGGGTCGGCTTCATCCCCACCGTGGACACGATCGGCGTGGCCGCGCCGATGATCGTCATCGGCCTGCGCGTGATACAGGGCCTCGCGCTCGGTGGCGAATACGGCGGTGCGGCGATCTATGTCGCCGAGCACGCCCCGCCCGAAAAGCGCGGCTTCTTCACCAGCTTCATCCAGGCGAGCGTCGCGGGCGGTTTCGTCCTTTCGATCATCGTCGTCCTCGCCTGCCGTTTCATCATCCCCGAGGACGATTTCAACGCCTGGGGCTGGCGCGTGCCGTTCCTGCTGTCGCTCGCGCTGCTCGCGATTTCGCTGTGGATGCGATTGATGCTGTCGGAAAGCCCGGTCTTCCAGGCGATGAAGGAAGCGGGCGAGACTTCGGGCAATCCCTTTGTCGAAAGCTTCACCTATCCCGGCAACAAGAAGCGCATTTTCGTCGCGCTTTTCGGGATCACCGGCATCCTGACGACGATCTGGTACACCGCCTTCTTCTCGGCGCTCAGCTTCCTGAAAGGCCCGATGCACGTCGAGGCGCAGACGGTCGAGCTGATCCTATTGGTGGCGGGCGCGATCTCGATGAGCTTCTACCTTGTCGTGGGCAAGTGGTCCGACCGGGTCGGGCGCAAGAAGCCGATTGTCGTGGGCGCGGTTCTGACGCTCGCGCTGTTGTTCCCGGCCTTCTGGGGCATGGGGCACCTCGCCAATCCGGGCGTCGCCGCCGCGGCCGAGCGCACCCCGATCGCGGTCAGCGGCCCTGAATGCGAGACCGATCCCTTCGCCGAACTCTTCGACCGCGACCAGACCCGCTGCGGCAAGGTTCTCGAAACGCTCACCGCCTCGGGCGTGCCTTATACCCTTTCGGAAAGCGAGACGCTCACCCTCACGGCGGGCGGCGAGGCCATCGCACTCGATGAGGCATGGTTCACCGACGGGACCGCCCGGCGCGAGGGGATCCATGCGGCGCTTTCGGAATACGGCTTCGATTTCTCCAAGCAGGAGCCGCCCTTCCTCAACGTGCTCGGCATCGTCGGCATCCTGCTCGGGCTCGGGATGCTCTCGGCGCTGACCTATGGTTCGGTCGCAGCGCTTTTGTCGGAGATGTTCCCGCCCAAGATCCGCTATTCCTCGATGTCGATCCCCTATCACATCGGCGCGGGCTATCTCGGCGGGTTCCTGCCGCTCATCGCAGGGGTGATCGTGGCGAGCACGGGGAATATCTATTCGGGCCTGTGGTACACGTGGATCGTGGTCGGTTTCGGCCTGATCGTCGCGCTGTGGGGCATCCCCGGAGGACCGCCGCGCGACTTCGAAGAGGCCCATGACGCCTGACCCGCCCGCACCGACGCTCCGGCTGGAAATCGATAGCGAGGCGCTGGCGGCGAACTGGAAGGCGCTCGACGCGCTGTCGGGCGGCGCGGCGGCGGGGGCAGCGGTCAAGGCGGATTGCTATGGGCTCGGCGTCGACACCTGCGTTCCCGTCCTGCGCGCGGCGGGATGCCGCCATTTCTTCGTCGCGCACTGGAGCGAGGTCGCGTCCGTCGCGCGCCATGTCCCGGCGCGCGAAATCGCCGTGCTGCACGGCCCCGTCACCCGGGAGGAAGCGGAGTACGCCCGCGACATCGGCGCCGTGCCGGTCATCAATTCGCCCGAGCAGGCGAGCCACTGGACCGATGCGGGGGGAGGGCGCTGCCACCTGATGGTCGACACCGGCATCAACCGGTTGGGCGTCGCGCCGCGCGATCTCGGCGACCCGGCGATCCGCGCGCTCGAGGTCGACGTGCTTATGAGCCACCTCGCCTGTGCGGACGAGGACAGCGCGATGAACCTGCGCCAGCTCGAAGCGTTTCGCGCCGCGCTGGATCTGGTCCCGCACCGCGCCGCCAGCCTCGCCAACAGCGCCGGGATCGCGCTGGGGACCGACTACGCCTTCGACCTCACCCGCCCCGGCCTTGCGCTCTACGGCGGCATCCCGCGCGGCGAACTGGGCGAGACGATCCGCCCCGTCGCCCGCCTGCGCGCGAAGCTGATCCAGTGCCGCGATATCGAGGCAGGCGACAGCGTCGGCTACAATGCCGAATTCACCGCGCCCGCGCCGATGCGCGTCGGGACGGTGTCGATGGGATACGCCGACGGCTTCCTGCGCGCGCGCGGGCCGGGCAATGCCCTTTCCAGCGAAGGCCGACGCCTGCCCATCCTCGGCAAGGTCTCCATGGACATGGTGGTGGTCGACCTTTCCGATGCGCCCGATCTCGCCGCCGGGGACTGGCTCGACGTGCCCTTCGACCTCGTCGATGCTGCGCGGCAAAGCGCTCTGTCGCAATATGAATTGCTCACGGTTCTGGGCGCTCGCCTGAGGCGCTGAGTCGGTATTTGTTGCGCTGCACTTTGTGCAGGTGCTAAGCTGTCGCTTACTTACAAGGGCAGGGATCCTATCATGGCACGCAAAGCGAAAGAGGCCGACGCGGACGAGGCGATCATCATCAAGAAATACGCCAACCGCAGGCTCTACAATACGTCCTCCTCGAGTTACATCACGCTCGACGACCTTGCCCGCATGGTGCGCGAAAACATCGAGTTCCAGGTGCTCGACGCGAAGACCGGGGACGACATCACCCATTCGATCCTGACCCAGATCATCATGGACGAAGAGGCCAATGGCGGCCAGATGCTCCCTGTCAGCTTCCTGCGCGAACTGATCGGGATGTACGGCAATTCGATGCAGGCGATGATGCCCTCCTATCTCGAAGCGAGCATGGAGAATTTCCGCCAGAACCAGGCCAAGATCCGCGAGGCTTTCGAAAAGGGCCTGACCGGCGGGCCGCTTGCGGCGATTCATGAAACCAACATGGCGATGATGCGCGCGGCGACAGGCGCGTTCATGCCCGGCGCCAAGAGTGGCGGCGAAAAGCCGGTGCGCCGCGGCGACAATGACGGCGACACGGCTAAGGACGAGATCGCCGCCCTGCGCGAGCAGATGGCGGCGATGCAGAAGAAACTGGACGAGCTCGGCAAGTAGCCATTAGGGGCTCGCGCGAGCCTTTTGCAGCCAGCAGGATTTCATCCCCAGTGTCCCAGATCCGCCACGCGCTCAACGTGAAGCGCGAAGACGATTTCGCCAAGTGGTATCAGGAAGTCATCTCCGCCGCCGACCTCGCCGAAGAGTCGGGCGTGCGCGGCTGCATGGTGATCAAACCGTGGGGCTACGGCATCTGGGAACGCGTCCAGCGCCTGATGGACGACCGGATCAAGGCGGCGGGCATTGCCAACGCCTATTTCCCGCTGTTCATCCCGCTCGCCAATTTCGAGCGCGAGGCGAGCCATGTCGAAGGCTTCGCCAAGGAAATGGCGGTCGTCACCCACCACCGCCTCATCGCCGACGGCAAGGGCGGGCTGATCCCCGATCCGGAGGCGAAGCTCGAAGAACCGCTCGTCGTGCGCCCGACTTCGGAGACGATCATCGGCGATGCCATGGCGCGCTGGGTGCAGAGCTGGCGCGACCTGCCGCTGATGCTCAACCAGTGGGCCAATGTCGTGCGCTGGGAAATGCGCACGCGGATGTTCCTGCGCACGAGCGAATTTCTCTGGCAGGAAGGCCACACCGCGCATGAAAGCCGCGAGGATGCGCTGAAGGAAACCCACCGCGCGCTCGAAATGTATCGCGCCTGTGTCGAGGAAGACCTCGCCATGCCCGTGATCGCGGGCGAGAAGCCGGAGAACGAACGCTTTCCCGGCGCGGTCGAGACATGGTCGATCGAGGCCATGATGCAGGACGGCAAGGCGCTGCAGGCGGGAACGTCGCACTATCTCGGGACCAATTTCGCCAAGGCCGCGGGCATCCAGTACCAGGACCGCGAAGGCACGCAGCAATATTGCCACACGACCAGCTGGGGCACCTCGACCCGCATGGTCGGCGGTGTCATCATGACGCATGGCGACGACGACGGGCTGCGCGTGCCGCCCCGGATCGCGCCGCATCAGGTCGTGATCCTCCCCATGCTGCGGGACAAGCCCGAAGACGGCGCGCTGCTCGACTATTGCGAGAGCCTGCGCGCCGAGATCGCCGCGTCGTCCTCACTTGGCGAGCCGGTGCGCGTCCTGCTCGACAAGTCGCCGGGCAAGGCGTCGGCCAAGCGCTGGGACTGGGTGCGCAAGGGCGCGCCCGTCATCCTCGAGGTCGGCCCGCGCGACATGGAAGGCGGCAAGGTCGCCATGCTCCGCCGCGACGCCCTGTGGAACGCGGAGAACGGCAAGCCCGCCATGCAGTTCATCCCGCGCGGCGAGTTCGTCGGGAGCATCGGCGCGCTGCTCAAGGAAATCCAGAACGGCCTGTTCGCCGAAGCCCGCGCGCGCCGCGATGCGAACATCACGCGCGGTCTTGCCAGCTGGGAGGCGGTCGCGGAGTTCTTCGGCTCGAGCGGGAAGTATCCGGGCTGGGTCGAAGTCGAATGGGCGAAGCCGACCGGCGCGGCGCTCGAGGCGGTGGTGGAAAAGCTCAAGGGCGAAAAGCTCACCATCCGCAACGTGCCAAAGGATGCCGCTCCGGCGGAAGGCACCTGCATCTTCACGGGCGAGAAGGCGGTCGAGCGGATCCTCGTCGCGCGCGCCTACTGACCTTGCGTTGGCGCGGCTTTCCGGCAAGAAAGCCCGGCATGATCAGACGCATCGCATTGGCCGCCGCGATCCTTGCGGCCCCGCTCGCCGCCCAGACCGCACCCGAAGCCCCGGCCGACGAGGTATCCGAAGAGCGCCTGCGCGCCGACATGGACACGATCGTCGGCTTCGGCACGCGCCACACGCTTTCCGCGCAGGACGATCCCGAGCGGGGCGTGGGCGCGGCGGTGAATTGGGCATTGGACGAATTCCGCCGCATCGGCGCTGCCTGCGACGGCTGCCTCGACGTGCAGGCGGTGGGCAAGGTGGTCGAAGCCGACGGACGGCGCATCCCCGAGCCGACCCTCATCCGCAACGCCGTCGCGATCCAGCGCGGGACCGAGCGCCCGGACGAGGTCGTGATCGTCCAGGCGCATTACGACAGCCGCGTCACCGACCCGCTCAACGCCACCGACGACGCGCCGGGCGCGAACGATGACGGGTCGGGCAGCGTCATGGTGCTGGAGGCGGCCCGGCTGCTGTCGCAAAACGACTATCCCTCGACCATCATTTACGCGCTGCTGACGGGCGAGGAGCAGGGGCTTTACGGTGCGAACATCCTCGCCGACTGGGTGACGGAGCAGGGCTTCACCGTGAAGGCCGTGCTCAACAACGACATGATCGGCAATTCCTGCGGCTCGGACGGGTTTTGCGATGCCGAGCACGTGCGGGTCTTCTCCGAAGGGCTGCGCGCCGATTCGACCGAGCGCCTGCGCGCGCTCCAGCGGCGCTATGGCGGCGAGAACGACAGCCCGGGGCGCAACCTGTCGCGCTGGCTGGCGAACCTTGCAGCGGAACATCCGGAGGGGATGCAGGTGCGGCAGGTCTGGCGGACCGACCGGATGGGGCGGGGCGGGGACCAGATTCCCTTCCTCGACCGGGGTTATCCGGCCGTGCGCGTGACCGTCGCGGTCGAGGATTACGAGCACCAGCATCAGGATCTGCGCACCGAGGACGGCGTGAAATACGGCGACACGGTGGACGAGCTCGACTGGGACTACCTGACCCGCGCGACCCGGCTCAACGTGCGCGCGCTGCACCATCTCGCGATGGCGCCGATGCCGCCAACGCCCAGCGCCGATGCGGCCGTTCGAGTGGATACCAAGATTTCCTGGGACGCCGTGCCCGGTGCAGACCTCTACAAGGTCTATGCCCGCCGGACCGACGAGCCCTATTGGCGAAATTCGGCGCCCGTCAATGCCAAGTGGCCTGAAACCCTGATTTCCGAAGCGGCACTTGGGGCGGACATTTTCGCGCAGACCGTGTCCCTGCGCGGCGACGACTGGCTGTTCGGCGTTGCGGCCTGCAACGGCGCTTATTGCTCGCCCGTCGCAGCCGCCGTTCCCGGCGGCGCTTTCGAACCCGTCGAACGGCCCGAGGGTGACAGCGACTGACACCGTCTCCATATGGGAGGGCAATATGGCAAAACGCTCTCCCAAGCATCCGCAGGGCCTTCCGACGAAGAAGCAGGTCCTCGACTTCATCCAGTCCTCCGACCAGCCCGCCGGCAAGCGCGAGATCGCGCGCGCCTTCGGCCTCAAAGGGCAGGAGAAGATCAAGCTGAAGGCCCTGCTCAAGGACATGGCCGAGGAAGGGCTGATCGACGGCAAGAAGACCGCCTATCACCGCATGGGCGGCGTGCCCAAGGTGACGGTCCTGCGCGTGGTCGAGATCGAGGACGGCGAGGCGGTGGCGATCCCCGACAACTGGGCGCCCGATGCGGAGGATAAGCCCCGCGCCTCACCTTGCGCGAATTCAAGGGCAGGGGCGGCAAACAGGGGCCGGCGCTCAAACGCGGCGACCGCGTGCTCGCCCGCACCGAGGAGCGAGATTCGGGCTGGATCGCCTACCCGATGAAGAAGCTTCCCGCGCGGACCGAGGGCCTGCTCGGCGTGGTCGAGGTCGACAAGGCGGGCAAGGCGTGGCTCGCGCCGGTGGACAAGCGCATCCGCAATGCCTCGCCCATCAGCGACCTCGGCGAGGCGGAAGAAGGACAACTGGTGCTGTGCGAGCGCACGGGCCGCTCCGAACGATCGGGCGTCAAGGTGGTCGAGGTGATCGGCGACCCGCTCGCGCCCGGCGCCTTCAGCCTCATCGCCATTGCCAAGCACGGCATCCCGCACATCTTCCCCGAGGAGGTCCATGAGGAGGCGCGGCGCGCTGCAAACCTGAAACTGTCGGAATCGAAGCGCGAGGACCTGCGCGCGCTCCCTATCGTCGCGATCGACCCCGCCGATGCGCGCGACCACGACGATGCGATCTGGGCCGAGCCCGACGGGAAGGGTGGCTACAATGCGCTCGTCGCGATTGCCGACGTATCCTTCTACGTGCGCCCGGGCTCCGCGCTCGACCGCGAGGCGAGGAAGCGCGGCAATTCGGTCTATTTCCCCGACCGCGTCGTGCCTATGCTGCCCGAAATCCTCTCCGCCGACGTCTGCTCGCTGGTCGAGGACGAAACGCGTGCCGCGATGGCCTGCCACCTCCATATCGACGCCGAGGGCAAGGTGAGCTCCTTCCGCTTCACCCGCGCGCTGGTGAAGATCCACCACAACATCGCCTATGAGGACGCGCAAGCCGCCGTCGACAACGGCAAGCCGCCCGAATATCTCGAACACCTGTGGGGTGCGTGGAAGCTGCTCGCCGCGGCGCGGGCGAAGCGCGACCCGCTCGACCTCGACCTGCCCGAACGGCGCGTGCAATTGAACGAACAGGGCCAGATCGAGGAGATCGCCGTGCGCGAACGGCTCGACGCGCACCGCGTGGTCGAGGATTTCATGATCGCCGCGAATGTCGCCGCCGCGAAAGCGCTGGAGGCGAAGAACGCTCCGGTCGTCTATCGCATCCACGAAACGCCGGCGCGCGAGAAGCTGATTGCCCTGCGCGACTATCTCCAGACCCTCGGCATGAAGCTGGCGCTGGGACAGGTCATCACGCCGGGCCTGTTCAACCGGATGCTCAAGGACGTCTCGGACGAGGCGGAGAAGGCGCAGGTCATGGAGGCCGTGCTGCGGAGCCAGATGCAGGCCTATTACGGCCCCGCCAATGCCGGGCATTTCGGCCTCGCGCTGGCGTCCTACGCCCATTTCACCTCGCCGATCCGGCGCTACTCCGACCTTCTCGTCCACCGCGCGCTGGTCGATGCCTATGGGCTCGAACAGCCCAAGCCGCCCGGCTCGCTGCCGCCCACGACCGGACTTGCCGACCGCGACCGGGCGAACCTCTCCCAGATCACCGACGCGATCAGCCAGACCGAACGCCGCGCGATGGAGGCGGAGCGCGACACGATCGACCGCTATGTCGCAGCCTGGCTTTCGGGCCGGGTGGGCGAGGTGTTCGACACGCGCATCACGGGCGTTCAGGGCTTCGGCTTCTTCGCCACGATCGAGGGGCTGGGCGGCGACGGGCTCGTGCCGATCTCGACGCTCGGCAATGACTATTTCAACCACGACGAAGCGGCCCATGCGTTGATCGGCGAGCGGACGGGCACGGTCTTCGCCGTGGGCGACCGGCTGAAGCTCAAGCTTGCCGAAGCCAATGCGCTGACCGGCGCGCTCAAGTTCGTGCTCCCCGACAGCGATACGAGCGAAATCGAACCGCGCGGGAAGCGGCCCGAAAGGAAGCCCCGCCGCGAAGGGCAGCGCAAGGCGGGCAAATACGCGGTCGGCAAGCGCGGTCGTCCGGGCAATATCCGCCACCAGGGGCGGCGCAAGAAGTAGCGTCGGAACGCGGGGGCCGGCGCGCTCATTGGTCTTGTGAACCAAGGAGAACCCGCCAATGCTCACGCCCGGACAGCCCGTCCCCGCACTCGACCTGCCGCTCACCATCGGCGCGCAATACGACCTTTCGAAACAGCGCCCGGACAATTTCACGCTCGTCGCCTTCTATCGCGGCAGCCACTGCCCCGTGTGCCGCTCCTATCTCGAGGAGATGGGCGGCAAGGTGCAGGCGCTCGCCGAGCACGGGATCAACCCGGTCGCGGTGTCGATGGATGCCAAGGACCGCGCGATGACGGTCGATTCCGACTGGAAGACCGGCGACCTGCCATTGGCCTACGCGATGGACGAGGGCACGGCGCGCGAATGGGGGCTTTACATCTCGCAGGCGCGCGAGGGATCGGACGAGCCGGACGTCTTTTCCGAGCCCGGCCTGTTCCTCGTCCGCCCCGACGGCACGCTCTACATGGCGCAGGTCCAGTCAGCGCCCTTCACCCGCCCGCCGCTCGACGACCTCATCGAGGGCATCGAGATCGCGCTTGATCAGGATTATCCCCCGCGCGGGCAGCGGACCTGAGGCTCAGCCGTGGTCGGCCTCGGCCTCGTCGTAGTTCTCGGGGATGATGTAGAGCGGGCAGGGCAGCGTGCCCGCATGAGCCGAGAAATGCATTACCAGCGGCCCCGGGCTGTTGCCGGCGGCGGCGCCGAGGATGAGGGCTGCGACTTCCTTGTGCGTGTCGAGGAATTCGCGCACGATTTTCTGCCCGTTGCCGATCTTTACCGAAATCGTCGGCATGATCCCGCTTTCGGCGAGCAGGTTACCCGCAACCCCGTGCGCGAGCATCTCCGCCCGGTCGCGCGCTTCCTGTTCGATCGTCGCCTGCACCGCTCCGAAAGCGCTGAAATTGGGCTGGCGCACGAGTGCGAGGATATGGACCGCGCCGCCCACAGCGACCGCGCGCCGCGCGGCGAAGCGCAGGGCGGAGCGCGATTCTTCGCTTTCATCGGTGACGACAAGGAATGTGCGCATTGCTTCAGGTCCGCTCCGGCTGGCGGGTATCCTGTCAAATTCGCTGCAATGCAAGACCTTGCCCGTGGAGCCGTGATAAGCCAGAGCGGAGCCGCGCGAGAAGGCAAGGGAGACCCACGCGACCATGGCGATTGAAATCAAGATGCCCGCCCTTTCCCCGACGATGGAGGAGGGCACGCTCGCCAAGTGGCTGGTGAAGGAAGGCGACCGGATCGAGCCGGGCGACATCATGGCCGAGATCGAGACCGACAAGGCGACGATGGAATTCGAGGCAGTCGAGGAAGGCGTCCTCGCCAAGATCGCCGTTGCCGAGGGGACCGAAAACGTGAAGGTCGGCACGATCATTGCCATGCTCGCCGAAGAGGGCGAGGATGCGGGCGACGTGACCGTGCCGGAGAAAAGCGCCGCGCCCGCGCCGACGCCGCAGCCCGCTCCGTCGCCCGCGCCCGCACCCAAGCCCGCCGAAAGCAGCGCCCCATCGCCCAGTCCCGCTCCCAAGGCGAAGGACGGCCCCGCCGCTTCCCCGACCGCGCGCAAACTGGCCGAAGCCAACGGCATCGACCTTTCCCAGATCGAGGGGACCGGCCCCAAGGGCAGGATCACCAAGGGCGATGTCGAAGCGGCGATGGGCGGCGGCGGAGCGGCTTCGGTGACCGGGGCCAGCTCCCCCGCTCCGGCCCCGCCTCCGGCGCCCGCACCTTCGCCCGCTCCTGCACCTTCCTCTTCGGGTGAGCGCATCATCGCCTCGCCGCTCGCCCGGCGCATGGCCGAGCAGCAGGGTATCGACCTTGCGCAGGTCACCGGGACCGGGCCCAATGGCCGGATCGTGAAGGCCGACATTGAAGGTTTTGACGCTTCCGCCGCCCCGGCTCCTGCGCCCGCGCCTGCGGCGGCCGCCGAATCGCCCGCTGCTCCCGCACCTCAGGACGTGCCCGACCACGGCGCGCCCTTCGAGGAAGAGAAGCTCTCAAACGTGCGCAAGGTCATCGCCCGCCGCCTGACCGAGAGCAAGCAGACCGTCCCGCACTACTACCTCACGATCGACATCCGGCTCGACCCGCTGCTCGACCTGAGGAAGCAATTGAACGCCAGCCTCGAAGCGGACGGCATCAAGCTGTCGGTCAACGACCTTCTGATCAAGGCGCTCGCCCGCGCGCTGATGCGCGTGCCCCAGTGCAACGTGAGCTATCACGGCGACACGATGCGCCGCTATTCGCGCGCCGACATCTCGGTCGCGGTTGCCGCGCCTTCGGGCCTCATCACGCCGGTCATCACCCACGCCGACACCAAGGGGCTGGCGCAGATCTCGACCGAGATGAAGGAGCTCGCCGCCAAGGCTCGCGAGGGCAAGCTGATGCCGCACGAATATCAGGGCGGCACGGCGAGCCTGTCGAATCTCGGGATGTACGGGATCAAGCAGTTCGACGCGGTCATCAACCCGCCGCAGGGCATGATCCTCGCGGTGGGCGCGGGCCAGCAGCAGCCCTTCGTGGTCGACGGCAATGTCGAGGTCGCGACCGTGATGCACGCGAGCGGAAGCTTCGACCACCGCGCGATCGACGGGGCGGAAGGCGCGCAGCTGATGGAGGCGATCAAGCAATTGATCGAGAACCCGATGGGGCTGGTGGTCTGATCGCAGCCCCCGACTGGCCTTGAGGAGCCATGCAGGATAGACCCGCAGCCATGATTGCACGATTTGCCACCCTCCCGCTCGGAACGCTCGCCCTCGCTTCGCTCGCTCTCGCATCCTGCGACAATCCGCGAGGCGACCGCGCCGACGAAACGCGGATCGAGCCTGAGACCATTGAGGCGAGCCCCGAAGCCGTGACCGACCCGGGCGAAGTGCCGCCGCGCGCGGTGCGGATCGGCTTCGACGGGCCGCGCTTCGATGCCTGCGCGGGCTACGGCCTCATTCGCGACCTGCCCGACGGCAACCCGACCCTCCCCGTGCGCGCGGCGCCTTCGCGCGAATCGGTCGAGGTCGACCGCATCGGCGAAGGGCAGGGCGTGTCGATGTGCCAGCAGGTCGGCGACTGGATCGGCATCGTCTACGCCCCCGAAGGCACGGACATCAGCTGCGGCACCAATTCTCCCGTCTCGAGCGTGCGCGCCTATGAAGGGCCGTGCAATCAGGGCTGGGTGGACGAGAACTTCGTCAAGCTCGTCGCGGGCTGAGCCTCGCGCGCCTTCCTTTCGCACCCCCACCAGGAGCCAAACATGGCCGAAACCCAATATGATGTGATCGTTCTCGGCTCGGGCCCCGGCGGCTATGTCGCCGCGATCCGCGCCGCGCAACTCGGGCTCAAGGTCGCCATCGTCGAGCGCGAGAATCTCGGCGGCATCTGCCTCAACTGGGGCTGTATCCCGACCAAGGCGATGCTGCGCTCGGCCGAAATCTTCCACTATATGCAACACGCGAAGGACTACGGGCTCGCCGCGAAGGAGATCGAGGCCGACCTCGAAGCGATCGTCAAGCGCAGCCGGGGCGTCGCGAAACAGCTCAACCAGGGCGTCGGGCACCTGATGAAGAAGAACAAGATCACGGTCCACATGGGCGAGGGGCGCATGACCGGCCCGACCTCGCTGACGGTGACATCGGACAAGGGCGAGGAGAAGCTTGGCGCGAAACACGTCATCCTCGCCACCGGCGCGCGCGCCCGCGACCTGCCTTTCGCCCCCGCCGACGGCAAACGCATCTGGACCTATCGCCATGCCATGACCCCGCCGGAAAAGCCGACCAAGCTGCTCGTCATCGGCTCTGGCGCGATCGGGATCGAATTCGCCAGCTTCTACAACGACATCGGGGTCGAGGTGACGGTGGTCGAACTGCTCGACCGCATCGTGCCGGTCGAGGATGCGGACGTGTCGGCCTTCCTCGAGAAGGCACTGACCAAGCAGGGCATTACGGTGATGACCGGCGCGGGTGTCGAGGACCTGAAAGTGGGCGCGAAAGGCGTCACCGCGACGATCAAGGACAAGGCGGGCAAGACGTCGACCAGCGAATTCAGCCATGTCATCAGCGCCATCGGCATCGTGCCCAATACAGAGAATATCGGGATCGAGAAGCTGGTGGAGATGGACCGCGGCTTCATCCGGATCGATCCCTATGGCCGCACGAAGACAAAGGGGCTCTGGGCAATCGGGGACTGCACGCCGGGCCCGTGGCTCGCGCATAAGGCGAGCCACGAAGGCGTCACCGCAGCCGAAGCAATCGCCAAGGAACTCGGCAAGGACGCGCACCCCCACCCGCTCAACCGCGATGCGATTCCGGCCTGCACCTACTGCCACCCGCAGGTCGCCAGCGTCGGCATGACCGAAGCGCAGGCCAAGGAAGCCGGTCACGAGACCAAGGTCGGCAATTTCCCCTTCATCGGCAACGGCAAGGCAATCGCGCTGGGCGAGGCGGAAGGCTTCATCAAGACCGTGTTCGACGCGACAACCGGCGAACTGCTCGGCGCGCACATGGTGGGGGCGGAAGTGACCGAGCTGATCCAGGGCTACACGATCGGCAAGACGCTCGAGACGACCGAGGAAGAGCTGATGCAGACCGTCTTCCCGCATCCCACGCTGTCCGAGATGATGCATGAAAGCGTGCTCGACGCCTATGGCCGGGCGGTGCACTTCTGATGTCCGAGACCGCAGCCGAACCGCTCAAGGGCGAGGACTGGGCGGGCGAAATGGGCGAGCGCTGGCTCGCCAATCTCGACCGCTTCGAGGCGATGATCGCGCCGATCGGAGACGCGCTTCTGGCGCGCGCGGCCTATGAACCGGGCGAGCGGGTGCTCGACATCGGGCCCGGTGGGGGAGCAACGACGCAGGCGATTGCGCGCGCGGTCGCTCCGGGCGGGGAGGCGCTCGGCATCGACATCGCGCCCGGCCTCGTCTCCGAAGCGACGCGCCGGGCCGAGGCGGAGGGCATCGCCAATGCCCGCTTCCTGTGCGCCGACGCGGGCGAAGTGTCGCTCGACGAGCCGCCTTTCGACCGGCTGTTCTCGCGTTTCGGCTCGATGTTCTTCGCTGAGCCCGCCGCCGCCTTCGCCAACCTGCGCTCGCTGTTGAAAGCGGGCGCGCGGATCGACCTCGCCGTATGGGGCCCGCCGCGCGAGAACCTGTGGATGATGGAGATGATGGGCGTGGTGCGCGAACACGTCGAGGTTCCCCGCGCCGAGCCGCGCGCACCGGGGCCGTTCGCCTTCGAGGATCTCGATTATCTGCGCGAAGTGCTGGCTGCGGCCGGCTTCGGCGCTCCCGACATCGACGCCTATGAGGGCAAGCAGGCCATCGGCGGGCGCGATGCCTCTCCGGCCGAGGCGCTGGACATGGTGCTGTCCTCGATGGGCGTGGGACGTGTGGTGGACGAACAGGAAGAGGCGCTGCGCGAGGCGATCCGGGCCGACCTCCTCGCCCTGTTCGAGCAGCGATACGTGCCGGGCGAGGGTGTGCTGATGGCCGCCAAGGCGTGGCTCGTCACTGCGCGGGCGTGAGGCCGCGTCCGGGCTTGCGCGGGAAAGCAGGGAGATAAGGGGGAGGCGCAGGTGACGGAACTCACATCCCGGGCAAGGGGCGCGCTGCTGGGACTCGCCGTGGGCGATGCCGTCGGCACGACCCTCGAATTCCGCCCCCGCGACAGCGCGCCGCCGCTTACCGACATGGTCGGGGGAGGGCCCTTCGGCCTTGCTGCCGGGACATGGACCGACGACACCGCAATGGCGCTCGCGCTTGCCGAAAGCATCGTCGAATGCGGCTTTCTCGACCTCGACGACCTCATGCGGCGCTTCGTTTCGTGGTGGCGCGAGGGGGCCTATTCACCGACCGGCGACTGCTTCGACATCGGCATTACGACGCGCGATGCCCTTGCCCGCTATGAGCGCTCGGGCGACCCGCTCGCCGGGTCGAGCCATCCCCGGTCCGCCGGCAACGGATCGCTGATGCGCCTTTCTCCGGTCGCCATCAGGGGGGCGATGAGCGATGCGGCCACCATGCGCGAAGCTGCGCGTCGCCAGAGTGCGACCACCCATGCCGCCGATGCTTGCCTGGACGCCTGCGAGGGCTGGGCCGTCTTGCTGCGCGAGACGATCCACGGCGCGGGCTTCGATGAAGCGCTCGAAGCCGCCCGGGCGCTCGGCTTCGATGACCCCGTCGGCACCGTTTTCGCCGGGAATTGGCGCGACAAGGATCGCTCGCAGATCGAAAGCAGCGGCTACGTGATCCATTCGCTCGAGGCGGCGCTGTGGTGCAATGCGCAAGGGGGCGATTATCGCGAGATAATCCTGCTTGCCGCCAATCTCGGCGAGGATGCCGATACGACCGCCGCGATTGCGGGCCAGCTTGCCGGGGCGCGATTCGGGCTGGAGGGGATCCCGGAGGAATGGCTCGCGCGAGTGGCATGGCGCGAAAGGCTGCTTGCGGCGGCGGATGGTCTGGTCGCTCCGGGGGCGGTCTGAGCCGAGCGCGCTGCTGTGGGCAGGGTGGGATTGTCCTCGGCGCTGGCGCGCCTCGTTCCTCTGCGCGGGCTGCGCCCGCTTCGAGTCCGAACCCATGGGCCCGTCCACCGCACCGCGATCCCCCAGCACCGCCCACCGGGGCGGGCGCTGCTGGCGGACAGGGTGGGATTCGAACCCACGAAGGGCTTGCACCCTTGCCGGTTTTCAAGACCGGTGCATTCAACCGCTCTGCCACCTGTCCGCGCAGGTCGGCTCAATAGCGGGGCATTTGGGCCGAGTCACCTGCGCTTTGGTTGTTGGGAATTAAGCCGGGATGTGAGAGACATCCGTTCATGATCACGCGCTTTCTCGCTCCGGCTGCCCTTGGCCTCGCCCTTTTGCCCGCCGTCGCCCTTGTCGCCCCCGCAACGCCCGGAGCGGCGCAGGAGGAAGCGGCGGACGGGATCGATTTCGACGCCTACGTCGCCCAGCTCGCCGCGCGCGCGCGGGCCGAGGGGGTGAGCGAGCCGACCGTGCGCCGCATGACCTCAGGGCTGTCGCCCGATCCGCGCGTCATCCGGCTCGACCGCGGCCAGCCCGGCTCGCCGACCCGGCGCGGCTATCCCGCGCTCGCGCCCTATATCGCGAAGCACGTCAACCCGGTCCGCATCGACGGGGGCCGTGCGGTCTATCGCCAGAATCAGGCAACGCTGCGCCGGATCGAGCAGGATTTCGGTGTCCCGCCTGAAATCATCGTCGCGATCTTCGGGCACGAGACGAGCTATGGCCGGATCACGGGCGGTTTCGACCTTTCGCGCAGCCTTGCGACGCTGGCCTGGGAAGGGCGGCGGCGCGAGCTGTTCGCGGATGAGTTCATCGCCCTGCTCAAGGTCGCCGACCGCGGCTTCACGCGCGAGGAGATGACCGGCAGCTGGGCGGGCGCGATGGGCTTTCCGCAATTCCTGCCCTCGGTCTACCAGCGTCTTGCGGTCGACGGGGACGGGGACGGGCGCGCCAACATCTTCGGCAACCGCGCCGACACCTTCGCCTCGATCGCCAATTACTTCCGCGATGCCGGGTGGCGCACGGGCCAGCCCTGGGGCGTTCGGGCGAGCGTGCCCGCGGGGTTCGACGTGGACGCCTATCGCTCCGAGCTCGAAGCGCCCGTCTGCCCGCGCGTCCATGAACGCCACAGCCGCTGGCTGACCGTCGCCGAATGGCGCGAGCTCGGCGTCGTCGCGCAGCGGCCCTTGCCCGACGACACGCTCGTCTCGCTGTTCCAGCCCGACGGGCCGGGCACGCCCGCGTGGCTTCTGACCGGGAATTACCGCGTGATTCTCGAATATAACTGCTCGAACTACTACGCGATGAGCGTCGGCCTGCTGGCGGACGAAATCGTGAACTGAGCGGCCCGCTGCCTCGCCAAGGGGCGCGGGCGGAGCTATAGGCGCGCGGGTGAGGAACATGACCGGGCAAAGGATGATGGCTTTCGTGCTGGCGGTGCTGGCGCTCGCCCTCGCGCCTGCCGGTTCGGCCCAGGACGCCAAGTCCGCGCTCCCGGCTATCCCGCCCGCCGAGGACGTGCCGATTGCCCTTCTGGTCGATATTTCCTCCGGGCAGGTGCTCCACGAGCGCAATGCGCGGCGACGCTTCATGCCCGCTTCGATCACCAAGACGATGAGCGCCTATGTCGCTTTCGAACTGATCGAGGAAGGGCGGCTCGACCCGTGGCAGGTGATGACGATCCGGCCCGACACCTGGCGCGAATGGCACGCCAAGGGTTCGACCATGTGGCTGGCCGAGAATGCACGGGTGCGGGTCGAGGACCTGCTGATGGGGCTCATGACGGTCTCGGCCAATGATGCCGCGATCGTGCTTGCCGAAGGGGCCGCCGGGTCGATCGAGGAATGGACGGCCCTGATGAACGCGAAGGCGCTCGAACTCGGGATGACCGACAGCCATTTCGCCAATCCCAACGGCTGGATGGACGAAGGGCGCACTTTCACCAGCGCGCGCGACCTTGCGCTTCTCGCCGAGGCCATGATCCGCCGCCATCCCGACAAGTTCGCCCGCTACATCGGCAATCGGACCTTCACCTACGACGACATCACGCAGGACAATCACGACCCGCTGATCGGCCGGGTCGAAGGCGCGGACGGCATCAAGACCGGCTTCACGAACGAAGCGGGTTTCGGTTTTCTCGGCACGGTGAAGCGCGGAAGCCAGAGGCTCGTGCTGGTGGTGGCCGGGGCGGATCGCAGCCGCACCCGCGACCGCTGGGCGAGGCGCTATGTCGAGTGGGGCTTTTCCTCCTTCGTGCGCAGGCGGCTCTTCGCGGCGGGCGAGCGGGTGGCCGAGGCGCGGGTTCAGGGCGGCTCCGACCGCCGCATCGCGCTCGTCGCCGAGCGTCCCGTGGAAATCAGCCTGCCGCGCGGCCGGGAAAGCGACGTGAAGCTGAGCGTGCATTACGACGGGCCGCTGCGCGCGCCGCTCGCGACCGGCGACCGGGTGGCGACTCTCAGGATCGAGGTTCCGGGCATGGAAGATGCCAGCATCCCGCTCGTCGCGGGCGAAAGCGTCGGCGAGGCCGGCCCGCTCGACCGGATCGTCAACGCCATCGCCGGGTGGCTCGGCTGATGGGGCCGGAGACGGTCAGCGCGCGCGGGCGGTTCATCGCCTTCGAAGGCGGGGAGGGGACCGGCAAGTCGACCCAGGCCCGCCTGCTTGCCGAAGCGCTCGAGGCGCGCGGGATCGCGGCGGAGATCACCCGCGAGCCCGGCGGAACGCCCGGCGCGGAGGCGATCCGCGACCTGCTCCTTGCCCCGCCGGGCGAAGGCTGGACGCGCGAGGCCGAAGCACTGCTTTTCGCCGCCGCGCGGGCCGATCATGTCGCGCGGCGCATTCGTCCGGCTCTCGAGGCTGGGCGATGGGTGGTGTGCGACCGTTTCGTCGATTCGAGCCGCGCCTACCAGGGCGGCGCGGGCGGGCTGGGCGACGAGGCGATCCGTGCGCTCCACGCTTTCGGCAGCGGCGGATTGCGGCCCGACCTCGCGGTGCTGCTCGACGTCGACGAAGCGCAGGTCGCCCGGCGCCTTGCCGAGCGCGACGGCGAGACAAGCGACGCGATCGGCGGGCGTGGCGAGACCTATCACCGCGCGGTCGCCGCGAGCTTCCGCAATCTGGCCGGCGCAGACCCACAGGGTTTTGCCGTTATCGACGGGACGGGCGAGCCGCAGGCGGTCCATGCCCGCGTGCTCGAGGCGCTTGCCCCCCTCCTTCCAGCGGAGGCGAGCTGATGGATTGGCCCAACCACGAGGGGGCATGGCGCGAATGGCGCTCGGCAAGCAGCGGCTCGCGGATGCACCACGGCTGGATACTTGCGGGCAAGAAAGGGCTCGGCAAGCACGACTTCGCCCTTGCCGCCGCCGCCGAACTCGTCGCCGAAGCCGGCGTGCCGCAGCCGTCCGATCCGGCGAACCACCCCGATATCCTGACGCTCACCTACGGACCGAAGGACGATAAGGCGGAGAAGGCCGCCGCCGACGGCAAGCCGCACGAACTCGCGCGGAGCATTCGCGTCAAGCAGATCCGAGCGATGCAGCGCCGGCTTACCACGCGGCCCACGCTCGGCAGCCGCCGCGTCGTGATCATCGATCCCGCCGACGATCTCGAACGCGCGTCGGCCAATGCCTTGCTCAAGAGCCTGGAGGAACCGCCGCCGGGCACCTTCTTCCTGCTGGTCACGCACAGCCCGGCGCGGTTGCTGCCGACGATCCGCTCGCGCTGCCGGGTTCTTCGTTTCCCGCCGCTCAGCGATGCCCAGCTTTCCGCCATGCTCGACGCCGCCGGAGCCAGCAGCGATCCCGAAGCGCGCGCCGGGGCGCTCAAGGCGGCGGAAGGTTCGTTCGGTGCGGCGATGCGTTTCGCGCAGCAGGATCTCGGGTCGCTGGCGCGAGCGATGGAGACACTTCTCGCGCAGGGCGACAATGCCATGGCCGGGCGCGGCGAGCTTGTCCGTCTTATCGGTCCGCGGCCCGACCGCGAACGCATTCAGGCGACCTTCGATCTCGCGCAGGCATTGGTCGCGGCGCGGGCGCGCGAGACTGCCTCCAACCCCGAACGCGGCGCGCTGGTCGAGGCGCACGCGAAGCTGGTGCGCCTTGCGGGCGAGGCGCCGGTGCACAATTACGACACGGGGCTGCTCGCGCTCGAGATCGGAACCTTGCTTGTGGGCGCGCGCGCGGCTAGCGAGCCTGCCGATGGCTGAGACCGATACCACCCCCTTCTACATCACCACCGCGATCAGCTACCCCAACGGGCGGCCCCATATCGGCCATGCCTACGAGGCGATCGCAGCCGATGTCATCGCGCGATTCCAGCGGCTGCGCGGGCGCGAAGTGCGGTTCCAAACCGGGACCGACGAACACGGGTTGAAAATGGCCCGCAAGGCCGCCGAACAGGGCCGCACCGCGCGCGATCTCGCCGATGAAATGTCCGGCTATTTCCGTGAGATGTGCGACGTTCTTGACGTCAGTTACGACCGCTTCATCCGCACCGTCGAAGACGATCACCACCGCGCCAGCCAGGCGATCTGGCAGCGCATGGAAGCGGCGGGCGACCTCTATCTCGATCGCTACGAGGGTTGGTATTCGGTCCGCGACGAAGCCTATTACGACGAAAGCGAACTCGTCGAAGGGGAAGGGGGCGAGAAGCTTTCCCCGCAGGGCACGCCGGTCGAATGGACGGTCGAGGAAAGCTGGTTCTTCCGCCTCTCGAAATACGAAAAGCCGCTTCTCGACCTGCTCGGGACGCCCGGTTTTCTCGAACCGGCGAGCCGCCGCAACGAGATGATCTCATTCGTCGAACAGGGGCTGCGCGACCTGTCGGTCAGCCGCACGAGCTTCGACTGGGGGGTGAAGGTGCCCGGCTCGGACAATCACGTCATGTATGTGTGGGTCGATGCGCTCACCAATTACATCACGGGCCTCGGCTTTCCCGACGATACCGAGGAAATGCGCAAGTTCTGGCCCGCCGACCTGCACCTCATCGGCAAGGACATCGTGCGCTTCCACACGATCTACTGGCCCGCCTTCCTGATGAGCGCGAACCTGCCCGTGCCGAAAAAGGTGTTCGGTCACGGTTTCCTGCTCAATCGCGGGCAGAAGGAATCGAAATCGCTCGGCAACGTCACCAACCCGCTCGACCTCGCCGAGGCGTTCGGAGTCGACCCCTTGCGCTATTTCCTTATGCGCGAGGTCGCCTTCGGACAGGACGGATCCTATTCGCCCGAGGCGATCGTGACCCGCGCGAATGCGGAACTCGCGAACAGCTTCGGCAACCTCGCCCAGCGCACGCTTTCGATGATCGCGAAGAACATGGACGGGCGCCTCGAGGAATTCGACCCGGCCGAGGCCGACCGCCAGCTGCTCTCGCTGGTGGGCGATGCGTGCAACCGCGAATTGCCCGATGCGTTCGATACGCTGTCCTTCTCCACCGGGATCGAGGCGTGGCTGCGCGCGGTTTATGCGTGCAACCAGTATGTCGACGAACAGGCGCCCTGGGCGCTGCGCAAGACCGATCCGGAGCGGATGAAAGTCGTGCTCCAGACGCTCTTCATGGCGCTGCGCGACCTTGCCATCGCGATCCAGCCCGTCGTTCCCGGCAAGGCGGCGAACCTGCTCGACCAGCTCGGCGTGCCTGCGGATGAGCGCCGATATGCCAACCTGAAGGATTCCGACTGGTATCGCCGCCTCGTCATGGCGGGCTTCACCGTGGGCAAGCCGACGCCGATCTTCCCGCGGCTCGAACTGCCGGAGGCGGCGGCGGAAGGGGCGGTGTGATGCTCGTCGACAGCCATTGCCACCTCGAATACAAGGGCCTCGTCGAGGACCAGCAGGGCGTTCTCTCCCGCGCGCGCGAGGCCGGGGTCGGGGCCTTCCTCAACATCTCGACGCGGCAGTCCGAATGGGACCAGGTCGTCGGCACCGCGATCCGCGAGATCGACGTCTTCGCCAGCGTCGGCATCCATCCCCACGAAGCCGATGCCCACGCCGACCTCGGACGGGGCGCGCTGCTTGCGGCGACGGAGAACCCGCGCGTGATCGGGATCGGCGAAACCGGCCTCGACTATTACTACGAGCACTCCGACCGCGAGACGCAGGCGCGCCTGTTCCGGATGCATATCGACGTCGCGCGCGAGACGGGCCTGCCCGTCATCATCCACACGCGCGATGCCGAGGGGGATACCTTCGCGATCCTCGAGGACGAGATGGGGAAGGGGGCGTTCCCGGCGCTGATCCATTGCTTCACCGCCTCGGAAGATTTCGGGCGCAAGGTGCTGGACCTCGGCCTCACGATCTCGCTTTCGGGCATCGTGACGTTCAAGAACGCGAAGGAATTGCAGGAAGTCGCGGCCCGGATTCCCGAGGATCGCCTGCTGGTCGAAACCGACAGCCCCTTCCTCGCGCCCGTTCCGAACCGCGGCAAGACCTGCGAGCCCGCCTTCGTCGCCGACACCGCTCGCTTCGTGGCGGGACTGCGCGGCGTCGAACCGGAACGGCTGGCGGAGCAGACAACCGCCAATTTCGCACGACTGTTCACGCGGGCGATGCTGTGAAGGTCGTCCTGCTCGGCTCGGGCACGTCGACCGGCGTGCCGCGCGTCGGCGGGCCGGGAGGCGCGGGCGACTGGGGCGACTGCGATCCGAACGAACCGCGCAATCGCCGGACCCGCGTGTCGGTCCTGATCGAAAGCGAGGAAGGCGCGCGCCTGCTGGTCGACACCTCGAGCGACTGCCGCGCGCAATTGCTCGCCAACCGGGTCGACAGGATCGACTGCGTGTTCTGGACCCACGACCACGCCGATCACTGCCACGGCATCGATGACCTTCGCGTCATGCGCTATGGGCGCGGCGGGCCGATCCCGGGCTATGCCTCGGCGGAGACGGTGCGGAGGTTGCGCCAGCGGTTCGGCTATGTCTTCGCCGGGCAGGACGGTTATCCCACCATCGTCAATCTCGATACGCTGGAGCGGCTGCGGATCGTGGCGGGCTTCTCGGTCGACTGGGTGCAGATGGCGCACGGACCCGGCGAAACGACCGGGTATCGCTTTGAAGCCGATGGCAGGTCCATCGTCTATGCAACAGATTTCTCTGAAATTTCCGAAGAGATGGTCGAGGTATTCCACGGCGCGGACGTGCTGGTGAGCGACTGTCTTCGGCGCGAACCTCATCCGACCCACGCGCATCTCGCCATGGCATTCGAACTGGCCGAACGCTGCGAAGCGAAACGGCTCGTTCTCAGCCATCTCGACAAGAGCATGGATTACCGCACGCTGTGCGACGAAGTGCCGGACCATGTGATCGTCGGCTACGACGGGCTCGAGGTCGTCGCGTGACCGGGGAGATCGTCTCGATCGTCGCCTTGCTCGGCTGGCTTTTCATCGCGGGCAGCGCGCTCGCGTCCTACCGGCTCGGCTGGGGTCAGTTGGCACGCATGGCGCTTGTGTGGATCGCGATCTTCACGGGACTGACCTTGCTGGTTGGATTCTTCTACGGCGGATGAGCGCCGCGCCGCAGCGACAGTATTTAACATAATATATATTATCCATCTAGTATATCGGGAGCAGAGTGCATGGACAGCGCCCCCTCTTCCTCGCAGGTCGACCGCCTGCTCGCCATCATGGCGCGGCTGCGCAATCCCGATGATGGGTGCGACTGGGACCTCGCGCAGGATTTCGCCAGCATCGCGCCCTATACGATCGAGGAAGCCTATGAAGTCGCGGACGCGATCGAGCGCGGCGACATGGCGGAGCTCAAGGACGAACTCGGCGACCTCCTGCTCCAGGTCGTCTTCCATGCCCGCATGGCCGAGGAAGCCGGCCTGTTCGCTTTCGAGGACGTCGCCCGTTCGATCAGCGACAAAATGGAAGCGCGCCACCCTCACATCTTCGGCAGCGAAGGCGGCACCATGGGCGAAACGCGTTGGGAAAACCTGAAGGAAGCCGAACGCGCCGATAAAGGCATGGCAAGCGCACTCGACGGCGTTGCGCTCGCGCTGCCGGCGCTGATGCGTGCCCAGAAGCTCCAGAAACGCGCTGCGCGGACAGGGTTCGACTGGCCCGAACCCAAGGGCTCGCAGGACAAGATCATCGAAGAAATCGAAGAACTTAACGCCGCCTCTTCGGAAGGTGCGCAAATTGAGGAAGCCGGCGACCTGCTGTTCGCCGTGGTCAATTTCGTCCGCGCCCACGGCATCGCTGCGGAAGACGCCTTGCGTGCAGCCAACAGCAAGTTCGAACGCCGGTTCCGCGCAATGGAGGCGAAGGCCGGGGAAGGTTTCGCAGCCCTTTCGCTGGCGGAACAGGAAGCGCTTTGGCAGGCGGTCAAGCTTGACGAAAAAAGAACCTGATTTCAGCCTTCTAACGTCTCATATTGACCCAATTCCTTGGGATTGAGGCGAACCGTCACACGCTTCATCGGGCCGTCCTCGCCCTCGCCTGCGTCTTCCTCGCCCAGCACGTCGCCGTGGGCGTGCAGCCAGGCCATGCGCCGCCCATCGCTGACGGGGAGGGTGAACGTCACCTCCTTCGCCCGCGCGGTCAGCATCGCCCCGATCCGCTCCTCGAGCGCGTCCATCCCCTCACCGCTTGCCGCCGACATCAGCACCGCACCGTGCGCTTCGGCAGCGTCGGCGAGTTCGCCCCGGCGCTCAGGCGGGAGGAGATCGGCCTTGTTCCAGACTTCGAGGATCGGGATTTCGCCCGTTCCCGTCTCGGGATCGACCACGCCGAGGTCGCCGAGGACTTCCATCACCTGTTTCTTCTGCGCGGCATGGGCCGGGTTCGCCATGTCGCGCACGTGGCAAATCAGGTCCGCCCCCGTGACCTCTTCGAGCGTCGCCCTGAAGGCCGCGACGAGCTGCGTCGGAAGGTCCGAGATGAAACCCACCGTGTCCGACAGGATCGCCTTTTCCACCCCCGGCAAGGCGATCGCGCGCATGGTCGGGTCAAGCGTTGCGAAAAGCAGGTCCTCGGCCATCACGTCCGCGCCGGTCAGGCGGTTGAACAGCGTCGACTTGCCGGCATTGGTGTAGCCGACCAGCGCGATCACCGGCCAGGGCGCCCTTCCCCGCCGCTCGCGGTGGAGCGCGCGGGTCTTCCTGACCTGTTCGAGTTCGCGCCGCAGCCGCGCCATGCGCTGGTTGATCATGCGGCGGTCGGCTTCGATCTGCGTTTCGCCCGGCCCGCCGAGGAAGCCGAAACCGCCGCGTTGGCGCTCGAGGTGGGTCCAGCTGCGCACGAGGCGGGACTGCTGGTAGTCGAGATGGGCGAGTTCGACCTGCAGCCGGCCCTCGGCCGTGGCCGCGCGTTCGCCGAAGATCTCGAGGATCAGACCGGTGCGATCGATCACCTTTCGCTTAAGCTTCTCCTCGAGATTGCGCTGCTGGATCGCGGTGAGCGCGCCGTCGACGATGACAAGTTCCGCCTCGTAAAGCTCGCACCAGTCCGCAATCCGCTGCACCTGTCCCGAACCGAACAGCGTGTTCGGCTGCATCTGGCGAACCGGCAGGATTTCGGAATGCGCGATGACCACGCCGATCGCCAGCGCCAGGCCCTCGGCCTCTTCAAGCCGCTCGCGCGCGTCGAGATCGTAGGTGAAGCTGCGGATGTCCGGGCACAGGACAAGGGCCCGCGCGCCGCGGGTCACTTCGTCCATCAGGTCGTCATCGAAGCTCAGTCGTCGTCCTCTTCGTCATCCTCGAACCCCTCGTCCTGGGGTTCGTCTCCCACTTCCCCATTGTCGTCGTCATCCTCGGTGAGGTCAACGGGGCTTGCCGGCTGGATGGTCGAGACCGCGTGCTTGTAGGCGAGCTGCACCGCGCCGTCGCGTTCGAGCAGCATACAGAACAGGTCGTAGGCCGCGATCCGGCCCTGCAGCATCACGCCGTTGACGAGGAACATGGTGACCTGGACATTCGCCTCGCTCACGCGGCTGAGGAAGACGTCCTGCAACAGGCGCTGTTTCGGATTGCCCGCGCGGCTCGCGAACTGGCTCGCATCGATGCTTTGCCCGGGCATGATGGTCGAAACCGCGTGCTTGTAGACGAGCTGGGACTGCCCGTCGCGCCGCAGCAGGATCGAGAAATTGTCGAACCAGGTGATGATGCCCTGCAGCTTCACCCCCTTGACGAGGAACATCGTCACCGGGGTCTTGTTGCGCCGCAGGAGATTGAGGAAGGCATCCTGCAGGCTGCCGGACTGGCGCGGCTGTGCGGCAGCGGCCTGTCCCTGGGGACGGGGTCGGGGAGAGAGGGTTCGCCCGTTGGACATATCGCTATGCTCCTGTTCTTGGCGGCCGTTCTTACGGTCCGCGAGCAGGGGCGAATTCCCGCGAGGTTCGCGGCAAGGGCCCCACCCCATAATGGCGATTGCGCATCAAGCGGGCAATGCCCAACTCGCTGTCAAGTTCCGAAAGTCTCGCTTCCGTGACAGGGGTGTCAAGCTTTCTCGACGGTTCAATCCTTGCGGCTTGTCTCCCGGCGCTCAGCCATGCCGAGCAGCTTGAGCTTGCGGTGGAGCGCGGAGCGTTCCATCCCGATGAAGCTCGCGGTCTTGGAGATATTGCCCGAAAAGCGCCGGATCTGGATCGTCAGGTATTCGCGTTCGAAACTCTCGCGCGCCTCGCGCAGCGGCACGCCCATCATCGCGGTCAGCCCCTCGCCCGACGCGGCAAGCCGGCCGCCGGTGATTTCCGAGGGCAGCATATCGGGTTCGATCGTGGCAAGGCGCTCGCGCGGGGTCATGATGATCGTGCGCTCGACGAGGTTGCGCAGCTGACGGACATTGCCCGGCCAGTCATAGGCTTGCAGCGCGGCCATGGCCTCCTCGCTGATTTCGGGCGGCGGGATGCCCTGGTCGGTCGAATAGCGGGTGAAGAAATGCTCGGCGAGCGCGGGAATGTCGTCGCGCCGCTCGGCCAGCGAGGGGATCGTGACGGGCACGACGTTGAGGCGGTAGAACAGGTCTTCGCGGAAACGCTTTTCCTCCATTTCGATCGTGAGGTCGCGCGTGGTCGAGGAAACCACTCGCACGTCGACACCGATCTGCCGCGTGCCGCCGACGCGCACGAAGCTCTGGTCGGTCAGCACCCGCAGGATTCGCGCCTGCGTCGACAGGGGCATATCGGCGACCTCGTCGAGATAGAGCGTGCCGCCATCGGCCATTTCGAGCAGGCCCGGGCGCACCTGCTTGCCGTCGACTTCCTCGCCGAACAGTTCCTGTTCGAATCTTTCGGGCGTGATCCGCGCCGAATTGACCAGGACGAAGGCGCTGCCCGCCCGGTTGCTCCAGGAATGGAGCAGCCGCGCGGCGACTTCCTTGCCCGCGCCCGCCGGCCCTGAAATCAGCACCCGGCTCCCGGTATTGGCGACCCGTTTCAGCGTCGCGCGCACATTGTTGATCGCGGCCGAATTGCCGGTGAATTCGCTGGTCCCCCAGACCCCTTCGCGCAGGCGCGTGTTCTCGCGGCGCAATTGCTCCGTCTCGGTCGCGCGTTCGACCAACAGCAGCAGCCGTTCGGCCTCGAAAGGCTTTTCGATGAAATCCATCGCGCCCCGGCTGACCGCGGAGACCGCTGTGTCGATATTGCCATGACCGGAAAAGATGATGACCGGCAGGTTCGGCTCGCGCGCCTTGATCGCATCGAGCAGTTCAAGCCCGTCCATCTCGCTGCCGTGCAGCCAGACATCGAGCAGGACGAGGCTCGGGCGGCGTTCGTCGATCGCGGCCAGCGCGGCGGTGCTGTCGGCGGCGGTGCGGCATTCGTAGCCTTCGTCGCCGAGCACGCCGGAGACCAGTTCGCGGATGTCGCGTTCATCGTCGACGACGAGGATTTCAAGCGCCATGGGGGGCTCCCTTCGGGCTTCGTTTGAGGGCGGTGGAGCGCATCATGCGTTTTCCCCGACCAGGACTTGCGGATTGCGCGCGAAACGCAGGGTTACGCGGGTTCCCCCGCCCTCGCCTGCGGCAAAGCTCATGTCGCCGCCGTGTTCGTCGACGATCTTGTTGACGATGGCGAGGCCGAGGCCGGTCCCCTTCTCGCGCGTGGTCATATAAGGTTCGGTGATCCGCTCGCGGTCGGAAGGAAGGCCGATGCCATTGTCCTCGACCGTGATGGTGAGCGTGTGTTCATCGCCTTCCATCGCCACCGCGATCCGGCCTGGATACTCCTCCCCGACCTCGGCGGCGCGCGCCTCGACCGCTTCCACCGCGTTCTTGAGCACATTGGTCATCGCCTGGCCGAGCTGATGGCGGTCGCACAGCATCTCGCGGCTGCCGAGCCCTTCGGTCGAAACGCTGAAATCGATGGCAGGATGGGCGACTTCCTGCAGGAACACCGCCTGCCGCACGAGATCGACCGGGTCTTCGGAGCGGAACACGGGCTTGGGCAGGCGGGCGAAGGAGGAGAATTCGTCAACCATCTTCCTGAGGTCGCCGACCTGGCGCACGATGGTGCTGGTAAGCTCGTCGAACAGTTCCCCGTCGCCCTCTTCGACCTGCTTGCGATACCGCCGCTTGAGCCTTTCGGTGGCGAGCTGGATCGGGGTGAGCGGGTTCTTGATCTCGTGCGCGATACGGCGGGCGACATCGGACCACGCCG
The DNA here is from genome assembly GCF_011765465.1 of Erythrobacter sp. Classification (NCBI taxonomy): domain Bacteria; kingdom Pseudomonadati; phylum Pseudomonadota; class Alphaproteobacteria; order Sphingomonadales; family Erythrobacteraceae; genus Erythrobacter; species Erythrobacter sp. Next base: position 996,419 of record NZ_CP050265.1, on the reverse strand, counting down.
CCTGCCGCTGGTCGAGCAGTTGGCGCGTGATGTCCTCGAAGGTAATGACCGACCCGCTCGTCCCCGGCGCGACCTTGACCGCTAGGGTGAGCAGTTCATTGCCCTTGGCATGGGTGACGATCGCGCTTTCCTGCCCTTCGCGCGCGATGCGGTGGATTTCGGGCGAAAGCTCCTCGAGCCTCATGCCCACCATGCTCGCGGGATCCTGCGCCCTCTCGCGCTCGAGCAGGGCGGCGGCCGACCCGTTGAGGAGCAGCACCCGCCCCTCCCCGTCGACCGAGATGACCCCGGCGGTGACCGATTCGAGCACGGCTTCCATGAAGGCGCGGCGATCGTCGATCTGGCGGTTGGCGGAGACGAGCGCCTGGGTCTGCTTTTCGAGCTGGGCGGTCATGCGATTGAACGCACGGTTCAGCAGGCCGATTTCGTCCGCCCCCGTGCGCCCTTCGACACGAAGCGCGAAATTGCCCTGCCCGACCTTGCGCGCTGCCCCGACGAGGTCGGTCAGCGGTTCGACCTGCCGGTCCGCGAAGCGCAGCGCGAACCAGATCGCGATGCCCACCAGCAGCAGGCTGACAAGCACAAGCGCGATGTTGAAGCGCAATTGCAGCGTGCGCGCGTCGCTGGTGAGCGTCTCATAGGCGCGCGCGATCGCCTGCGCGCGGGACCACGAATTGAACATCGTCGCCTCGGTGTTGCGCGCGTTGTAGAGGTAGATTCCGCTATCGCGGTCGATCGGGGCGATCGAGGCGATGCGTTCGGGACTGCCCTCGACGACGACCAGTTCCCCCTTCTCGAGCCTCGGCAGAGCGGTTTCGCTGAATTCGATCGGGCGGTTGTCCTCGAGCAGGTCCATGATCGCCGCGGTCCTGAGCGACCCGTCGTCGAGCCGCTGGATGATCGCGCTTTCGTTGATTTTCCGCCCCTGCGCCTGCAGCGCGTAGAAATCAGGAAACTCCTCGTTGGCGAGCGTCCCGCCGCGGCTGAAATAGAACCGCATATCGCCCGCCATGGCGAGCGTTTCGTCGCGCACGTCGCGCTGGTTCGCGTCGTAGTAATTCTGCGCCAGTTCGTTCGCATTCTCCATCAGCCCGCGCGAATCGTCGGAGAACCAGAAATCGACGCCCGTCTGGAACAGGAAGGCGGCGAACCCGGCCACCAGCAGGGTCGGCACGGCGGCGACCATCGAAAAGAAGAACACGAGCCGCACATGGAGCCGCGCCGTGCTGCCCGCCGCGCGCCTCAAGGCAAGGCGGCGCCCGGCAAGGACGAGCAGCGCCATCGCCGGGACAAGCGTCGCCATCAGGAGCAGCGAGACCTGCAGCGTCGGCAGGAGCTCACCCGTCTCCGGATCGCGCGAAAAGGCGAGCCACGTGGCGACCACCGCGAGCACGAGGCCGAGGGCCGCAAGCAGTTCGAGCCAGAGAAAGACATTGGCGCGGCGCGACGCGACGATGAAGCGCCGCAGCCAGCGCGGCGAGCGACGGGTCAAGCGCAGCGACGCCCGCCCGGCATCGCCCTCGCTCGGCAGCGAGTTCGCTGCGGCGTGGTCTTCGCCGGAATCCTCCGGCGTGCCTTCGGGCGGGGAAGTGGGCCTGGACGCCTCCATAGTTGCACCATTACAACCATGGTGTGGCTTTCATGCAAGCATATTCCGAGCCGAAAGGCCCCGATTTGCGTCAGACCGACCTTGCAAAGCGTTCGGGTTCGATTTCGAGCTCGACGATCCGCTTGCGCAGGGTGTTGCGATTGATGCCGAGCAGCTTCGCCGCGCGCAGCTGGTTGCCGCGGGTGCGTTTCAGCGCGTGTTCGATCAGCGGCTTCTCGAAAGCGGCGATGGCGCGGGCGTGGAGCAGGCCGTCGGGCGGGTTTTCGCGGGCGAGCCAGTGGTCCAGCGCGTCGGCAAGGCTGGCCGGTGCCGAGGCGAGCGGCGCAGGAGCCTGCGCGGCCTCGGGCCCGACGATCTCGGCGATCGCGGCGGCATCGATCGCCTCGCCCTGCGCCATGAGGGCGAGGCGGTAGACGACATTGCGCAGCTCGCGGACATTGCCGCGCCAGGCGCGCGTCTCGAGCAGGGCGAGCGCCTCGGCTGTCAGGCGGCGGCGCGGCAGCCCGTCCTCGACCGCCTGGGCGAGGAAATGCTGTGTCAGCACCTCGATATCCTCGCGCCGCTCGCGCAGCGGAGGGAGCTGGATCGGCACGACATTGAGGCGGTAATAGAGATCCTCGCGGAAAGCCCCCTGTTCGATCAGGGGGACAAGGTCGCGATTGGTCGCAGCGATGATCCGGACGCTGACGGATATCTCCTGCCGCCCGCCGACGCGCCTTATGCGTCCCGATTGCAGCGCGCGCAGCAGCCGGGTCTGCGCTTCGGCAGGCATATCGCCGATCTCATCGAGGAAAAGCGTGCCGCCATTGGCCTGTTCGAACTTGCCGATAGCCTGCGCGATCGCGCCGGTGAATGCGCCTTTTTCGTGGCCGAACAGCTCACTTTCGATGAGGTCCGACGGGATCGCCGCCGTGTTGACCGCGACGAAAGGCCCGGTCGCGCGGCTGCCGAGCTGGTGGATCGCCTCCGCGACAAGCTCCTTGCCGGTCCCGCTTTCGCCCGTGACCAGAACGGTGAGATCGTTCCTGAGCACCCGCGCGATCATGCGATAGACGCCCTGCATCGCCGGGCTGCGTCCGACCAGCGGAAGCCCCTCCCCGTCCGCACCGGGAGCCTCGCCTTGCGCCGCGCCCGCTTCGGGCGCACGCCTGCCGGTCGCACCCGCCGCCTTGCCCACGGCCTGCACCAACTGGTCGAGGTCGAAGGGCTTGGGGAAATATTCGAAAGCCTCGCTGTCGCTCGCGCGCACCGCCGTGTCGAGCGTGTTCTGGGCCGACAGAACGATCACCGGCATCGCCGGCGCGGCGGCGCGCACCGCATCGAGGCTGGCGATCCCGTCGCCGTCCTCGAGCAGGACGTCGGTGACCATCACGGCAAAGGCGCTCTCGGCCAGCGCCGCGTCGCGTTCGGCGATCGAGAAGCAGTGCCGGATCGCAAAGCCTTCGTCCTCAAGCGCCGCGCTGATCACGGTGGCGATCGCGCGGTCGTCTTCGACCAGCAGGATGGAAGGAGGATCGTCGCGTGCCACTGCTTCAGCCCTTCCCGCCATCCGGCGCCTGCGCGAGGTGGACCCGGAAATGGGTCAGGCCGAGCCGCGGGTCGCGTTCGTGGGTGATGCTGCCGCCCATGTCGAGCACCAGCTTGCGCACCAGCGCGAGGCCGAGCCCCTGCCCCTGCTGCTTGGTCGAGACGAAGGGTTCGAACACCGCCCCGCGCAGCGCCGGGTCGATTCCCTTCCCATTGTCGGTGACGGTGATCTCGATCGGCAGCTTCACCGCCCGACCAAGCCGCATCGCGCTGAACACGAGCCCGTGGACATAGCGCGTGCGGATCGTGACCTGCGGCGCGCGCGCCGCCTCGGTTGCGGCATCGCGGGCGTTCGAGAGGAGATTGATCAGCACCTGTTCGAGCGCGTCGCGATTGGCGAGGACTGGTGGGATCGAAGGATCGAATTCCTCGCGGAAGGCGACCGCCGCCAGCCCCGTTGTCTTCCCCGCGCTCGCGACGCGCACCGTGGCGAGCGCGCTGCGGATCGCCTCGTGCGGGTTGCACGGCTCGGGCGGTTCGGTGCGGGTGCTGCCCAATTGCTGCATCCGGTCGATCAGGCGGGCGATGCGGTCGACCTCGTCGGTGATCATCCGGGCGAGCGGCTTGTCGCCATGCGCCAGCTTGCGCGCGGCGAGCTGGGCCGCGCCGCGGATCGCGGACAGCGGGTTCTTGATCTCGTGCGCGAGGATCGATGGGCCGGGCGGCGTGCTTTCGCTCACCGTATCGACGCCCATGCCGTCCTCGTGCGCGATTTCCGACAGGGTCACCACCCGCCAGCCCGGTGCACCGGAGAGCGGCGAGACGGTGAGATTGACCAGCAATTCGGCCTCGTTGACGGTAAGCACGAGGTCGCGCGCCACCAGCGCCTCGTCCGCCCGCGCAAGCCGCGTCGCAACGCGCGGGTCGAGCGGGCCGAGCATATCTGCGAGAGCACGCCCCAGCAGCCGCCGCGCGCTTGTCCCGAGCAGGTTTTCGGCAGCCTGGTTGACCTCGGCGATGCGGCCCTCCGCATCGACCAGCAGCACCGCGAAGATCATGCTCGCGATCTGGGCGCGCGCGTCGGGCCTTTCGCTTTCGACCGGAATGTCGTCGCCCCCCTGCCCGAGCGCCTGCCGCGATGCCATGGTCAGGCCGCCCGGCGCCTCAGGAAAGGTTCGTAGAAACGCTCGATCTCGCCCAGCACCTCGGCCGGATCGTCGATCTGGTTGGCCGTGTTGCGGAAATCGGCCGAGCCGTGCATCCCCTTGGTGTACCAGCCAAGGTGCTTGCGCGCGATCTTCACCCCGACCTCGCGGCCGTAGTGATCCAGCATCCGTTCGTAATGCTCGACCAGCACGGCGTATTGTTCATCGAAGCTGGGGCTCGGCAGCATCTCTCCGGTGCGCCACCAGTGCATGACCTGCCCGAGCAGCCACGGCTTGCCATAGGCCCCGCGCCCGATCATCACGCCGTCCGCGCCCGACTGCTCGAGCGCTTTCGCCGCGTCCTCGATCCCGCAGATGTCACCGTTGACGATGACCGGGATCGACACCGCTTCCTTGACCCGGCGGATGAAGGCCCAGTCGGCGCTTCCCTTGTACATCTGGTTGCGGGTGCGGCCGTGGACGGTGATCATCTTGACGCCGAGATCCTCGGCGATGCGGGCGAGTTCGGGCGCGTTGAGGCTGGCATGGTCCCAGCCCATCCGCATCTTGACCGTCACCGGCACGTCGACCGCCTTGACCGTGGCTTCCATGAGCTTGGTCGCCAGCGGCACTTCGCGCATCAGCGCGCTGCCCGCATACTGGCCCACGACCTTCTTCACCGGGCAGCCGAAATTGATGTCGATGATCGCCGCACCGTTGCCTTCCTGGAGTTTGGCCGCCTCGGCCATGCTGTCAGGGTCGCAGCCGACCAGCTGCATCGAGACGGGTTCCTCGACCGGGTCCCAAGCGGTTTTCTGGAGCGACTGGCGCGTTTCGCGGATCGCCGCCTCGCTCGCGACCATTTCGGTCACGTTGAGGCCCGAACCGTAGCGGCGTACCAGCGTGCGGAACGGCATATCTGTCACGCCGGTCATCGGCGCGAGCAGGACGGGATCGGGGATCGTCACCGGGCCGATCCGGATCGGCTTCAGCGCCGGGGGTGTGGGAAGCTCTGTCATGCGGGAAAATGCCTAAATTTTGAGCAGCGCATAGTCCATTGCGGAAAATCCGTCCAGCCCCTAAGCGCCGCCCAGCCATGCGAGACGCGCTTCCCCTTCCCCCCTTCGCCGCGGTTGTGGTGGCGGCCGGCAAGGGGCTGCGCGTCGGGGGCGAATTGCCCAAGCAGTTCCGCACTTGGCGCGGCCGGCCGCTGCTGCGCCATTCAGTCGAAGTCCTACGCGAAGCGGGCGCCGCGCCGCTTCTCGTGGTGATCGCCGAAGGCGCCGAGGACCACGCGCGCGAAGCGATCGTCGATTGCGAGGGCGTGCGCTTCGTCACCGGCGGCGCGAGCCGGCAGGATTCGGTTCGCGCGGGGCTTGAGGCGCTCGAACCTGATGCCCCCGTCCACGTCCTCATACACGATGCCGCACGGCCCGACTTGCCCGGCGCGGTGATCGAGCGGCTGCGCGGCGCGCTTGCCGACCACCCCGGTGCCATTCCCGTTCTCCCCGTGGTTGATTCCATTGCCGTCGTCGGGCCGCGCGGGACAATGGCGGACAAGGCCGAGCGCGACAGCCTGCGCCGGGTCCAGACCCCGCAGGCGTTCCGTTTCGAGGCCATCCTCGCGGCGCACCGCGCCTGGGTCGGCGACACCAACGCGGGCGACGATGCGCAGGTGCTCGCGGCGCATGGCGGCGAGGTCGCGCTGGTGCGGGGCGACGAGCGGCTCAAGAAGATCACTTTCGCGGAGGACCTGATGGACGATACCGGCGCCGCGCCCTTCCGGGTCGGACAGGGTTTCGACGTGCACCGGCTCGAGCCGGGCGAGGAGCTGTGGCTGTGCGGCGTGAAGCTCGATCACGACAAGGGGCTTGGCGGGCATTCCGATGCCGACGTGGCGCTCCACGCGATCACCGATGCCGTGCTCGGAGCCGTCGGCGAAGGCGACATCGGTACCCATTTCCCGCCGAGCGACCCGCAATGGGCCGGGGCGCGCTCCGGACGCTTTCTCGAACACGCGGTGGGACTGGCGCGCGAGGCGGGTTACGCGCTCGCCAATATCGACCTCACGATCATCTGCGAGGCCCCGAAAATCGGCCCCCACCGCCCGGCCATGCGCGCCGAAGTCGCGCGGCTGACCGGGCTCGACGAGAGCGCGGTCAGCATCAAGGCGACCACGACCGAAAGGCTCGGCTTCACCGGACGCGGCGAGGGAATCGCCGCGCAGGCGATTGTTGCCCTTTCGCGCGCGCAGCGCCCGTGAGACAATGCCTGTTATGACGAAGGCCAAAACCCGCCCCGCCCGCCGCCTTGCAGCAGCCCGCTCGACCTCGCTTGTAGCGCACAGCCGGACCATGGGAGCCATTCAATGAGCGATTATCTCCTTCCCGACGAGATCACGGCGCTCGCCGAGCGGGTCGTCGCCGAGAACGCGGCGGCGGGCCGCAAGGTCGCGCTCGCCGAAAGCTGCACCGGGGGGCTGGTGGCCGGCGCGCTGACCGAGATTGCGGGCTCCTCCGCCGTGCTCGACTGCGGATTCGTGACCTATTCGAACGAGGCGAAGATGGAGTCGCTCGGCGTCGCGCGCGACATCATCGAGACTTTCGGCGCGGTGTCGATCGCCTGCGTCTGGGCAATGGCGCAGGGCGCGCTCGAACGCTCGAACGCGGACGTGGCCGTGGCGATAAGCGGGGTAGCGGGTCCGGGCGGCGGCACGACGATCAAGCCGGTCGGCACGGTCGTCTTCGCCCGCGCGACCCGCGACATGGACGGCGAGCCCGAGGGCGAGCTTAAGCATTTCGACGGCGGGGAAGGCCCCGGCGCCCGAGCTTCGATTCGGCGTCAGGCGACGCTGTGCGCGCTGGAATTGCTGTTGCCGTAAAGCTCGTCCGCGCGCGCTTCGAAGGCGGCGACCATCTTGCGGAAGGCGCGGTCGAAATACTGGCCGGCAATCCGCTCGAACAGCTTGTTCTTGAAGGTGAAATCGACCGAGAAATCGATCTCGCAGGTGCGCTCGTCGATTGCGCGGAAGGTCCAGACATTGTCGAGGTCCGAAAGCGGTCCGTCGAGATAGATCACCTCGATCTCCTTAGGGCGGCGCTTGAGCACTCTCGAGGTGAAGCTTTCCCGGATCGCCTTGAAGCCCACAACCATGTCCGCGATCATCTCCGTCTCGCTGTCGGAGCGCACGCGGGTCGCGATCACCCACGGCAGGAATTCGCCGTAACGCTTCACGTCCGCGACGAGGTCGAACATCTGTTCGGCACTGTAGGGGAGCCGGCGCGTCTCGCGGATACCGGGCATTTGCGCTCAGGCCCTTTCCCGCGCGGCCTGCTTGGCAAGGCGTTCCTCGCGCGCGGCCCGCATTTTCGCGAAATCGTCGCCCGCGTGATAGCTCGAGCGCGTCAGCGGGCTCGATGCGACCTGCAGGAAACCCTTGGCCCGCGCGATCGCGCCGTATGCGTCGAACGCCTTGGGCGTGACGAATTCCTCGACCTTGGCGTGCTTGGGTGTCGGCTGGAGATACTGGCCCATGGTGATGAAGTCGACCTCCGCCGAGCGCATATCGTCCATCACCTGGTGGACCTCGAGGCGCTCTTCGCCGAGGCCGAGCATGATGCCCGACTTGGTGAAGATCAGCGGATTGTGCGCCTTGACCTCTTCAAGCAGGCGGAGCGAAGCGTAATAGCGCGCGCCGGGGCGGATGGTGGGATAGAGCCGGGGGACGGTCTCGAGGTTGTGATTGTAAACGTCCGGTCCCGCCTCGCAGATCATCTCTACCGCGCGACGCATCTTGCCGCGGAAATCAGGGGTGAGGATCTCGATCGTGGTGTCGGGCGTGTTGCGGCGCAGCGCCTCGATCACCTTGACGAACTGCATCGCCCCGCCGTCGGGCAGGTCGTCGCGGTCGACCGAGGTGATGACGATATGTTCGAGCCCCATCTTCGCCGCGGCGATCGCGGTGTTCTCGGGCTCCATCGGGTCGACCTTGCGCGGCATCCCGGTCTTGACGTTGCAGAAGGCGCAGGCGCGCGTGCAGACATCGCCGAGGATCATCACGGTCGCGTGCTTCTTCGTCCAGCACTCCCCGATATTGGGGCAGGCGGCCTCTTCGCACACGGTGTTCAGGTTGAGCTCGCGCATCAAGCGGCGCGTTTCGTGATAGCCTTCACCGGCGGGCGCGCGGACGCGGATCCAGTCGGGCTTGCGCTGGCGGGCGGGACGCTCTTCGGGCTGCGGCTGCGGCGTGTTCGCGAGGTCGTTCATGCGGGCTACTTAAGCGCCGTTCACCCGGCCCGCAACCGCGCTCGCCCCATCCTTTGTGAGAAGGGGCGCGGTATTCTGCGCAAAACCCGCTGCACCGGGCGCAACGGCTTGCCCTGCCCTTCCCTCACGCCTAGCGCCCTGTCGGGAGAGAGGACGAGGACAATGCCCGAATTCGCCGAATTGCTGAAAGGCTACCGCCGCTTCCGCGAGCAGACCTGGCCGCGCCAACGCGCGCGCTTTGCCGAGACGCTCGAGCAGGGCCAGCATCCCAAGCTGATGATCATCGGCTGCTGCGACAGCCGGGTGGACCCGGCGCAGATCTTCGATGTGGATCCCGGCGACATCTTCGTGCTGCGTAATGTCGCCGCGCTCGTTCCGCCTTACGAAACGACGCCCGGCCAGCACGGCGTTTCGGCAGCGGTCGAATTCGCCGTGCAGGTGCTCGAAGTCGCGCAGGTCGTCGTCATGGGGCACGGGCGCTGCGGCGGCTGCCAGGCCGCGCTCCAACGCGACTACACCGAGGCCGACCGTGGCGAAGGACAATTCCTGGCAGGGTGGATCACCCTCCTCGATGAAGCGCGCGAGGACGTCGCGGCGCGATACGGGACCGACAGCCGCGAAGCCGAGTTGCAGATGGAATTCGCCGCCATCCGCCAGAGTCTTGCGAACCTGAGAACCTTTCCCTGGCTGGCGGAGCGCGAACGCGAAGGCCGGCTCAAACTGCGCGGCGCGCATTTCTCGATTCAGGAAGGGCGGCTTTATTCGCTCGACGAGGCGACCGGGCGTTTCGAAGTCATCGAATAAGCTTGCCCGCGCTTCCCCCCTCGCCCACATGGGGCGGCATGGTCCAACCAATCGCTCACAACATCGCCCTCCTGATCGATGCCGACAATGCCAGCCATGCGGCGATCGACCCGGTACTGACCGTCCTTGCAGAGCTCGGGCAGGTCAACATCCGCCGCGCCTATGGCAATTGGCGCAAGACCAGTCTCAAGGGCTGGATCGACAAGATGCACCGTTACGGCATCGAGCCGCAGCAGCAGTTCGACCTCACCAAGGGCAAGAACGCGACCGACATGAAGATGACGATCGACGCGCTCGACCTGCTTTATGGCGGGCGGGTGCACGGGTTCGGGATCATGAGTTCGGACAGCGATTTCATGCCGCTCGCGATGCGCATCCGGCAGGACGGCCTGCCGGTCTACGGCTTCGGCGGGGCCAAGACCCCCGAAGCCTTCCGCGAGGCTTGCACCCGCTTCATCGACGTCAACGCCCTGTTGCGCGCGGACAAAGCGGAGAAAAGCGGCGGCTCGCGGCGCGGATCGGGCAAGGCCGCGGCTTCCACCGGCGCGAACGGGGCGGGCGACACGGCCGCTTCGGGCGAGATCGGCGAGGACCTGCTCAACCTGCTGGTCGACGCCTACAACGCCTCGAAACGCGACGAGAACGGCTATGCCAAGCTGTCCGAAGTCGGCCAGCGCGCGGGCAACCGGTCGAGCTTCGATACGCGCAATTACGGCTTCACCCGGCTCTACGATATGCTCGATGCGATCCCCAATTTCGCGCTCGAGCGGCGTAAGGACGGGGAAGTCTGGGTCAAGCGGCTGCGCTGAAGCCGCCCGTCGACGAAACGGAAAGGGCGCCGCGAGCAATGCTCGCGGCGCCCTCTCGCATCCGGGTTCGGAAGATGGATCAGCCGCCGGTCATCGGGCTCGCCGCACTGCCCTGTTCGGCATCGGCATAGGCCGCCCAGAGCTTGGCGATCGGGGCGCGCTTGCCCTCGATCCCGGCCAGCAGTTCGCGCGCTTCATCGTACTTGCCCAGCTCGATCTTGGCGATCGCGAGGCGCAGTTGCGCCTCGTTCTTCTCGACGCCCGGCATGGCGAGCGCCTTCTCGTAGAAGGTTTCGGCCTTGGCATACTGGTCGTAGCTCAGGAAGGCATCGGCCGCCCCCGCGACGAGCCGCAGGCCCGCATCCGCCGCCATGGCGTCGGTTTCGAGCGCGGGAAGGTCCGCACGGTCGCTCTCGATCCGGCCCGAGGCAAGCTCGAGCGCTTCGGACAGGTAGAGGTTGTCGCGGCTCACCGTGCCCGAGGCATAGCCTTCCTCGATCACGTCGCGCACTTCCTTGGGCAGGCGGCGCGGGTCGGCGGCTTCGACGTAATATTCATAGTCCGACACGTCGCCCATCGCCTCGACCCGGCGGCTGAGCCGCAGGAGGTCGAGAATCTCGCCGCCTTCGAAGGTGTTGAGATTGCGCGTCAGGTTGATCGCGTCGCGCCAGTTCGATGTGCTCGGGTAATCGGCGATCCACATGGTCGCCATGTCGTACAGCTCGGGCGTGACCTGGTTTTCATAGGCGACCGTGATCCCGCGGCGATACCATTGTTCGGGCACGTCCTCGCCCGCCGCCTTCTTGTCGGCGATCGCGCCGGAGAGGTAATCGAGCCCCTGCTGCACGCTGTTCTGGCCGAAATAGCTTTCCGCCATCGCGATCTGGAGGTCGGAGCGGCCGATCGTGTCGGTCGTGAAGTTGTTGTCGATCGACGCCTGCAGGTAACGCCGCGCCTTGTCGTACTGGTCCATGCCGTTGGCCAGCTGGTAGGCGATGAAGTTGTAGCGGCCGAGCTGGTCGGCAGGCACCTTTCCGCCGGCGAGCATCAGCTCCATGCCCGTCAGCTGGAGCGTCTGGTCTTCGAGCCGCGCGCCGGCATTATAGGCGACATTGCCGGTGAAGAACTTCTCGTCGTTCGACTGCGCGATCTGGATCAGCTGCTCGATCTGCGGCTTGAGAGCGGCGTAGTCGGGATTCTCGCCGTTCATGCCTTCCTGCACCGGCAGGAACGCCTTGCGGAATTCGTCCGAAAGCTCGGGCGCGCCTTCGTCCTGCTTTTTCTTCTTGTCACGCTTCTTCGCCCGCTGGGCCTGCGCCTCGGCCGGCAGCACGGCGGTCGCCACAACGGCAGTGCCGGTGGCGAGCGCGATGGCGAGGGCAAGACCGGAAAGCGGCTTGCGGGGGTGGCGGGTCGTCATGAAATATCCTCCTCGAGGGGTTTTGTCGCGCTCTTGCAGGCGCCGAGATTTCGTCTGCCCGCGCCTTTGGACCGGGCGCGGCGAATTTTCAATTCCAACTAGGCCAATCGGTCTGAACGGGCTTTGAATGCCGATCCCGCGGCCGGATTCAACCCCTCTCTTGCGATAGGGCGGAGCGCATTCGCGCAATGCGGATGAACGCGCGCTTACAGGGCACTTCCGCGCCCGGCAAATGTGGAAAAAGCCCGCCTGTTCCCCTCGTGTTCGCGCAGGCGAGTGGCGCATCGGCGTGCGAGTGCCTACATTGCACGAAGCGCAAACGCATCAGAACACAACCGAAACGGCCCCAAGCCTTGAGCGACGACACCGAAATTCTCGATTCCCCCGCCCCCGGCGGCGATTACGACCGCATCGACATCGTCGATGAGATGAAGACCAGCTATCTCGATTACGCGATGAGCGTGATCGTCTCCCGCGCGTTGCCCGATGTGCGCGACGGATTGAAACCGGTCCATCGCCGCATCCTCTACGCGAGCCAGGAAGGCGGCTTCGTCGCCGGGCGGCCCTACCGCAAGAGCGCCAAGATCGTCGGCGACGTCATGGGCAACTACCACCCGCACGGCGACGCGGCGATCTATGATGCACTCGCGCGGATGACGCAGGACTGGTCGATGCGCGTGCCGCTGATCGACGGCCAGGGCAATTTCGGCTCGATGGACCCCGATCCTCCCGCCTCGATGCGCTACACCGAGGCGCGGCTTGCGCGGGTCGCCAACACCCTTCTCGACGATCTCGACAAGGACACGGTCGATTTCGTCGACAACTATGACGGTTCGACGAAAGAGCCCTCCGTCCTTCCGGCACGCTTTCCCAACCTCCTCGTCAACGGCGCGGGCGGGATCGCGGTCGGCATGGCGACCAATGTTCCGCCGCACAATCTGGGCGAAGTGATCGACGGCTGCCTCGCCTTCATCGAGAACCCGGCGATCACGTCGGAAGAGCTGATCGAATACATACCCGGCCCCGATTTCCCGACCGCGCCGCTGATCCTCGGCACCAGCGGGGCGAAGGCCGCCTACACCACCGGGCGCGGTTCGATCCTGATGCGCTGCCGCCACGAGGTCGAGGAAAAGCGCGGCGAAAAGCGCGCGATCGTGCTGACCTCGATCCCCTACCAGGTCGGCAAGTCCGGCCTCGTCGAAAAGATCGCCGAAGCCGCCAAGGACAAGCGGATCGAGGGCATTTCGGACATCCGCGACGAATCCTCGCGCGAAGGCGTGCGGGTTGTGATCGACCTCAAGCGCGACGCCTCGCCCGAGGTCGTGCTCAACCAGCTGTGGCGCTATACCCCGGCGCAGTCCTCCTTCCCCGCCAATATGCTCGCGATCCGCGGCGGGCGGCCCGAGACGCTCACCCTGCGCGACATCGTGCAGAGCTTCATCGGCTTCCGCGAGGAAGTCATCACCCGCCGCACCAAGTTCGAGCTGAACAAGGCGCGCGAGCGGGCGCATATCTTGCTCGGCCTTGTCGTCGCGGTGTCGAATCTCGACGAGGTGGTGGCGATGATCCGCGGTTCCTCCAATCCGGCCGAGGCGCGGGCCAAGCTTCTCGCCAAGGAATGGCCGATCGGCGACATCGCGCAATATATCCGCCTTGTCGAAGCGATCGAGCCGACCGCCGACGAGGAAGGCGGAAGCTATCGCCTTTCCGAACGGCAGGTGAAGGCGATCCTCGAATTGCGCCTCCACCGCCTGACGGCGCTGGGCCGCGACGAAATCGGCGACGAACTCAAGGAACTCGCCGAGAGAATCGAGGAACTGCTCGCGATCCTCGCCGACCGGGTGAAGCTCTACGCGGTCATGCGCGAGGAACTCGAAGAGGTCCGCGCGACCTATGCCACGCCGCGCGTTTCGGAAATCGCGCCCGCCTGGGACGGGCTCGAGGACGAGGACCTGATCGAGCGCGACGACATGGTCGTGACCGTCACCATGGGCGGCTATATCAAGCGCACCGCGCTCTCGACCTTCCGCGCGCAGGCGCGCGGCGGCAAGGGCCGCGCCGGGATGGCGACCAAGGACGAGGACGCGGTGGTCGAGCTGTTCGTTACCTCGACCCACAACCCGGTCCTGTTCTTCACCAACACGGGGCGCGTCTATCGCCTCAAGGTCTGGAAGCTGCCCGAGGGCGGGCCCTCCACGCGCGGGCGACCGATGGTCAACCTGCTGCCGCTGGCCGAGGACGAGCGCGTGACCAACGTGCTGCCCCTGCCCGAGGACGAGGCGGAGTGGGACCGGCTCGGCATCGTCTTCGCGACCGAGCAGGGCATGGTGCGGCGCAATTCGATGGACGCCTTCACTAACGTTCCCACCAACGGGAAATACGCGATGGGCTTTGTCGAAGGGTCCGGCGACCGACTGATCGGCGTGCGGCTCGTCGGCGAGACGCAGGAGATTTTCCTTGCAAGCGATGCGGGCAAGGCGATCCGCTTTGCCGCGACCGATGCGCGCGAGACCAAGAGCCGCACCGGCATCGGCGTGCGCGGCATGGCCCTGAAGGACGATGCCAAGGTCGTCAGCCTCGCCGTGCTCGACCCGCTCGAAGCCGACATGGAAACGCGCGAAGCCTACCTGCGCGCCGCCGCGTGGAAGAACAACGACGCCGAGCCCACCCTGCCGCCCGAGCAGATGGAGGCGATGGCCGAACGCGAGGAATTCATCCTCACCATCACCGCCAACGGCTACGGCAAGATTTCCTCGGCCTATGAATACCGCACCATCGGGCGCGGCGGACAGGGCCTCACCAATATCGGTGCGCCCGAAAGCAATCCCGACCGCAACGGGCCGGTCGTCGCGAGCTTCCCGGTGCACCACGGCTCGCAGCTGATGCTGGTGACCGACCAGGCCAAGCTGATCCGGATGCCGATCCAGTTCCGGCACCTCATCGAAAACGGCTTCAAGGAGCACAAGGGCTGGACGGTGATCGGTCGCGGCTCCGCCGGGGTCAAGATCTTCGACGTGGCCAAGGGCGAACACATCGTCGGCGCGGCGTTGATCGACGAAAGCGAGGAGCCGGAGAACGAGGCGGAAGAGGCCGTGGTCGAGGAAATGGTGGAACGGCGCGGCGGCGGGGACGAGACTGCGCCCGACACGACCGCGCATTCCGACAGGAACATTGACGACGAACCGGGCGGCTAGGCTTCAGCTTTCGTGATCGGCGCGCAGGGTCTGCACCACGCCGGTCGCGATCATCACCTGCCCGACATAGTAGAGCGGCCAGACGAAGAGGTCGGGCAACGGCGCGAGGTCGATGGGGCCAAGGCGGCTGAACAGCAGCCAGTCGCTCGCCACGAACAGCACCGCTCCCAGCCCCACCCGGTAGCGCGGGAAACGGCTCAGCCACGCCCCCGCCGCCATCGCGCCGAGCACCGCGCCATAGGCGGCGATGTCGAGCCGGGCGCTGAGCAACCACGACAGGAGCGGCGCGGCAACGACCAGTGCGAGCGCGAGCAGCCGCTGGCTCGCCGCGGGATTTTCGCGCAGGTTGCGGGCGTAAAGCCCGACCGCGACGAGATGCGAGAGCAGGAACAGCGCCCCTCCGGCCTCGAAAGAGAGCATGATCGCCATGTCGCCCGCAGCCGACAACGCGAGTGCGATGACGAGGATCGCCCCGTCCACGCCGCGCGTCCGGCGCATGGCATAGACCGCAAGCAGGCCGACGCCCGCACCTTTCAGGAGAATGCCCCAGACGCCTTCGCCGACGGGGTTGTTCCAAAGGAAATAATAGGCGGTGGCCGCGATCACGCTCGCCAGCAGCCAGGGCCGGTGTTCGACCAGCGCGCGTTTCGCCATTATCGCCCTTCCCTCCCTTGCGGCACTGCCGAGGCTTGCAGGCTCGCTAGCACGCAATTACCTCGCGCTCCATGACCGACACGACTTACGATGTGCACATCATCGGCGGCGGCCTCGCCGGGAGCGAAGCGGCGTGGCAACTCGCCCGGCGCGGGGTGCGCGTGCGCCTGTCCGAAATGCGCGGGGGCGGCGACATGACCCCGGCGCACCAGACCGACGGACTGGCCGAACTGGTGTGTTCGAACAGCTTCCGTTCCGACAATGACGAGACGAACGCGGTCGGCCTCCTCCACCACGAAATGCGCGCGCTCGATTCGATCGTGATGCGCGCAGGCGAAAAGGCGCGGGTTCCGGCGGGCAGCGCGATGGCGGTCGACCGGGACGTGTTCTCGGCCGAAGTGAGCAAGGCGCTGGGCGAACATCCGAACATCGACATCGTGCGCGAGCGGATCGACGCGCTGCCGGACGCGGGCCTGACCATCGTGGCCACCGGCCCGCTGACCGCGCAATCGCTTGCTTCGAGCATCGTCGCGGCGACGGGCGAGGAACGGCTCGCCTTCTTCGATGCGATCGCGCCGATCGTCTATCGCGATTCCATCGACATGACGAAATGCTGGATCCAGTCGCGCTGGAACAAGACGACCGAGGCTTCGAACGAGGGCGGCGACTACATCAACTGCCCGATGACCAAGGAGCAGTATCTCGCCTTCCACAAAGGGCTGCTCGAGGGCGAGAAGACCGAGTTCAAGGAGTGGGAGAAGGACACGCCCTATTTCGATGGCTGTATGCCGATCGAGGTCATGGCCGAGCGCGGGGTCGATACACTTCGCTATGGCCCGATGAAGGGTGTCGGGCTCGACAACCCGCATGACACGACGCCCGAGTTTCCGCAGGGGCGTTGGCCCTATGCGGTGGTCCAGCTGCGGCAGGACAACAAGCACGGCACACTTTGGAACATGGTCGGCTTCCAGACCAAGCTCAAATACGGCGCCCAGGTCGAACTCTTCCGCACGATTCCCGGGCTGGAGAACGCGGAATTCGCGCGGCTCGGGGGGCTACATCGCAACACCTTCCTCAATTCGCCGCAGGTGCTGGACCGCCAGCTGCGCCTGCGAGCGGCGCCGCACATCCGCTTTGCGGGCCAGGTGACGGGATGCGAGGGCTATGTCGAAAGCGCTGCGATCGGGCTTGTCGCGGGGATGATGACGGCAGCGGAACTGGCAGGGCGCGATTGGCAGCCGCTGCCCGCGACGACCGCGATGGGCGCGCTGCTTTCGCACATCACGGGCGATGCCGATGCGGCGACCTTCCAGCCCATGAATGTCAATTTCGGCCTGTTCCCTCCCTTGCACGAGGTGAAGAAGAAGGCGCGCAAGGAAGCCTACACCACCCGCGCTAAGGCGGACCTTACCGAATGGATGAGGCGCGCCGAGCCGGTCCCGGCCTGATCAGCAGCTGCAGGCGGGCTTTTTCGGCTTGCGCTTGGGCGCGCTGGTCGCGAATTCGGCCGGGGTGAGTTCGTCGTTGCCGTCCGCGTCCATTTCGTCGAAGCGTTCGGCAGTGGTGACCGCCCATTCCTCGAAGGTAAGCAGGTTGTTGCCGTCGACGTCGAGCTTGCGGAACCCGTCCGAGCGCGAGGCCATCATCTCGGTGCGGGTGATTCGCCAGTCGCGATTGCGATCATAGCGGAAGAAGCGTCGCTGCTCGCGGGTGAGTTCGCTCATCTCGGGCGGTTCGGGGCCTTCCATGTCACCCGGATCGGTCACCGGAAGGTCGAGCGGATCGGGGGCTGGAGCTTCGGGCTCGGGCGGCGGGGGCGCGTTGCGTTCGATCGTCGCCCTGCCCTGCCACCAGAATACGCCTATCCCTGCAAGCACCAATCCAGCCACGGCGCCGAGGATCGCCTGCCGCATGATGTCGTCCCCTTTGATTCACGACCCCTTGAATTATCGGGACATTACACCTTTTCAGGCGCCGAGAACAGCCGCCCGAAGCGCGACCAGCGCGGCCCCCCTACCCTCCATCGGATCGCGCCCTCCCCGCTTGAGCGCGCGCACGGCCAGCGCATCGAGAACCGCAAGACCTTTGAGTGCGGGCGGCAGCCGGGCGCGGTTGGCGCAATGTTCGAGGCCCAGGGCGACGAACCGTTCGCGCTCCGCCTCGTCCGAAAGGCGCGGCGCGGCCTCGGCGAGCGCCCAGCGCAGCCCGGCGGCGCGGGCCTGCTCGGCCTGCGCGTCCGCTTCGGCGAGCGCCGCGAAGGGCGCGGCCCGGCCGCGGGCGAAAGCGAGGATGTCGTCGCGCTCCATGCTTTCGGAGGCGACCAGCACTTCCCATGCATCGACCATTTCCACCAGCGCCGCTTCGCGCCCGCCCCATTGATGCCCGATCGCATCGAGCACCGCATCACCGCGCGGGCGCGCTCCCGGTTCTTCACCGAGCACGTCCCGCCACCAGGCGAGCCGCATCTGGCCGAGCATCACCTCGCTTGTCTGGCCCGCGATCCGGGCGAGTCGCGCATCGAGCGCGAGGAGGGCGGCAAGCGGTGCGCGGACCGGCGGAGGGCTGTGCACCAGTGCGAGCCGGGCCGCGCCTTCGGGCAGGTCGCCGCCGAGCGCTGTCTCAATCGCCGCGTAAGTGGTTTCGCCTGAAAGACTTTCGGAGGGGGCCATTCACCCGACCGTAACTACCCTGCTGGAGAAAATGTCAATCGCTCCCGCGCCACAAACCACCGCACAGCCGCCCGCACACCGCGCGCCGAGCCTGCCCCATAACGAGACGAAGGCGCGATTTCACGAAGCGTTAACCAGACGCTTTTGCATTCCGCTTACCAGACCCGCCTAATCCGGTGTCCTGAACCGGTCGGACTGCGCCTTCGCTGCGCGCAGCGACGGACTGGCACGGGCAAACTCGACTTTGCATAGCGACAAGGACGCGCATTCATGGGGCGATACCAGACAGGGCCTGACCCGGACCGCAAATCCCTCCTGCGCGCGCTCGTCTCGGACGAGACCGCCAACACCATCGTGATCAGCGCAATGGCGCTCTTCCCACTGATGGCGATGGTGGGGGGCGGCGTCGACGCGAGCCGCTACTACATGGCCCAGAGCCGTCTGCAGGCCGCCTGCGACGCCGGTGCGCTCGCGGCTCGCCGCGCCATGGCGGACGACACTTTCAACCAGGAACACAAGACGATCGGGCTCAATTTCTTCGACCAGAACTACACCGACGGGACGTTCGGGCTCGAAAATCGTCAGCGCGATTACACCGCGAGTCCGGATGGCGAGGTCAACGGCATCGCTTCGGGCACCTTGCCGACCACGATCATGAGCGCCTTCGGCTACGAGAAATTCGACATCACGGTCGAATGCACCGCCGATATCAACATCTCGAACACCGACATCGTTTTCGTCGTCGACGTGACCGGATCGATGAACTGCGCGCCCGACAATCCGGGCGGGGGGAGCTGCGGCAATACGCCCGACCCCGGCTCCAAGATCGAGGGTCTGCGCGATGCGGTGATGACGTTCTACGACACCGTGGTCGATTCGACCTCGCCCGCCGCGCAGGTGCGCTACGGCATGGTGCCCTATGCCTCGAACGTGAATGTCGGGGCCGAATTGATGGCGGCGAACCCGGCATGGCTGGCGCAGAGCCACACCTACCAGTCGCGCGAAGCCAACGTCGACACGGTCATCGAATGGATCGAGATCGCCACGAATGTCACCAATGTCGTGCCCGAAGGCGACGAGGAATATCTTGGCGTCTCGCGCAGCTGGCAGCGGACCTATTCCTCCAGCGCGTGTTCCGGGCTCGAGCCCGATGACCTGTTCAACCTCATCCGGACCGACCTCGGCACCCACCAGGGCGTGATCTCGCAGACGGTCGACGGCACGATCCGCACGACCAGCTATCGCGACGACAACGAGACGATCTGGAACGCCTACGCCTATTCGAACTACTACAGCGGATCGGGCTGGTGCGAATACGGCTGGCAGGTCTACGAGGACCGCGCCGACGTGTTCTTCGACATCGTCGAGGAATACCGCGAGGAAGACGTCTTCCAGAGCTGGACCTACAAGCCGGTCACCTTCGACCTCACCACGCTTTACGACGACAACCGGATCGAACTGCCGATCGGCAACAACGGATCGATGGCGAGCGTCGACTGGGATGGCTGCATCGAGGAAGCCGACACGGTCGCCGCGACCAGCTTCAACCCGGTCCCGGCGGGGGCGAACGACCTCGACGTCAATCTCGTGCCCGACGATCCGACCGAATACTGGAAGCCGGTGCTGCGCAACGCCACGTGGAAACGCGAGGACGGCGGCAATGTGCTGGGCGAATTGACCCAGACCTGGGACGAGAACCGCCCCGGCTACAGCTGCCCCGCCCCGGCCTTCCGCCTGCGCGACATCACCCGCACCGAGCTGCAGAGCTATGTCGATGCACTCGATGCCCGCTCGAGCACCTATCACGACATCGGCATGATCTGGGGTGCGCGTTTTATCTCGCCCAATGGGATTTTCTCGGCCGACAATGCGACCGCTCCCAATGGCGATGCGATCTCGCGCCACATCGTGTTCATGACCGACGGCATCCTCTCGCCGAGTACCGAGCTTTACACGACCTACGGGATCGAGTGGTGGGACCGCCGCGTGACCGACAATGGCAGCAACAACCAGGCCCGCTCGCGCCACGCCGAACGTTTCCAGGCCGCCTGCCGCGCAGCGCGCAACCAGAACATCTCGGTCTGGGTGGTCGCTTTCGGGACGACGCTGACTCAGAACCTGATCGACTGCGCGACCCCGGGCCGGGCCTTCACCGCGGACGATTCGGCCCAGCTGCGCGACCGCTTCGAGGAAATCGCCCAGCGCATCGCCGCCCTGAGGCTGACCCAATGATCGGCGGGCGCCCCACCCTCCTGCGGCGTCTCGCCCGCGACGCAACCGGCGCCACGCTGACCGAGTTCGCCTTTGTCGGGCCGGTGCTCGTGCTGATGGTCATGGGCATCTTCGACATGGCGCACACCCAATACACCGCCGCGCTCGTCAACGGCGCGATGCAGAAAGCCGGGCGCGACCTCACGCTCGAAGGGGCGGGCAGCACCGAAGCCTCGATCGACCAGCGCGTGATCGACCAGGTCTCGGCCGTCGTGCCGAGCACGGCGAGCGTCGAACTGGAGAAACTCTCCCACTTCGACTTTTCCGATGTCGGGCAGGCCGAGGAATTCGACGACGATAACGGCGACGGTGTCTGCAACAACGGCGAGGTTTTCGTCGACGTCAACGAAAACGGGCAATGGGACAGCAACCGCGGAGAAGAAGGGATCGGCGGCGCGCGCGACGTCGTGCTCTACACTGCGGTCGTGACCTATCCGCGCCTGTTCCCGATGTACGGGCTCGCCGGGATGGACCAGAACGTGACCCTGCGTTCGTCCACGGTGATGCGCAACCAGCCTTTCGACCAGCAGGATCGCAGCTCGGAAACGGGAAATTGCGTATGAGGACCATGCTTCGCGAAACCATGGGCCAGACCATGGCGCCGCTGCGCCGGACCGTCGCCCGCGCGGGCGGCAAACTGCGCGCCCTGCGCGAGGACTTCTCCGGCGTGGCGATGATCGAATTCGCCTTCACCGCGCCGATCATCCTCGGGCTCGGGATGCTGGGCACGGAGACGGCCTATTTTTTCGTCACCCACATGAAGGTCAGCCAGATCGCGATGCAGGTCGCCGACAACGCCTCGCGCGTGGGCGAACAGGACGTGCTGGTCGCGCGCAAGGTCTACGAGGACGACATCATCGACGTCTTCATCGGTGCGGAGCGGATGGGCGAATCGATCGACATGATCGAGAATGGCCGCATCATCCTTTCCAGCCTGCAACAGAATGCCGACGGCGGCCAGTGGATCGCCTGGCAGCGATGCACGGGCAACAAGGCGTTCGATTCGAGCTACGGCAGCGAAGGCGACGGGGAAAGCGGCTTCGGTTTCGCCGGCATGGGCGATGCGGGCAGCCCGATCACTGCCAGCGCGGGGACCGCGGTCATGTTCGTCGAGGTGAGCTACGACTACCAGTCGGTCACCCCGTTCGAGATCTTCGACAATCGGGAAATCCGTTACACCGCGGCCTTCAACGTGCGCGACCAGCGCGACCTAACCAGGCTCTATCCGTCGACGACCGGACAGAACCCGCCCACCTGCTAGGCGGGCGGTCCGGGCCGGACTTCAGACGTAACAGACCTTCTTCACCGCCTCGACGATCCGCGCCGCGTCGATCAGCGCCAGTTTCTCGAGATTGGCGGCATAGGGCAGCGGCACGTCCTCGTTGCACACCCGCAGCACAGGCGCATCGAGATGGTCGAAGCCTTCCTCCATGCAGGTCGCGACGATCTCGCTCGCGATGGAGCAGGTCGGCCAGCCTTCCTCCGCGACGACAAGGCGGTTGGTCTTGGCGAGGCTTTCGAGCACCGTCGCGCGGTCGAGCGGGCGCAGGGTGCGCAGATCGATCACCTCGGCGTCGATGCCTTCCTCGGCGAGCTTTTCCGCAGCCTCCAGCGCGAAGCCGACCCCGATCGAATAGGACACGATGGTCGCGTCCTTCCCCTCGCGCACGACGCGCGCCTTGCCGATGGGCAGCACGTAATCGTCGAGGTCGGGCACATCGAAGCTGCGCCCGTAGACGAGTTCGTTCTCGAGGAAGACGACCGGGTCTTCGCTGCGGATCGCCGCCTTGAGCAGACCCTTGGCATCGGCGCTGTCATAGGGCGCGATGACGACGAGGCCGGGCACGCTCGCATACCATGGCCCGTAGTTCTGCGAATGCTGCGCGCCGACGCGGCTGGCCGCGCCGTTGGGGCCGCGAAAGACGACGGGGCAGCGCATCTGGCCGCCGCTCATGTAATTGGTCTTGGCCGCCGAGTTCACGATGTGGTCGATCGCCTGCATGGCGAAATTGAAAGTCATGAATTCGACCACCGGACGAAGCCCGCCCATTGCGGCGCCCGTCCCGATCCCGGCAAAGCCGTATTCGGTGATCGGCGTGTCGATGACGCGTTTCGGCCCGAATTCATCGAGCAGGCCCTGCGTCACCTTGTAGGCGCCCTGGTATTCGGCGACTTCCTCGCCCATCACGAAGACGCGTTTGTCGCGGCGCATTTCCTCGGCCATGGCATCGCGCAGCGCCTCGCGCACGGCGACGGAGGTGAAGCTCGTGCCCTCGGGAACTTGCGGGTCGGAGGCGGCCTCGCGCGCAGGTTTCGCATCGGGGACCGTAGCGCCTTCGGAGACTTCGACGGTCTCCTCCTCGGCGACGTCCTTCGGCTCGGGAGCAGGCTCGTTCTCGGCTGGCGCCTCGACCTCGCCCGCATCCTCATCGTCACCGGCGAGCATGGCGATGACCGTGCCCACGGCGACATTCTCGCTGCCCTCGGGCACGAGGATCTTGGCGAGCGTGCCTTCGTCGATAGCCTCGAATTCCATCGTCGCCTTGTCGGTCTCGATCTCGGCGATCACGTCGCCGGGCTCGATCGCATCGCCTTCGGACTTGAGCCAGCGGGCGAGCGTGCCCTCTTCCATCGTGGGTGAGAGAGCGGGCATCTTGAGTTCGATCGCCATTGCTCAATACTCCTCCACCAGCACGTCAGTGTAGAGTTCGCTCGCGTCGGGTTCGGGCGAGTTCTCGGCGAAATCGGCCGCTTCGGCGACGATCCCGCGGATTTCCTTGTCGATCGCCTTCAGCTCGGCCTCGTCCTTGCCGTTCTCGATCATGTGCTTCTTCAGCCGCTCGATCGGGTCGTGGTGTTCGCGCTGTTCCTGCACTTCCTCGCGGGTTCGGTATTTCGCCGGGTCCGACATCGAATGCCCGCGGTAGCGATAGGTGTTGAGCTCCATCAGCACCGGCCCCTTGCCCTCGCGCACGTGCCTGAACGCGACTTCGGCGGCGGCACGGACCTCGAGCACATTCATGCCGTCGACATCCATGCCCGGAATGCGGAAGGAGGTGCCGCGGCGATGGAAGCGGGTTTCCGCGGAGCTGCGCTTTGTCGAGGTGCCCATTGCATACTGGTTGTCTTCGACCACGAAGACGATCGGCAGGTTCCACAGCGCGGCCATGTTGAAGGTCTCGTAGACCTGCCCCTGGTTCGCTGCCCCGTCGCCGAAATAGGCGAGGCACAGGCCGCCGTCCTCGTTGTACTGGTGGGCGAAGGCGAGCCCGCCGCCCAGCGGCACCTGCGCGCCGACGATGCCGTGGCCGCCGTAGAACTTGTGCTCGGTCGAGAACATATGCATCGACCCGCCCTTGCCCTTGGAGATGCCCGCCTGCCGCCCGGTCAGCTCTGCCATGATGACCTTGGGATCGATCCCGTAGGCGAGCATATGCCCGTGGTCGCGGTAGCCCGTGATGACGCTGTCACGGTCATTGTCCAGCGCCGACTGAAGCCCGATCGCGACCGCTTCCTGCCCGATGTAGAGGTGGCAGAAGCCCCCGATCAGGCCGAGCCCGTAAAGCTGGCCCGCCTTTTCCTCGAACCGCCGGATAAGCAGCATCCGGCGGTAGAATTCGAGCATTTCCTCCTCGCTCGCGTCGTAGAGTTTCGCCTCCTCGAATTCGCGCTGGAGCGAGCGCAGTTCGAAATCGGGATCGTCCGAAGGCGCGGCGGGCGCGGAGCGGGCCTTCGCCGCGGTCGTCGATTTCGCGGGCGCACGCTTGGCTGCGGGCTTTTTGGCGGACGAGCTTTTCGAAGGGGTCTTTGCCAAGGGGCGAATTCCTCTCTTGCATGATGCGCGCGCATGGGGAGGAGGAGGCGCGCGCTTCTCTCTCGGGCAGCCCTATAGGCGGGTCATGGGGGGACGCGCAATCACCTGCGGCGCGCTTATTCCTCGAGCGTGATCACCACTTCGTCGGCGTGCAGCACGCCGAGATTGCGCCGCACGAGCTCGCTCGCAAGGTCGGGATCGGCGGCTTCGGGATCGAGCAGTTCGACCCGGTTCGACAGCGCATCGCGCCGGGCCGTCAATTCGGCGATGCGGGCCTCGCGCGCTTCGAGCGCGGCGAGGTTTTCCGACCACGCGAGCAGGCCCGTCGGCCCGGCGATGGCGAACCCGCCGAGCACGAGCAGCAGCGCGAGCGCCACGCCCTGCTTCGCCTGCTCTTTCACCTGACCGCGCATGATGCCCCTCGAACCGCCTGAGCTTTCTTACAGAATCACACTTGGCCTTCGCCTGCAAGCCGAAATGCACCGCGCGCCGCCCGTTTCGCGCCCGACCGAAGGAGTGCTGCGACAGGGAACATATGTTGCTGCCAACCGATTGGAATGAAAAGCAACGCAGGGGAACCAATGCAGATCATCGACATACTTCGTGCCCAGACCAACGACATGGCCGCCGCCGCGGTCGCGAGTGTTCCGACCATCGCCATCGGGATCGTCGTGCTTGTCCTTACGTGGCTCGTCGCCAAGGGGGCAGGCCGGATCGCGGGGGCGCTCGTCGGCAAGGCGGAGCTGCGACCGAGCCTCAGGGCGCTGATCGACCGGCTGGTGCGGCTCGGCGTGTGGCTGACCGGCCTCCTTACTGCGGCGATCATCATGATCCCGGACCTGTCGCCCGCCAGCCTCGTCGCCGGGCTCGGGGTCGGCTCGGTCGCGATCGGTTTCGCCTTCAAGGACATCTTCGAGAACTTCCTCGCAGGCGTCCTCATCATGCTGCGCAAGAAGATGCGGGTGGGCGACACGATCGAATGCGAAGGCGTGCTCGGCACGGTCGAACATATCGCCTTGCGCGAAACCTATATCCGGCATTTTTCGGGCGAGCTTACGATCATGCCCAATTCGATGCTTTTCATGAACCCGGTCGAGATCTGGACCGACGCCGACTCGCGCCGTTACGACGTGATGGTGGGGGTCGCCTACGACACCGATCTCGAGGCCGCCGATGCCGCGATCCGGCGCGCGGTCGAAAGCGTCGATCACGTCATCAAGGACAAGCCGATCCAGATCCTCGCCAATGAATTCAATTCGTCCTCGGTCGATTTCCACGTGCGCTGGTGGGCGCCTTCGAGCGGGGCGGCGACGATCGAAAACCGCGACCAGGTGATCCGCGCGATCAAGCGCGAACTGGACGCCGCGCGGATCGAGATACCGTTCCCGTACGTTACGCACACCTTCAAGGAGCGCGTGCCGATGGGCGCGGAACCCGGCGAGGCGGCCTGACCTGCACGCACGGCTCTGGCCGATCGGTTGTTTCGTGCTACCCGTCTCCCGATAAGGGAGAGAAGAATCATGCGCATCCTCACAGCCGACCCGGCGCGTTTCGCCGATCTGCCCGACTACCCTTTCGCCGAGAACTGGATCGAGATCGACCTCGGTGAAGGGCATCGCGGGAGGATGCACTATCTCGACGAGGGATCGAAGGACGCCCCGCCCGTATTCCTTTTCCACGGCGAGCCGAGCTGGAGTTTCCTCTATCGCAAGATGATCCCGCCGCTCGTCGAAGCGGGCTTTCGCGTCCTCGCGCCCGACCTCGTCGGCTTCGGCAAGAGCGACAAGCCGGATGATATTGCCTTCTACACCTATGACCGGCACGTCTCGTGGCTGAAGCAATGGCGCGAGGCGGTGTGTCCGGAGCCTGCCGCGCTGTTCTGCCAGGACTGGGGCGGCCTTCTCGGCCTGCGCATGGTCGGCGAGGAGCCCGATCGCTTCACCTGCGTCGTCGCTTCCAACACCTTCCTTCCGACCGGCGGCACGCCCTCGCCCGCCTTCATGGCGTGGCGGGAATTCGCGAAGTCCTCGCCCGATTTCCGCATCGGCGCGCTGATCGACCGGGCCACCGCGACCGAGCGCAGCGAGGCGGAGATCGCGGCCTATGACGCGCCCTTCCCCGACGAGCCGAGCAAGGCGGGCGCGCGTGCCTTTCCCGCGCTGGTCCCGGTCGAGGACGGCATGGACGGCATCGAACAGAACCAGCGCGCCTGGGTCGGCCTCGCCGGTTTCGACAAGCCCTTCCTCACCCTGTTCGGCGCGGACGATCCGGTGACGGGCGGGCTCGGCGAGACGCTGGCGAAGCGGATCAAGGGGGCCGAGGGAATGCCGCACGCGATCCTGCCCACCTGCGGCCATTTCTGCCAGGAGGACCGCCCGGCCGAGCTCGCGCAAGGCGTCATCGATACCGCGAGAAAGGCGGGCGTGCTCGGTTGAACGCCACTTCCGCCGCCGAGACCGAGCCCGACCACCTCACCCGCGCGCAGGAATATGCGCTCGCGGTGACGGTCGCGGTGGTAACGGCGAATGCCTATTACATCCACCCGATCATCGGCGAGGTCGCGGAAAGCTTCGGGGTGAGCGAGGCGCGCATCGGGATCGTCCCGGCGCTGAACCAGCTCGCGCTTGCGCTCGGCATCTTCCTGCTGCTGCCGCTGGGCGATCGCTATTCGAACCGTTCGCTGTGCATCCTGTTCGTGAGCCTGCAGAGCCTCTTCATGCTCGGCATGGCGCTGGCGGAGGATTTCGCGCTGTTCACCGCGGCCTCGACCCTGCTCGGCTTCGTCACCATCGCGCCCTACCTGATCCCCGCCTTCGCCTCGAAGCGGGTCGCTCCCGGCCGGCTCGGGCAGGTGACGGCGCTGCTGACCGTCGGTGTGATCTTCGGCATCCTCGTCGCGCGGGTCGGGGCTGGCGTGGTCGCGGAACGCTTTGGCTGGAGGGCGGTCTACTGGTGCGCCTTCGCGCTGATGGCGGCGGTGACGCTGGCCCTTCCCGTGGCGATGCGCAGCGAGGGGCGCGCGGCGAAAAGCCCGACGGGAAGCTACGGCGCGCTGCTCGCCTCGGTTTTCGCGCTGGCGAAGGGCAACCGCGACATGATGATCTCCGCGATCATCCAGGGGCTCAATTTCGCGACCTTCACGGCGACGTGGCTGGCGCTGGCGCTGCATCTCACCAACCCGCAGCTCGGCTATGGCGTGGACACGGTCGGCTATCTGGCGGGGCTGGCGGCGGTGAGCATCGTTACCACGCCGCGCCTCGGCCGCCTCGCCGACCGGATCGGGGCGCGCAAGGCGCGGGTCATGGCGGCCTGCGTGTCGGCCACCGGCCTCGCTCTGCTCTACCCACTCGGATGGAGCGTGTGGGGGATCGTCGTGCCGCTGGTCGTGGTCAACATGGTCGGCCCCACCATCGACGTGACGGGACGGATGACCTTCCTTTCGCTGGAACCGGCGATCCGCACCCGGCTGAGCACCGTCTACATCGTCATCATGTTCCTCGGCGGCGCGCTCGGCAGCCTGCTGGGTCCTGCCGTCTATGACTGGGCCGGCTGGGCAGGGACATCGGCGATGCTGGTCGCGCTCTCGCTCGGCGTGGTGTCGCTTTCGGCCTTTGCCTTCCTTTCGGCCCGGCGGGGCTAGAGGAACAGCTCCGCCATGGCATCGATGATCGCGTCGGTGTCGAGCCGGTAGGTGCGGTGGAGGTCGGGCAGGTCGCCGGTCTGGCCGAAGCGATCGACACCCAATGGGCTGACCCGCTGCCCGCGCACGGCGCCGAGCCACGAAAGCGCGGCAGGCGATCCGTCGAGAACAGTAACAAGCCCAGCGTCCCGGGCGAGCCCGCCGAGCAGCGTCTCGACGTGGCTCTCCTCACGCGCCCCGCCGCTCCAGCGCGCGGCGCGCGCGGCGCTCCAGTCGCGGTGGAGCAGGTCGGGCGAGGTCACGGCGAGCAGCCCGAGGCCCGGAAGGTCGTCCTGCAGGGCCTCCCAGGCCGCCAGCGCCTCGGGCGCAACCGCCCCGCTGAAGGCGATGGCGGCCGAAGCGCCCGGTGCGGGCTCGCGCAGCCAGTAGCCGCCCTTGAGAGCGCCCTCCTGCCAGCTCGCATCGGCGCGCGTTTCCTGCGCGATCGCACGGGTCGTCAGGCGCAGGTAGACCGAGCTTCCGTCCTCTGCCTGCATCCGCTCGAAGGCATGGCGCATCATGAGCGCGACCTCGTCGGCGAAGGCGGGCTCGAAAGAGTCGAGGTTGGGCTGGCCCATCCCGATCAGCGGCGTATTGATCGACTGGTGCGCCCCGCCCTCTCCCGCAAGCGTGATGCCCGAAGGCGTGCCCACAAGCAGGAAGCGCGCGTCCTGGTAGCACCCGTAATTGAGCGCATCGAGCCCGCGCGCGATGAAGGGATCGTAGACCGTGCCCACCGGCATCAGACGCGTTCCGAAATGCTCCGCAGACAGGCCGAGCGATGCGAGCAGGAGGAAGAAATTGTTCTCCGCGATACCCAGTTCGATGTGCTGCCCCGCTGCGTGGGCCGCCCATTTCTGCGCGGAAGGGATTTTCGAGCGCTGGAACACGTCGGCCAGTTCCTGCCGCCGGAACAGCCCACGCTGGTTGACGAAGGCGCCGAGGTTCGTCGTCTGGGTGACGTCGGGCGCGGTCGTCACGATCCGGTCGGCAAGCTCGCTGTCGGACTTGGCGAGGTCGTGGAGGATCTTGCCGAAAGCGGCCTGCGTCGAAAGCATATCGCCGCTCGGCACCGGCAGCCGCTGCGGCAGCGGCACGGCGGGCGCGCGGTGTTCTGGTTTCTTCCGGGCAATGGGGCTGTCGGCGATGAAGCTTTCGAGCGTGCTGGCGAGATTATCGCCGAGCCCCGCCCATTTGTCCCATTCCTCGCCCTCGGCAATACCGAGATCGTCGCGCAGCCCTTCGATCTGCGCGGTGCTCATCATGCCCGAATGGTTGTCCTTGTGCCCGGCAAGCGGGAGACCGTAGCCCTTGACCGTATAGGCGATGAGCAGCGTCGGGCGCTCGTCGTCCATCCGCGCGAAGGCATCGAGCAGCGTTTCGATGCAATGCCCGCCGAGATTGGTCATCAGCCGGGCGAGCGCGGGGTCGTCGTATTCGGACAGCAGCGCCGCCACGCCCCGCTTTCTTCCGATATCGCGCATCAGCCGCTCGCGCCACGCCTCCCCGCCGAGATAGGTGAGCGCGGCGAAATCGGCATTGGGGCACGTTTCGATCCACTCCTCCAGCGCCTTCCCGCCGGGCTTGGCAAATGCCTCGCGCTGCATCCGCCCGTGCTTCAGCGTGATGACTCGCCACCCGCAGGTCTCGAAGATGTCGTCGAATCGACGGAACATCCGGTCCGCCGTCGTCGCATCGAGGCTCTGACGGTTGTAGTCGACGATCCACCAGCAGTTGCGAAGATCGTGCTTGTAGCCCTCGATCAGGCATTCGTAGATATTGCCCTCGTCGAGTTCGGCATCGCCCATCAGCGCGATCATCCGGCCCGCGTCCTCCTCGCGCATCTGGCCGTGGGCGATGAGGTAGTCCTGCACGAGGCTGGAGAAGGCCGTGACCGCAACGCCGAGGCCGACCGAGCCGGTCGAGAAATCGACCGGGATCGTGTCCTTGGTGCGCGAGGGATAGGACTGCGCCCCGCCAAGCCCGCGGAAGGCTTCGAGCTTGTCGCGCGTCTGCTCGTCCAGCAGGTAATGGATCGCGTGGAGCACGGGCGATGCGTGCGGCTTAACCGCCACCTTGTCCTGCGGACGCAACGCGTGGAAATAGAGCGCGGCCATGATCGCCGTCATCGAGGCACACGAAGCCTGGTGGCCGCCAACCTTCAGGCGATCGCGCTTTTCGCGGATGTTGTTCGCATTGTGGATCGTCCACGCGGAAAGCCAGCGCAGCCGCGTATCCAGCGCTTCGAGAAGCGCGGTGCGGTCGGTCAGCTTTGCGGTATCGTCGGTCGAGGTCGCCATGCGGGAAGCGGTAGCGCCAAGCGCGCTTTCAGACCAGCCTTTCGGCGACCAGCCCCAGCGCGATGGTCAGCAGGCCGAGCCCGAGCGAGAGCTGCACGCGCAGCCGGAGGAAATCGCGCGAGGCGAAACCCAGCCAGCGGTCCACCAGCGGCGACAGCGCGATGAACGCGCCGAGATAGAGCAGCGCCGGGCCGGGCCAGTCCCATCCGAAAGCCCACGGCAGGAACAGCGCGACCGCGATCAGGCTCGGCAGGACGGCGACGACATAGGCCCCTGCCCCCGCCGGGCGGTCGGCGGAATGGGAAATCGCCTGCCCCCACCATACCCCACCCAGAAAGCTGAAGATCGCCGCGGCATAGGCGAAACCCGCCGGGAGAGCGGCATAGCCCCACCCGCTTCCAGCGGACGATCCGGCGTTCATCCCCGGCTCGGCCATCGCGAGGGAAAGGCAGATGATCTGGGGAAGAAGCCCCGCATAGCCGAGCCAGCGGGCGGCGGGAGTGAGCGTCTTGTGTGCGTCCATGACCTCGCAAAATACATAAGGGGGCGCACGGTTCCACCCGCTTGCGACGCGTGCCGGATTGAGGCAACCCGTTGCCCATGGACCTGTTTGATCTTTCCGGCCGCGTCGCGGTCGTCACCGGCGGCAATGGCGGCCTTGGCTTGGGGCTGGCGCGGGGACTCGCCAAGGCCGGCGCGAATGTCGCGATCTGGGCGCGCAACGCGGACAAGAACGCCGCCGCGCTCGAGGAACTGAGCGCGCTCGGCAGGGGCGAAGTTATCGCTCTCACCTGCGACGTGGCGGAGGAGGCGCAGATCGAGGATGCCATGGGCGAAACGCTGCGCGCCTTCGGAAGGGTCGATGCCTGTTTCGCCAATGCCGGGATCGCCGGATCGGGCACGGCGATTCCCGACATGGAGACAGACGGCTGGGACCGCGTCATGGCGGTCAACGCGCGCGGCCCCGCGCTCACCTACAAGCACGTCACCCGCCACATGATCCAGCGCGCCAAGGAAGGCGACCCGGGCGGGAAGCTCGTCGCGACCTCGTCGGGCCAGTCGATCATGGGTGTAAACAAGTCGTCCGACTATGCCGCCTCCAAGGCCGCTCTCAACGGCCTCACGCGCGGCGCGGCGTTCGAGCTCGCTCGCTACGACATCACCGCGAATGCGCTGCTTTTCGGATATTACGAAACCGACATAACCGCGGCTGCCAACCCGAAATTCGCCGAGTGGATGGCAAAGCGCATCCCGCTGCGCCGCCCGGGCGACCATGCGGGCCTCGAAGGGCTAGCGGTGTTCTTCGCCTCGCCCCATTCGGACTACATCACCGGGCAATGCCTGCCGGTCGACGGGGGGCTGTGCATCAGCTGACCGGCCCGCCCGAGCAGCGCGCCTTGCGCGGAACCGCTTCGCGGCCCATCTGTTAGGGAGCAACAGCCGGAACGAGCAGGGTCGCCACGTGCCAGATTCTCCCCCAGAAAACCCCGACGACGACGATCGCAACATCGCCGAAAGCGAAGCCAACTGGACCCGCGAGGAACGCGGCCGCCACCGCGCCGTACCCTCGGGGCGCATTTCGCGGGTGGCAAGTTTCAGCCAGCTCGTGGGCGGGGTCGCGGGCGGCATGATGGCCGAAGGCGCGCGCCGCATCTCCAGCGGAGAGCGGATTTCGGCGCGCGACCTGATCCTCACGCCCGGCAACGCGAAACGGCTCGCCGACCGCTTGTCGCACCTGCGCGGCGCGGCGATGAAGATGGGCCAGATGATCAGCATGGACGCGGGCGATTTCCTGCCTGCGGAACTCTCGCAGATCCTCGCCACCCTGCGCGACCAGGCGAGCTTCATGCCGACGCGCCAGCTCGACAAGGTGCTGAAAGAGCAATGGGGCAATGACTGGCGCCGCCAGTTCAAGTGGTTCAACCCGCGGCCCATCGCCGCCGCCAGCATCGGGCAGGTCCACAAGGCCATGACCCGCGAAGGCGAAGAACTGGCGATCAAGGTGCAGTATCCGGGCGTTGCGAAGAGCATCGACAGCGATGTCGACAATGTGATGACCTTGTTGCGCGTCGCGGGTTTCGCCCCGCCCGAACTGGAAATCGACAAGCTCCTCGCCGCCGCGAAAAAGCAGCTTCACGAAGAGGCCGACTATCACCGCGAAGGCGAGCAGATGGAGCTTTACCGCAAGCGGCTCGAAGGCGAGCCCGGCTTCGTCGTCCCGCGCCTCCACGAAGGGCTGACGCGCGAACACATCCTCGCCATGAGCTTCGAGGAAGGCTCGAGCATCGAGGTGCTGGGCGAGGAATCGCCCGAACAGCGTGACGCGGTCATGGCCCGCCTGATGCGCCTCGTCGCGCGCGAATTGTTCGAATTCGGCGTGATGCAGACCGACCCGAACTTCGCCAATTACCGCTATCGCGGCGAAACGGGCGAGATCGTCCTGCTCGATTTCGGGGCCTGCCGCGAAGTCGATCCCGACGTCTCGAACGGCTACCGCCGGATGCTCGAAGCCGGGCTCAAGGGTGACCGCGAACAAGTGCTGAAAGCGACCATCGAAAGCGGCTTCATGATGCCGATCGTCGCGGAAAAGCATCCCGAGCGGGTCAATCGAATGATCGACATCGTCATCAATGAAATGCGCGAGGACAAGCCGTTCGACTTCGGCGACCGCGCCTTCGTGCCGCTGCTGCGCGACGAAGGCTATGCCATCGCGCAGGACAAGGACACCTGGGCCTTCCCCCCGATCGAGACCCTGTTCGTCCAGCGCAAGGTGTCGGGCACGGCGCTTCTCGGCGCGAAACTGAAGGCGCAGGTCAATATCCGCCGCATCACCGAGGACGTGCTCGGCTCGACCGAGCCCCTCCCCGCGCGCGCCGCCTGATCAGTCCTTGCGCTTGTCCAGTTCGGCCGCGATCCAGCGGTCGACATGGGCTTCCAGCACGGAAAGCGGGATCGCCCCGTTTTCGAGCACGGTGTCGTGAAAGGCGCGCAAGGAGAAATCAGCGCCCAGCGCCCGTTCGGCCCGCGCGCGCAGTTCGCGGATCTTGAGTTCGCCCACCTTGTAGGCGAGCGCCTGTCCCGGCCAGGTCATGTAGCGGTTGACCTCCGCGTCCACATTCGCCGCCGTCAGCGCGGTGTTGTCGAGCATGAAGCGGACCGCCTGCTGCTTCGACCAGCCCTTTGCGTGAAGCCCGGTGTCGACCACGAGCCGGGTCGCGCGCCACATCTCGTAGGACAGGCGCCCCATCTCCTTCGCGGGCGTGTCGTAGAGCCCCATCTCGATCCCGAGCCGCTCGGAATAGAGCCCCCAGCCCTCGACGAAGGCGGTGAAGAAGGTGCCGTTGGCGCGCAGCGGGTGGATGTCGAGTTCCTGTTGCAGCGCGATCTGGAAGTGATGGCCGGGGACCGCCTCGTGGACGCCCAGAGCGGGCAGTTCCCATAGGGGCCGCTGGTCGAGTTCGGTCGTGTTGATGCGGTAGACACCCGGCTGGCCCGTCTCGAGCGAGCCCGGCTCGTAATAGGCGGTCGTGTTGCCCGGCGCCTGCGCTTCGGGGATCGGCTTCACCGTATAGGGCTGGCGCGGGAGGCGGCCGAAAAGCTTGGGCAGGAAGCCGTCGATATGCTTGGCGAGCGCGGCGACGTGTTCGACATATTCGTCCACGTCCGTCTCGTAATACTTGGGATCGGTCCTCAGGTGCTCGATGAAGGCTTCGCGGCTGGCGAAGCCTGCTTCAGCGGCGACTTGCTCCATCTCGGCGCGAATCCGGGCGACTTCGGAAAGGCCGAGTTCGTGGACCTCGTCCGGGGTCATGTCGGTCGTGGTGTAGCTTTTCACCTGCTGCGCGTAATAGGCCGCGCCGCCCGGTGTCGCGAGCACGCCCGGCGTGCCGGTGCGGCAATTGGGAGCGTATTCGCGGGTGTAGAAGGCGAGGAAGTCGGCATAGGCGGGGATAACGCCGTCCTCGATCGCGGCGCGCGCCTGGGCCTTGAGCGAGCTCCATTCGGCCTCGTCGAGAAAGGCCGGCCGTGCGCCTGCGAACGGCTGCCAGAAGGGCGTCGCGCGGTAATCCTCGGCAACCTGCTTGGCGATGCGGTTCTCGAAACCTTCGAGCGGTTCGCAAGGCTGCGTCAGCCCGCGTGCGACCGCCTCGCGGCTACGCGCAATGCCCTGTTCGTTCTGCGCGGCGAAGGCTTCGAGGCGGCTGACATAGCTTTCATAATCCGCGCGGTCGAAGAAGGGCGAACTGTCGGGGAGCGAAGCGAACCACGATCCCCACCCGCCGAATGTCGTGAACAGGACATAGCGATCATGCTGGTGCGCAGAGGCGGCGACCCGGTCGGCAAGGCTCGCCTCGAGCACTTCGTAATCGATCCTGAGATCGACCGGCAGAGCATCGGCATCGATCGCGCGCAACCTTGCGAGGAAGCCCTTCGTCTCTTCAAGCCCTCGTTCGTATTCGGCGAGCGAGAGGTCGGAAAGCTCGCCCTCCCCCCGGTCATCGCCGACGCTGGTGGCGAGCAGCGGCGAGGCGTCGAGCGTCGCTTCCCACACCTCCTCGCGCAGCGCCTCGTAGTCCTCGACCGGGCCGGCCCACGCACTCGCCAGAGGCATTCCTCCAAGTGCTAGAGCGAGACAAAGTTTCCGCACCGAGTAAACTCCCGTATTACTTACAAGAATATTGCGTAATCTGCACTGGCGACCTACTGGCCTTCGACATGGCACAAGGCTCGAATTCACTTCCGGCAGTCCTGTTCGTCTGCCTCGGCAACATCTGCCGCTCTCCCATGGCGGAGGGCGCGTTCCGGGCTGCGGCGGTTAAGGCCGGGCTCGAAGCGCAGGTCGATTCGGTCGGGACCGCGTCCTATCATATCGGCGAGCCGCCCGATCCGCGAGCGATCCGCATCGCGCGCGAGAACGGGGTCGATATCGGCGGGCTGCTCGGCCGCCAGATCGCGCGCGACGACTTCTACCGTGCGACCCACATATTCGCGCTCGACAAGGCGAACCTGCAGGGCATCCGCGCCCACGCCCCGCGCGACGGGACCGCGCAGGTCGCGCTGCTCAACGACGCGGTCGAAGGGCTGACCGGACGCGGTATCGACGATCCCTATTACGGCGACGAGGCCGATTTCCGCCGCGTCTGGGAAGAAATCAACATCGCGGTCGACGTGCTGGTGCGGCGCTTCCTCGAAGAGGGCCTCTCCGCCCGGTTCGACCGTAAAGACTGACACGCGCACCCTATCCGCCGCGCAGCAATTGCACGCCCCAGTCGCGCTCGAACAGGTAGAGCAGCACCCGGGCCGCCTCGCCGCGCGCGCTGGTCAGCCCGCCGTCGCGCTCGATCAGCAGGCGCGCATCGGCATGGGCGGCGGGCAGCAGGCGCTGGACCTGGTCGAGATCGGCGATGGCGAACGCCGCCTCGCCCGATTGCCGCGTGCCGAGCAGTTCGCCCCCGCCTCTCAGTTCGAGATCTTCCTCGGCGATGCGGAACCCGTCCTGCGTCTCGCGCATCAGGGCGAGCCGCTTCTTGCCCGTTTCCGACAATTCGTTGCCGCGCAGCAAGAGGCAGACCGATTTCTCGGACCCGCGCCCGACGCGCCCGCGCAGCTGGTGCAATTGCGCGAGGCCGAAGCGTTCGGCCTGCTCGATCACCATCAGCGTTGCCGAGGGGACATCGACCCCGACCTCGATCACGGTGGTCGCCACCAGCAGCTTCGCCTCGCCGCTGGCGAAACGTTCCATGTTCGCATCCTTGACCTCGGGCGCGAGCTGGCCGTGAACCATCACGACCGCATCGCCGAGACGCTCCTTGAGCGCCGCATAGCGGGCCTCGGCCGCGGCGATGTCGTCAGTCTCGTTGTCGCGGACCATCGGGCAAACCCAGTACGCCTGCTGCCCGCCCGCAAGATGCCGCGCCACCCCTGCGACAACGTCCTCCATCCGCTCCTGCGGCACGACTCGCGTGTCGATCGCCTGGCGTCCGGGCGGCAGTTCGTCGAGGCGGCTCACGTCCATCTCGCCGTAATTCGCCAGCGTCAGCGAGCGCGGGATCGGCGTCGCGGTCATGGCGAGCGTGTGCGGCGCGCACCTGCCCTTAGCCGCCAGCGCGAGGCGCTGGGCGACGCCGAAGCGGTGCTGTTCGTCGATCACGACGAGGCCGAGATCCCTGTAGGCCACGCTGTCCTGGAACAGCGAATGCGTGCCGACGATGATGTCGATCGACCCGTCGAGCAGGCCCATCAGGATCGACTCGCGTTCGCGCCCCTTGGCCCGGCCCGTCAGCAGCGCGACCTCGGCCCCGGTGGGGGCTGCCATGCGGCGCAGCGTCTCGTAATGCTGGCGCGCGAGGATCTCCGTCGGCGCGAGGAGCGCGGCCTGCTTGCCCGCCTCGACCGCGATCAGCATCGCGGCCAATGCCACCACGGTCTTGCCCGCGCCCACGTCGCCCTGCAGCAGGCGCAGCATCGGCGCTTCCTGCGCCATGTCGCCCTCGATCTCGGCGATCGAGCGTTTCTGCGCGCCGGTCATCTCGAACGGCAGCGCGAGTTGCACGCGCAGGTGCCCGTCGCCGATGAGCGACTGCCCCTTGCGCCGGCGGCTGTCCGCCTTGACCAGCAGCAGCGCGAGGCTGTTCGCAAGCAGTTCGTCATAGGCGAGCCGGTCGCGCGCCGGGGCGTTTTCATTGCGGTGCGCCATCGCCAGCGCATCGCGCCAGTTCGGCCATCCGGCGCGCTCGAGCTGGCCCGGCTCGATCCATTCGGGCAGCTCGGGCAGACGTTCCAGCGCCTGTTCGACGAGGCTCGCGACGCGCGGCTGGGTGAGTCCTTCGGACAGGCGATAGACCGGCTCGGTCAGCCGCCCCAGATGCGCCGCGCTTTCGCTTTCGACATGGTCGGGATGGACGATCTGGAGCATATCGCCATAGCGGTCGAGCCTACCCGCGACCCAACGCTTCTCGCCCACCGGCAGCAGCTTCTTCGCCGTGTAGGACGCGCGGCCGAAATAGGTGATCGCGCAGATATTGCCCGCCGCATCCTGCGCCAGCACGCGGTAAGGCCCGCGGGGGGATCGCGAGGCGCGGTGTTCGGTCGGGGTCAGCGCCACGATCACCTGCTCGCCCTCGCCCCCTTCGTCGAGATTGGCGATCGCGCGGCGCGTGACGAAGCGTTCGGGCAGGTGGTAGGCGACGTCCTTGACCCGTTCGAGCCCGAGCTTTCCGAGCGGCTTCGCCAGTTTCGGCCCGACTCCTTCGAGAGCGCGGGTTTCGGCGAACAGGGGGTTGAGGATATCGGGACGCATCGCGGGGGGTTATAGCCGCTTGAACCGTGCGGGCGAGTGCCTTACCTCGCCCGCCATGGACGATATGCCCACTTTCGAACAGCGCCTCGCCCGCGCGCGCTTTCGCGCCTGGCATCGCGGCACGCGCGAGGCCGATTACATGATCGGCGGCTTCTTCGATCGCTACCACGCGGAATGGGACGAGGCGGAAATGGACTGGTTCGAAGACCTGCTGGCCGAAGACGATGTCGATGTCATGGCCTGGGGCCTAGGCACGCAGGCCGTGCCCGAACGGTTCCGGGGCGAGCTGATCGAGAAGATGCAGAAACTCGACTACGTCGATATCCCGCGCTAGGGCCGCGCTCCCCCAATCGCGCGCGGGAACGCCCGTGCGCCAGCGCGTTTGACCCTGTAAGCCCATGCCCGACCTCTCCCGCATCCTCACGAGCGAAACGCCGCTGACGCTGACCTCGCTCCCGCGCGGGAGCCTACCGCTCGTCATGGGCGACCTCGCCCGCGCGGCGAGAAAGCGCGCGGTCTTCATAGCGCCCGACGATGCTGCGATGCGCGCCGTGGCGGATGCGGCGCGCTTCTTCGCGCCCGAGGTCGAGGTGATCGAATTTCCCGCATGGGACTGCCTGCCCTACGACCGCGCGAGCCCGGCTCTCTCGATCAGCGCAGCCCGGCTTTCGGCGCTTCACCGGCTGCAGAACCCCAAGGGCGGCTCGCAGTTTCTCGTCACCACGGTCAACGCCGCGCTGCAGCGGGTGCTCACCCCGTTCCGCATCCGCGAGAGCGTGCGCGAATTCGCGCCGGGCACGACCATCGGCCACGACAGCCTTGCCGCGCTGCTGACGCGGGCGGGCTATTCGCGCACCGACACCGTGGTCGACCACGGCGAATTCGCGGTGCGCGGGTCGATCGTCGACATCTTCCCCTCTTCGCTGGATGAGGGTCTGCGGCTCGATTTCTTCGGCGACGAGCTGGAAAGCCTTCGCCTGTTCGACCCGAACACGCAGCGCTCGACGGGCACGCTCGACTCGCACCTGCTCCTACCCGCCTCCGAGGCGCTGCTCGACGAGGCGAGCATCAAGCGGTTCCGGTCGCGCTACCGCGAGCTTTTCGGCGCGTCGGCGACGCAGGATCCGCTTTACGAAGCGGTCAGCGACGGCAGGCGGCTGGCGGGGATGGAGCACTGGCTGCCGCTGTTCGAGGACAAGCTTGCGACCCTGTTCGACCACCTCGATTCCACCGACGTGATGGTGATCGACCAGCAATCGCTCGGCGCGGGCGAAGAGCGGCTGTCGGACATTGCCGACTACCACGACCAGCGCACGCGCACCGGATCTGACAAGTCGGGCAGCTATCGCCCGCTCCCGAAAGACGCGCTCTATCTTGCCGAAGACGAGTTCGCCCGCGCGCTCGCCAAAGCCCCCGCTCACCGCGCGAGCGTCTTCGCCGCGCCCGAGGGCTCGGCCTCGGTCGATTTCGGCTTCCGGGCCGCGCGCGACTTCGCCCCCGAACGGGCGCGCGGCGACAATGTCTACGAAGCCGCCGCCGAGCATTTGAAGGCCATCGCCAAGGCCGGCAAGCGCCCGCTCCTCGCCGCCTATTCCACCGGCAGCGCCAAGCGGATCGGATCGATTCTCTCCGAAGCCGGCACGCCGACTCGCATGGCGGAAAGCTGGCAGGAGGCGCTCGGCGCCTCGAAAAAGGGCGATGCGACGATCATGGTCCTGCCGCTCGAGGCGGGCTTCGCCAATGACGACCTCGAGATCGTCACCGAACAGGATGTCCTCGGCGACCGGCTGGTGCGTCGCAAGAAGAAGCGGCGCAATTCCGACGCTTTCCTCGCCGAACTTCAAGCGTTGTCGAGAGGCGATCTCGTCGTCCACGTCGAGCACGGCATCGGCAAGTATCTCGGCCTTGAACCCATCGCCGTGGGCAAGAGCCAGCACGATTGCGTCGCATTGGAATACCACGGCGGCGACAAGCTGTTCATACCCGTAGAGAACATCGACGTCCTCTCGCGCTACGGTTCCTCCGAAGAGGCGGTCCCGCTCGACCGATTGGGCGGCGAAGCGTGGCAGAAACGCCGGGCCCGGCTCAAGGAGCGCATCACCGCGATCGCGGGCGAGTTGATGAAGGTCGCCGCCGAGCGTGCGCTCAAGAAAGCCCCCGTTTTCGAAGCCGATGAGGCCAGCTTCAACCAGTTCGTCGATCGCTTCCCGTGGGAGGAGACCGACGACCAGGAACGCGCGATCGAGGACGTCCTGCGCGATCTTGAAAGCGGCAAGCCGATGGACCGGCTGGTGTGCGGCGATGTCGGCTTCGGCAAGACCGAGGTCGCCCTGCGCGCCGCCTTCGTCGCGGCGATGAGCGGGCGGCAGGTCGCGGTCGTCGCGCCAACAACCCTTCTCGCCCGCCAGCACTACCAGAATTTCGCGAACCGCTTCGAAGGCTTCCCGCTCAAGATCGGGCGGCTTTCGCGCCTCGTCTCGTCCAAGGAAATGGCCGAAACCCGCGAGGGGCTGGCAAAGGGCGACATCGACATCGTCGTCGGAACGCACGCGATCCTGTCGAAATCGACTGAGTTCAAGGATCTCGGCCTCGTGATCGTCGACGAGGAGCAGCGCTTCGGCGTCACCCACAAGGAGAAGCTCAAGCAGCTGCGCTCCGACGTGCATATGCTGACGCTCACCGCCACCCCGATTCCGCGCACGCTCCAGATGGCGATGAGCGGCCTGCGCGAACTATCGACCATCCAGACTCCGCCCGTCGATCGCCTCGCCGTGCGGACCTACGTGATGGAATGGGACGACATGGTGATGCGCGAGGCATTGCTGCGCGAACACCACCGCGGCGGGCAGAGCTTCATCGTCGTGCCGCGCATTTCCGACATGGCCCCGCTCGAGGAATGGCTCCACGAGAACGTTCCGGAAGTGAAGGTCGTCTCCGCACACGGCCAGATGGGCGCGGGCGAGATCGAGGAGCGCATGAGCGCCTTCTACGAGTGCAAGTACGAGGTGCTGCTCTCGACAACAATCGTCGAATCCGGGCTCGACCTGCCTTCGGCCAACACCATCATCATCCACCGCGCGGACCGCTTCGGCCTCGCCCAGCTCTACCAGCTGCGCGGTCGCGTCGGGCGGGCGAAGCTGCGCGCCTATGCCTATCTCACCTACGAAAAGGACGTGGCCCTCTCCGAAGTCGCGGAGAAGCGCCTGAAAGTGCTCGGCGATCTCGACAGCCTCGGCGCGGGCTTCCAGCTCGCAAGCCACGATCTCGACATTCGCGGCGCGGGCAA
Source organism: Erythrobacter sp. (assembly GCF_011765465.1). NCBI lineage: Bacteria > Pseudomonadati > Pseudomonadota > Alphaproteobacteria > Sphingomonadales > Erythrobacteraceae > Erythrobacter > Erythrobacter sp. The sequence continues at coordinate 955,672 of NZ_CP050265.1, read as the reverse complement.
CCTTCTGGGCGACGAGCAGTCGGGCCATATCCGCGAGGTCGGCTTCGAGCTTTACCAGTCGATGCTCGAGGACGCGATCCTCGCCGCGAAGGCGGGTGAGATGGGCCTCGAGCCTGCGCGCGACAAGGTTTCCCCGCAGATCACGGTCGATGCGCCGATCATGATCCCGCAGGATTACGTCCCCGACCTCGCGGTGCGCATGGCGCTTTACCGCCGCCTCAACCAGGCCGAAGGCAAGGCCGAGATCGAGAGCCTCGCTGCCGAAATGATCGACCGCTTCGGCGACCTGCCCGCCCCGACGCAGAACCTCGTGCGCCTCATAGAGATCAAGCACCAGGCGATCGCCGCCAACATCGCCAAGATCGACGTCGGCGCGAGGGGCACGCTGGTGACCTTCCACAAGGACGACTTCCCCGACCCCGCCGGCCTCATCGCCTATGTCGACCGCCTGCAAGGGACGGCCAAGCTGCGCCCCGACATGAAGCTCGTCATCAACCGCGCCTGGGGCGACCCGCAGAGCCGCCTCAATGGCCTCTTCCAGCTGACCAAGGGGCTTTCGGGGATCGTGAGGAAGGCGGCGAAGGCGAAGGGCAAACAGGCGGCATGAGATTTTCGGCTCTCGCCAAGCGTGTCGAGCGGTTCGTCGATCGGCAAGTGCGCCCGCCCCGAACGTTCTATCAATGGCGCTGGCTGCTCAGCATACCACTGATCCCCGTCATCGCCCTGTTGGTGTATTTGGTGAATAACGGCCACATCGTCGCGGCCTGCCTCGGGACAGGACCGGGCTTTGCTATCGTTTTCGGATGGGTGCGCTTCCTCCTGCGCCGGCAAGAGGCGATGTCGCAGCGTCCGGAAGACCGGCCGTTCTAAGGGTGCCCTCAGAAAGGCGCCATTTCCTACACAGCCGCGCGGCTCTAGAGACTCCGCCTGCTCCTTCGCATCGTCGTCATCCCCACCCGCGCCCCTTGAGGGCATCAGGCGCGCGAAGAATGAGCGAAAAAGCCCCCCTTCCCCGTGTCCGTCACTTTCGCGATTTCCACTGTAAGATACCGGCATTACTGGCGAAATCGGCGCGCCGAAAAGGTGACAGGGTGTAACCTTTGTCCGCTTTGGCCGCAGGGTTACCCGTGGCCCTTGCCCCGCGCGGTGCGGGCGAGTGCGAGCACGGCCTCGCTTTTCATCGGCTGTGCACGCAGGAAGCCCTGCCAGTAATCGCACCCTTCGCTCACCACGGCGGCGCGCTGGATTTCGCTTTCGACGCCCTCGGCATAGACCGTGAGGTCGAGCGCCTTGCCGAGCTGGATCATTGCTCGCAGCACCGCGAGCGCGGTCGGATCGCGCGGTACGCTGTCCAGCATGGTCTTGTCGAGTTTCAGCGCGTCGAGCGGCAGTTCGCGCAGGTAGCGGAAATTGCAGAAGCCCGCGCCGAAATCGTCGAGCGCGGTGCGAAAGCCGAGCTTGCGAAGCGCGGCCAGCGCCTCGCCCGCCTGTTTCAGGTTGCGCAGCAGCAGATCCTCGGTGATCTCCAGCATCAGCCGGTGCGGCGCGATCTCGCTACGCCCGATCAGCCCCGCGAAATCGGCCGCGAAGCGCGGGTCGCCCAACTCCTCCGGCGTGATGTTGAGCGAGAGCGTGAGCGTTTCCGGCCAGCGCGCCGCATCCTCCAGCGCGCGCGCGACGACATGGCGCGAGAGCGGCGCGACAAGCGCGGCGCGCTCGGCGATGGCGAACAGGTCGCGCGCGCCGATCTCGCCGAGAGTCGGGTGGCGCCAGCGCGCCAGCGCCTCGGCCCCGGCGACCGCGCCTGTCGCGGCGGAGAACTGCGGCTGGAACAGGACTTCGATCTCGCGCCGGTCGAGCGCGGAGAGCAGGTCCGCCTCGAGCGCGCCGGGGCGCACGCCCGGCATGATCGAGCCGCCCTTGGGCATTGCTGCGTGCCCGGTTCCTCGCAGCGATTGTCGCCGTTCCATCAGGTTTCGCGCTCCCTCGCGATCGGATCTCGTTTTCACGGGTCTTCCATCGAAAGGCCCGCCGATAACCGCGTGGTGCTTTCTTAAGCATGGCCTGCTCGAAAAAGGCAGGCTAATCGGGAAGACGGCCTGAATTGAAACATGGTGACGAATCTGCAATTGCCGCGAGGTGTCGGGGAGCATCGCAAAGGGCCGGACGGGGGAGAGAATGGCGAGGACAGGCGTAGAGCCGCACCAGTTCACGAGGCCCTGCCTGCTCGCGTCCGATACCGAGCGTGCGCAGTCGGCTTACGATGTCCTCGTCGGCCAGCACGACTGGGCCCCGCTCGAGGAGGCCGATAGTGCGGTGGTCCTCGGCGGGGACGGGTTCATGTTGCAGACCCTGCACGAGATGCTCGATTCGGGCCGCATCATCCCCGCCTTCGGGATGAACCTCGGCACGGTCGGGTTCCTGATGAACCGTTATACCCCGCGCATGGACGTGCTGGGGCGCTTGAACCGGGCGAAGCACAAGGCGATCGCGCCCCTGCGGATCGAGGCGGTGACCCAGCGCGGAGAGCGCCATTCCCTGTGCGCGATCAATGAATTGTCGATCCTGCGCGAAACCCGCCAGACGGCCAAGATCGAGGTCACGGTAGGAAGTCGCGTGCGGATCCGCGAGTTGGTCTGCGACGGGGTGCTCGTGGCGACGCCGGCGGGTTCGACGGCCTACAACCTGTCGGCCAACGGGCCGATCCTGCCCTTGGACAGCGAGGTTCTCGCGCTGACCCCGATCAGCCCCTTCCGCCCGCGGCGCTGGCGCGGGGCGATCCTGCCCGACCGGATGAAGATCGTGCTGAAGGTGCTCGAACCGGTCAAGCGCCCGGTCGCCGCGGTCGCCGACCAGAAGGAATTGCGAGACATCGCCGAAGTGAGTCTGGAGATCGCGCGCGATACCGAGCTCGAACTGCTGTTCGATCCAGGCCAGAGCCTAGAGGAGCGGATCGTCTCCGAACAGTTCGTCACCGCATGACCTGATGCCTCAGCCGCAAGCTCGGGAAATCCACTTCAAAACACTCTTGCAAAACGGGATATGCCCCCATATACGCGCGGCTCGCTCCGGCAGACAGACCGGGGCTGCTCCCCGATAGCTCAGCGGTAGAGTAGGTGACTGTTAATCACTTGGTCGTTGGTTCGAATCCAACTCGGGGAGCCATTCATACCGCGCTGCGCCTCGACAGATAACGCAAGCCTGCCTTAGCCAAGATCAGCAGGAAGGATGCCGAAGCACATGGCTTCGATCTTGACGAGATCACGAGGACGCGTTCGAGCCTAGACCGAATTCACAAGACACGGTGCATTCGGCGCTGCTTTGATATTTCAGCGACGCCGTTTGCGCCGACTGAAAAGAAGACGACCGACACGGCGTTGTTCGAGTAACGGGTTTCCGACTTCGGCCTGAATGATGCGGCATGATCGATTTGGAGTCCCTGCCAAACGAATTGCGCCCCCGACCTCGCAGCCGTCGCTCGCGATCGCGGAAGAAGCGGATCGCCCAAGTTTGCTTTTGAGTGAGTGAGGAGACGCTCCAGCGAGGATATGATCTCGTTCAGCTTTCCAACGGCCGGCGGCCCCTTTATCGTCGCTCCGACCGTCTGCAACCAGGATGACTCGACGTATCACGTTTGTCTTGTCGTCGGAGCAACCTGCTGCTCCAGTGACGGTCGAATTGGATCACCGGCCATTCAAGAATGATCCGGACACAGCCTATTGGATATTTGCCCTTGCAGGCAGACAAGCTTGTCTCTCAAACATGACCGTCCGTTCGCAGGCGTTTGCCTGGTGACGTTCGCGTCATGAAGAAGGCTTGAGGGGGGTAAGCGTGCGGTTGCGTCATCGATTGTCTGTACTGGGTTTCGCTTGCGTTGGTATCCTGATGTTCGCTCCGGGCGGCAACCTCGCCGTTGCGGCGCAGACCATCGATCCGATCGAAAGCGAGGCGATCGCTGCGGATCCCCGCTACGCCGAGCTCTTCGCCGCGATCCGGAATGCGTCCGGTGACGAGGCTGTCCTGGAAACCTCCGTGGAGCTGATGGCCTATGTCGCGCAAGCCTATCAGCCCGATGACAACCTCTATCTTCAGACGCTCGACCAAACCTTCGATGTCGTCAATTACCTGGATCTCGAAGGGCGATACTCGGCTTTCATGCGACAACTATACGTCGAGGCCTTTCCGGCCGTCGCGAGGAGGCTGGGCCCGGATCATGCGCTGAGCAGGATCCTTCGCCGGCGACGCGACAGCGCGCTGGAGAGCGCAGGACTTATCGATAGACGGGCGCCCGACACATACGAGTTCCTGCCCGGTCCGCGCGATTTCGCCGCACTGCCGTCATCCCCGCCCCAGCAGGTAACTGGGATCGAGCGGCAGGCGATTGCGACGGACGCACGCTATGCCGAGCTGTTTTCCGAATATCAGGAGCAAAGGACCACCTGGCAGTCCGACGCGGCATGGCTGCAGGCGACGATGGCCCTGCTTCGCTATGTCGAGCGCACCTACACGCCGGACAGCGAAATTTACCTCCGGACGCTTGCCCGTGCCACCCTTGCCGTGCGCGCCGTCGATTACGACCGGGTCCATGTCGACCTGGTCAGCCGGCTTTCCGCCGAGGCCCTCCCCGCCGCGCAAGCGCGGCTGGGGCAGGACAATGCGCTGGTGCGGCAGCTGGCCGGGAATCTGGAAAATTGGCAGCAAGACGCCGAGCGTCAGGCCATGTTCGCATCGGAAGACCTTCCGTCGGAATTCGATTGGCGCCTCGACACCTATGACGAACCGGCACGCTCCGAACTGCGGAACCTGTTCGAAAAACGGGCGGACTTGTCGGGCGATGCACTTGTCGAGAATCTCGTGACGTCGCGCGATCTCGAGCTGCGCGAGATCGGCGCATTTCGTCCCTATCCCCTCTACTTCGCAACCCGCGAACTGCTGCGCGGGATGACCGAAGCAGGCCGCTACGACCTGGTCGTGGAAGAGGCGGCACGCTGGCTCGATGCGCTGGGCGATGACAATTTCGGCCAGTCCGACATGGAAGTGACCGTCATTGCCTATCTGGCGAACGCCCAGGCGGCGCTGGGAAACAGCGACCTGGCAGCCGAAGCCCTTGCGCGGGCCGTTCTCGCACCTGACCTCAACGAGGTGCCGCCCGAGCAACTTTATCCCTGGCAGCCGGGATCGGACCCGGTGGAGCGCGAATATTATCTGCCGCAGGCCCGCTCGCAGCTCGCCCGCATCCTCCTGCGAGCCGACACTCGGTCCGCCCTTGCTCTCGACAGCGCTCGGTTCGCGATCCGCTATCTGCGCGGCGTGCGCGACAATCGCCCGCCGGGCGCGGAAGCCAATGCCGTGATCGCGGATCAGTTCTCGGCACCGGAAGACCTTCCTTTCGGGCAGGATGCAAGACAGCAGTTCTCCGGTTTCGTGGAAGCGGCATGGCGTCTCGCACAGGAAAATGGCGACGCGGACAAAGCCCTGTTCGCCGAAGCCTTCGCCGCCGCGCAGGACGCCCTGCAGGACCGCGCGACACGGGCGGTCGCGCAGAACGCGGCAAGCGAGTTCGCGGCGCGCGCAGGGTTCGGGGAGCTGGCCCGCCAACGCGAGGCCATATCCCGGGAAATCGCCAGCCTGGCGCGCGATGGAATGGCAGGCAGCCGGGAGTATCGGCAGGCTGTGGCGCGCCAGGAAGACATCGACTGGCAACTGCAGCAGGCCGCGCCCGAATTCTTCCGGCTGATCCGCCCCAGAGCGCTTCCCCTTGCCGAGGCGCGCGCGCTGCTGGGGCAAGGTGAAGCCGTGGTCCTGGTCCTGCCCACGGAATACGGCACGCACGTCATGGCCGTCACTCCCGAAGGCGAAGCCTGGCACAAGTCGGACCTGACGGCCGACGAAGTCGCCGGGTCTGCACGCAGGCTTCGCGAGGATCTCGACCCTTGGGGTGCAGGCGTAATCAGTTACTGGGACGCAGGCTTCGAGGCCGGGGCCGCGCATGATCTATTCCGCGAACTCATCGAACCCGTGATGCCGGTCCTCGCGGCCAGCGATGCGCTTCTCTATGCGACCGGGCCGGAGCTCGCGTCGATCCCGTTGACCGTCCTTGTGGCTGCCGCGCCCGATACCGCAGGCGAGAGGCATCACGATTACCGGGCGATGTCCTGGCTGGGAGATCGGTTCGCGATGGCGCAATTGCCATCTATCGCCTCGCTCGCCTTTCTCCGTACGAACGTGAAAACCGCAAGCAGGCAGCGCTCGATCGTCGGCTTTGCCGACCCGATTCTCGAAGGAGAAGCGGCAACCCGCGGCGGGCGTAACGCAGGTTCGGTCGCCAGCACGCGCATCGCCCTTTCCGCCAATGGCAGGGACGGGCCGCCACTGGCCGACCCGGCAAGCATACGCGCTCTTGCGCGCCTGCCGGGCACGGCGCAGGAAGTGCGGATGCTGGCGCAATCGCTGCAGCAGGGCTCCGAGGTGCTCTATCTCGGCGCTTCTGCAACCGAATCTTCGGTCAAGGATGAAGACCTGTCCAATGTGCGGTTCCTGGCTTTCGCGACGCATGGGCTGAAAGCCGGAGAAGGCGGCATAGCGTCCGAGCCGGGGCTCGTCTTCACACCTCCCGAGGAAGCGACGATGCATGACGATGGCCTGCTCACCGCATCGGAAATCCTCACGCTCGACCTGTCGGCCGACTGGGTCATGCTGAGCGCCTGCAACACCGCGGCTGCCGACGGCCTCGGCGGCGGCAGCCTGTCCGGCCTTGCACGGTCGTTCTTCTTTGCCGGAGCACGCAGCCTCCTCGCCTCGCATTGGCCCGTGCGTGACGATGTCGCCCCCCTGCTGACATCCGGGGCTGTCCGGATGCTGGCCGAAAACCCGGGAATGTCGCGCGGCACGGCATTGCAATTGGCGATGATCGATGTCCGGAACGACGAAAGCCTGGAATTCGCCGATCATCCAAGCAGTTGGGCGCCATTCATCACGGTGGGCGACTTGCGCTGATGAACGACCAAGCGCCGGCTTACCTTCCGCTGCTCGGACCAAAGCGAACATCGCCTTGGCATCTGGTTGCCGGGAAATGCGACGAGCTCAAACCCGAACCATCAAGCATGGTAAGGACCGGGGCTGAACTCAACGCCTCCTGATGCCTTGGGCGAAGGGAAGCGCGAGATTTTTCAGTTGCGGGCCAACCTGACCAATCACAAGCCGAGCGAAAGCACTTCCGCACGCTCCCTTGATAAGCGGCGGCGGATTGGATCGAGAACCGCGTCGACTTCGGGCAATTGGCGGATCTCGCCATAGAGCGGATCAGAGCGCAGCAGGTTGTGCACGCTCGGATCGACCCGCGCCGGGGCGAAGGGCCAGCCGAAATCGGGAAGCCTCGCGACCACCTCCGCGGCGCGCCCGGCGTCACCTTCGAGGGCGGCGATGTCGAGTTCGAGCAGCAGCGGATCGAGCCATTCGAGCCCGGTGGCGCGCGCCTCGGAAAGCGCCTTCTTCATCGCGGCAAGGTGCGCTGCCGCCTCATTGTCGCGTCCGGCGCGGCGCAGGGCGAGGACGAGATAGGGCGAGACGCCGGTGATGACGGCATAGGGCTGTCCGGTCTGCTCGGCATGGGCGGCGAAGGCGGCGGGGCTTGCGAAACGCGCGTCGTAATCCTCGAGCATCTCCCGCTCACGTCCGGTTTCGAGAAAAAGCGGCGCAGCCACTTCCATGAAGCGCGGATCGTCCCACGCCCGCTTGCCCGCCAGCCCGGCCCGTTCGAGCTCGGCCCTTGCGGGCAGGTCGCCGCGATCGAGCCGTTCGAGCATCCCGGGCGCGCTGCCCCGCCGCACCCTCTGGCCATCGGCCAGCGGCAGGTCGAGCAGCAGCCGGATCATGCGGTCGGGGATATAGATGCTGTAAAGCCGCTCGCCATCGGTCGCCGTGCGCGAGGCGCGGGTGGTCAGCTCGACGAAGCGCGACAGGTCGCCCTCGAGCCGGGCGAGCCGGGCTTCGGCGAACATTTCCTGCGCCGGCGTCGCCGAGGCGGCGGCGATGTCGCGCTCCATCTTGCGCGCGAGGTCGCCCCGGCCGAATTCGGCGGCGAGTGTCGAGACGTTCCAGACCGCCGGCCAGAGCGGGTCGATCGCGACCATCCGGAGCGCGCTCGCCATCGGATCGCCGCCTTCGAGCAGGAAACGCTGCTGCTGGATCGAGAGCCAGAACCACGCTTCGGAATCGCCCGGGTCGAGTTCGACCGCGCGTTCGAGATTGGCGAGCGCGACCTCGGGTTCCTCCGAGGCGATGCCGATCACCTTGAGCGCCTCGACCGTGTCGGCCCGCATTTCGAGAGCGCGCTCGGCGAAGGCGCGCGCCATGCCGCGATATCGCGCGGTCTCCTCGACCCCTTGCGCGGGATAGAGGAAATGGGCCTTGGCGAGCGCGCCCCAGCCGGCCGCGAAACGCGGGTTGCGCGCGGTCACCTCGCCGAGGATTTCGAGCGCCGCGCGGCGCTGGTCCATCCCGCGAGTGCGCATCAGCCCGTTGGCGACGAGGTAGAGCTTGAAATCGCTCGCCGAGACCGCTTCGGGCAGGGTGCTTTCGCGCACCGGGCGACCGAGCGCGAGCGAGACCGAGCGGGCGGTGCGGAACGGCAGGTGCTGGGCGGCGTCGGGCGCGCTCGACAGGCGGTCGACAAGGACTTCCTCGCCCGTATCGACATCGATCAGGCGCAGGTCGAGCGCGGCGCGCTCCGCCTCGACCGCGAAATCGCCCGCCCAGACATAGTGCGCGCCGAGCCGCTTGCCGATCTCGGTCGGGGAGAGGCCCTCCTCGAGCAGCATCCGCGCGCTTTCGCTGGCCGTGACTTCCATCGCCCCGACCTGGGCGAACTGGGCGCGCAGCTCGCTCTCTAGCCCGGCGGCGTAGAGCGGGTCGACGCCCTCAGCGACACCGAGCGGGAGCATGGCGACGCTGATGTCGGGAAGGGGCTCATCGCCGGTGGGGCGCAGCAGCGCGAAGACAGCGGCGAGCGCGACTGCGACCAGCACCGCGATTCCTGCGAAGAACGGGCCTCGCCTGCTCTTCGCCGCAGCGGGAGAACCGGGGGCGTCCGCATCGTCGCCTTCGGCAATATCCGCTTCGCCTTCCGCCTCGCTCTCGCGCACCACCAGCCGATACCCGACCTTGGGCACGTTCTCGACCACGACGGCCTCGCCTGCGACATCGCGCAGCGCCCCGCGCAGCAGCGAGATCACCCGGTTGATCGAGGTGTCGCCGATCACGCGTCCGTCCCAGCAGCGATCGATCAGGTCGTCGCGCGAAAGCAGCGCCCCGATCGGGTCCGACAGGGCGATAAGCACCTGCATCACCTTGGGCTCGAGCATTGCCTCGCCGTCCGGACCGACGATCCGCCGCAGCGAGGGCCGCACCCGGACCGGGCCGAGCGCGAAATCGCTGTGATGGGCAAGGTCGATGCGCCGCGCGCGCTGTGCGAGCGCCTCCTCGGACCGGCCCGGTTGCTCGTTCATGGCGTAGCGCCTCGCTGCATCGACATCTGCGTCAATTAACGCGCCCGATGTCGATTAGGGCAGAAAACACCCCCCAAGTCACCCTTCGAGCTGCAAAAATAAGCTTTTCATAAGGGCCAAATCACGCCTCTTGTGAAGCGCGATAAGGTCGACCCGGTCATTCTCCAACTCATCCGACGGGCCCTCCGGATCACACCGGAACGGCTCACTCGGACAAACCGGACGCGGCGCACCGCCGCCCTGCACACGAGGAGAAGACCCATGACCAAGACCATCACCACCGCCGCCATCACTTTCGCCGCGAGCCTCCTGCCGCTTTCGGCCGCGAACGCCGCCGAGCCGCGCTCGGCCGACATCAGCTATGCCGATCTCGACCTGTCGAGCGAGGCCGGCCAGGCGATCTTCGACCGCCGCATCGAAGCCGCTGTCGAAGCGGTCTGCGGCAGGACCGAAGGCAGGCCGACCTTCGACCGCGCGGTGCGCGAATGCCAGGCGGAAACCCGCATCGCGGCGAAGACCTCGCGCGACCTTGCGGTGGCGAAATACGGCCAGCAGCAGCTCGCCCGCAAGGACCGCAAGATCCGCCTCGTCGCCCGGTGATCGCCGGACGCCGTTCCGGGTGAGCGCGGCCTTTCGTGAGGCGCTCACCCACACCATGATGCCGGGCTGCTTGTGTCCCCTTGCAGTCCGGCATCGCCATGCCCGCTTGCCACGTGCCGTTCAGAAATTCGCGTCGAGCCGCTGCCAGAATGCCTGATGATCGCCCAGTGCGGCGAATTCGGCGCCCGGATTGGCGACGATGACGACGGTGAAATGGTCCTTCTCGAAGAAGGTTGCGCGCCAGCACGCTGACCCGGCTTGCGAATCTGCCGTAGTCGTAGCGCAGCCCCGCGACGAGGTCGCTCCGGTCCGTCAGCGCGAATTCGCCTTCAGCGAACACGGCGGAGCTGCGCGTCGGTTTCAAGGCCAAGAAGTTCGCGACGTGGCGCAATCAGCTCAACCGGGTGCGCATTCTCGATCAGTTTGGAAACACGACGAGCGTGAAGGATTACAGTGCCGCGATGCGGTGGGCGGTCCACACTCACAGCCCCGCCGTCCTCACGACCTGACCGCGAAGGATCCGCAGACCCGAGGCGAGCGTCCCTTTTCCGATGAGAGTGGAGCATTCGCGGCAGCAGTCCGCTCCCTCCACCATGCGCCGAGCCTTGAAAGTTCCGCCAGCCCGTCCTCCCGGCCGTACTTGCGGCAAAAACGACAATCTCTGACGGGCCGAGCTTTCAGATCGTTCTGGGGGAATGTCTGCTGCCGACGCTGAAGGGACTACGATTTCTCGGAGGTCATTTCCCGACAAAACCCGACGGCGCGAGTTATCTCCTGGACGGCCATGTGCTGGGAACAATCGATCTGTTCCACACGAACGCTGCCGATCTCATCTGGTCGGCGGTGAGCATTGGGTTGGGGACGTGAAATGTTCACCGCTCATGGCAGCCGACACAACAGGTGTGGGACGCAATAAAAGCTTGGATTCGCTCGACCAAGAATCAATTGGTTGCGGTCGGCCTGACTCCAAGAAGCTTGGATAAAAGTCACAACATGCTGGATTAACCGGGCTGATGGCTCAAGACAGCTTGGACGATCCTTTGAGCAGACGCTGGATGCCAGCTAACGAAGAAAGCATCTTAGCAGTGGGCATGTTGCGAAGCGGCTGCAAAGCGATCCGGCAACTGTGGAGATATGCGGCGAGCTAGACATCAGACAGCCTCGCGGCTCGGCAACTTTGCGCCCGATTTCGGCCGATCGAGCTCGCTCAAGCTCTTGCCGAAAGCTGCCGCTTTTGTTCCAAACAAAATAGATGGGCTCTCTCCTGGCCCACGACCTTCGCTGGACGCCAGCAGAAGGCCCGAGATAAGATGCTACGATAATTGTGAATTTCGCACCCGATACAACGTAGCGCGAGAATACCGGAAGCCCTATTGCACTTGGTAAACCCAATCGCGGACAGACAGGAAAGTTCGATGAGCGATGAAGCACAGGCCCTGTCGTTCCTGCACGAGCTCGCAGCGGAACTGAGCGAAATCCGCCGCGCGAAGGAGTATGGCTTCTGGCGAAGCGACACTGTCCCCCGGGCACAGGCACGCCTTGCCGCGATTGAACCCTTCTGCCACTTCACCACCTGCCGGATCGATAGCGGCGATGGCGCGCGTGCCGAGGTAGGCACCCGCTTCGGCGAATGGGCTATCGACCGGCTTGTTGCAAAGCAGACGCCCGAACAAATTCTTGCGGCCTTCCATTCCGAGGTTGCGCGCAATGTCGGCGCCTACGAGGAAGTCTCCCCCATTCTGGGCGCGCAATTCGACGCGGGACGCGAACTTGCCGGAGGATTGCGTCTGGTCCCGCCTTCGCAGGATATCTTCGACCGTGAAGGATATACCTACCGTTTTCAGTGGCCGCAGGAGCGCGCCCAAACAGGCTTCCTGGTCCAGCCATACTCGGTCACGCCCGCCTTCACGAGTGCTGACGACTCCGGCTGCAATGGCGTGACCGCGCCCGACCAGACTGCGCGCCGGGAGAGCCGCGAACGGGTTCGCATGGCGTGCCTGCTGGCGTCATCGGGCGGGATCGAAATGCCGATGTCGGTCATTCTCGGCGACCGCCAATCGCTTTTCCAGGTCGAAGGCAATCCCGCCTATCGACCGGCCGCAACGCTTCCACTCGCGCCCTTCCCGCTCGACCTTGACCTTGTCGACGAATTTTACTCTTCGCTCGCTACCTTCACCGAATTGGCGGTCGTCGCGCGGGCGATCGACCGATTGGGCAGGTCCCGGACTTCACCAGACCCGGTCAACAGGGCCCTCGATCTCGGAATGGCCGCCGAGATTGTCCTCATGCACGACAACGGCGGTTCGAACGCGGAAATCACGCACAAGATCTCCAGCAGGGCGGCCTGGCTTCTCGGCATTGACCCCGAAATGCGGAGCGGCATTTCCAAGGACATGAAGGAGCTCTATGCGACCCGCTCGAAAGCCGTGCACGAAGGCATTCTCCCTACGCGTAGAGCCGCCGATCTCGATGCAGCCGATCGCCTTGTCGTCTCGGTCCTGCAAGCTCTTGTGCGACGCGGGGAATTTCCCGAGTGGAACAGCCTGACACTTGGAGGCTAGCAGCACCATGCAAAACTATTGCGCCCAGCTGGGTGACGGGCCGACCAATTCGTTCTGGTGCATGGTCTATGATTTCCAGACCCTGCTGACCGGCCTCGCGGCCATTGCCATTGCGCTGCTCACCCTGATCCCGATTTGGAAGCAGCTGCGTGATTCCAATCTTCAGACCCGCATTTCGCATCGTGAGACGCTCGCATCGATATTGCGCGCAGGCCTGAGGCGCTTCGAAAAGGTCGAAGAGGCCATGCGCGAGCCGCTCGCCGCAGCGTGGCGCGAAACCCATGATCCGGTAGGCGATCCGACCAAGATCGGGGCCGAAGCCGCGCATTACCTTGAGCAGCTCTTCTACCGTGTCCTCGACTGGTATCTCGTAGTCCTTGCTGGAACCGAGCATGTCCTGATCGAGGCGGAGAAGGCCAAACTCAAGACAGCCCTCTCCGAACTGGTCGAGACCCTAGGCGATGCCCATTGGGCGGATCACAATGACCAGCAGCAGGACGAGATCTTTATCCCCGACGAGGAATGGGCCGAAATTGAAACGCGGTGCGCCGCTGCCAAGATCGAGGCTGCCGGAAAGGTTGCGGCAGTGCAATCGGCGTTTCACGACCTGCGCACGGCTCAGGACAATTGGACGCGCTCACTGCGCGAGAGGGTTGCCCGGCTCGATCGCCAGATCACTGAGTGAACCGGAGACTTGGCGCAGCCAAGGCTGCGCACCATATCGCTGAGATGCCCGATGCCGATCCCCCTGAAAACATGGACCATTACGCCAGCAGGATAGCTGCGGCAGAACAGGCCGAGCTGCCGCGATGCATTCGCGAGGCACGCCATGCGCTCGGCGAATCTGATTGGGCCAAGCTTGCTGGCAAAATATCCAATGACATTGATGGCCCCGAACACGCGCTACTGCTGCCACTCGTAACAGTCCGCGAGGGTCCGTTCGACTGGATCCTCGAGAGCTTTTACGCCGAAGTACTGGCCAATCTCGAGCTGGAAACCAGCTCAATGCTGCAGCTCATGCGCGAAGCACTTGGCACCCGTCCCGCCGGTGACCGATGGACAATCCTGCGCGGGTTCGAAAGCTGGGCTTGCAAAGCAGCTGATCGCCCTGGTGCCTGCATCGATGCGCTGGTTGCAGACGCGGCGCCCCCTGAACTTCTGGCCCCCGCCCTGCGGGCCGGCCTCACCGTCCAGCGCAGACATTTTCGAGAGCGAGGCCTCGCATTCATTGAGTCCGGGCCGAAGCCGATTGCGATTGCCGCCGCCGAAGTGCTTGCCGGGCAAAAGCCGATCGGAAAAGGCGCCGCCAAACAGATCCTCAAGGCCATTCGACTGCGCTGCGAAAGCATGGGGGGCGAGGCGAGAACAAAGTTGTTCGAGGCGGCGCTTGGTCTCGCATTCCGCACCGCACCCCATACCGCTGCAAGCATCCTCACGCTTGTCGACCCGGGGCAGCCCGAAGCCTTCCTTCGCTCCTGCGCACGGCAGCTTGTCGTCGCCGATAGCGCCCCAGATGCGGCATTGGTCGAGACCATCGCGGGCGTCTTGTTGCAGGCCGAGCGGCTTGACGCTGCGACCATGAAATTCCTGGATGACGCAATACGGCGCTGGATCGGGATCGATAGCTCGCATGCAGCTTTCGCCCATCTGCTGGTCAGTCTCATCCTTGAAACCGAAGCAACCTTTGACACGCTCGACGCCAGCGCGGGCGCGGTGCTCCAGATCGCGGCCGAGCGTCGCGATGCTATCCTTGCCAGGCTGCTTGCAAGCGACAGCTTCGAGGGCGCGCAGGCCGTTTATCAGATCGCCCTCAAGACATTCGGTAAACCCCTCGAACCGGTACTCAATTTCGCGCCGCATGCGCTCGAACCGGAGCCCGCCATCAGGATCGCTCGGCGCGTTGCCGGACTATTCGCGATCACGCCAGTAACCGCCACTTCGATATTGCTCAGCCTGCTGCGATCCGGGCCTGCAGAAGTCGCCGACGAGGTTGCCGGGCTGATCATGGATCCGGTGCTCATCAGTTACTGGGAGGATGCGGGCGATTATCTTCGAAAGCGCCGAGAGCATGAAATTGGCGATATGGCCGCGAGGATCGACGCGTTGATTGCCGCACTCGAAGGTTATGTGGAGGCGATCAGGGCCGTTGGCTACATCGAAGAGCTCTTCCCGCCAGAGCGGCAACGGTTTCTGCGCGCTCTCAAGAAAGACGCTGACTCGCGCGCCGTTTCACGCAAGGCGAACGAAGGTTCATTGCTTGCAAGTCTCATGGAGACGCGCGTGGTCCTCAATGGCGACAGCGCCATCTACCGAGTCTTCACAGGCGACGGCGAAAGCCATCGTGCCGAGCAGCCGATGCAGGCGATCGAACACTCGCACGCCCTTCCTCGCCTCGATGCCATCGATCCATTCGGCTACTGGTATCGCCGACGGCTGCTGATGAACGGACTGCCGGCATGATCGACCCGGTCATCCTCGAACACTTCCGAACCATGAAGGAGCGCGACGAGCTCGACGCTATCCTGCCCGAAATCCTCACCGGTATGGGTCTGGAGGTTCTGTCGCGGCCCACGATCGGCGTGCGACAATATGGCGCCGATATCTCCGCCGTGGGCAAGGATGAGGACGGCCAGCGCAAGCTTTTCCTCCTGTCAGTGAAGCGCGGCGATCTCTCGCGGACGGAATGGAACGGCGATTCCGACCAGGCCTTGCGCCCCTCGCTCGATGAAATACGCGACGCCTATATCCGCAGCGTTGCGCCAGAACACAAGAAACTGCCGGTCGTGATCATAGCGGTTGTTGGCGGCATCGTCCCTGAAAAGGTGCTGCCGCTGGTCAATGGCTATATGGAAGAGAAAGAGAAGGAGAGTCCGCGCTTCGAATACCGGCTCTGGACCGGAGATTCGCTGACCAAGCGTGTCCTTGAGGGCGCGCTGCGGGAAGAGATTTTCTCGTTCGAACGCCGCGCCCTGCTGCGCAAGACGGCCGCTCTGGTCGAGGAACCTGAAATGGCCTTGCGGCAATACGCGTGCCTGATCGACGGAGTGTTCGCTGACGATGACCTCGCTCCTGTGGAGCGTGTTCGTATCATGCTCATCGCCAACTGGATCGTCTTCAGTTGGGGGCGTGATGCCGGCAATCTTCATGTGCCGTACGACGCGAGCGAACAGCTGGCCCTGCGCGCCTGGCCCCTACTCTATCCGATCATCGAACACGACCGCACACGCAAGCTCGAGGCAAGCCACGTCTACTACGCGGTGTTCACCCAGTATCTCGATATCTGGAACGCATTCATCAGTGAGAAAGTGCTGCCCCACGCTGACACCTTGCACGCGCTGAGTTTCTCGGTGGGCTCGGTCGAACCGGTCGACATCAATCTCGCGATGTTCGACCTCGTCGGGAAGATCGCGCTGGGTGGCCTCATTCACCTTTGGCTCTCACCAACCGGTCCCCAATTCCCAATTATGGTGTGCAGGACGGCACCAAGGGCTGAGCGAATTGCCACTGCTCTCGCCGAAATGCCCGCGAGCAATCCGACGCTGAAAGCTCCCATGCTGGACAGGCATTCCAGCGAGCTCGGGTTGGCCCTTCTCCTCCTTTGCTGTTTTGAGGAAACGCGCGAGCGGGCTGCCTACTGGAACCGCGAGGCAGCGCAGGCGCTCATGATTGCAGTTTCGATGCCTGGCCACGGACCGCGGCTGCCCTCGATCGATCCCAATTACGAAGCGCTTTTGCGAGACGACAAAGCTTTGACTGACGAAGAGCTGAAGGACGCTACGGCAGCATCCACCCTGCTTCCTGTCTATGGCCTGTGCGCCTGGATACTCGGCGACACGCAGTTGCTTGGCGAGCTCGCCGAGTTCCAGGAAAAGCATTTAACGCGCTGCAACGCACAGACCTGGGTGCCAAATGCCGGATGTGACGACAAATTGTGGCAGGGCAATCAGAGGACCGGATCAGCGTTTCAGGATCTCGAGATTGGAGCCGACGGGAGCAAACTGCTTAAAACACTGCGGCTCGAATGTGCCGAAAATACAGCGTGGAACGCGCTTTCGGCCATCCGCCTCGAGCACTGGCCTCTGGTTGCAATGGCATGTCGGCGAAGCCGCCTCCCCGTCCCCCCTCAACTTTGGATGAAACTCGCTGAGGACGTGCTGTGAATACGGATAGGGCCGTGACGGCAGTTGGCGATCTCAAAACCTAGTGCGGTCATGCAGCATAAGGCCCAGTGGCCGACGAAACCCGTTCGGGTGTCGCAACAAAGAAGGCCTCGCTCTGAGAGCGAGGCCTTCAGAACAAGACCCGAATTGAAGGAAGGGTCTTGGGGTCGCGGAGGCCGTGTATTACTGATCGACATATTATGCCAGAACAAACGTTTAGGCATCCCATTCTGAGACAAGAAGGTCGGAAACGTGACCTATGCCTTCGAGTGTGCGCTCGCTTTCAATCGCTCACCGGCTTTAACCCTAGCTTGATCGCTTCTCGATATAGTCTCCTACAGGACGATGATGGCAGCACCGGTAGCGAAGGAAGGGGAATTTCTGGCGTGTTTAGGGTCGATCAGAAAGCGAATGCGCTTCAGGCGCTGAAGCCGATAAGCTTCGCGGCTGCCGGCCTTCGCGAAAGAGATCACCTGCAGGAGTGGATCGCGAAAGCTCCAGAGGCACTGGGCCAGGTGCTCGGCGAGGATATACTCATCATCCAAAAGGAATTCGACGGCTTCGACGGCACCCGAGAGCGCCTGGACCTCCTGGCGATCGACAAGTCAGGGCAACTGATGGTCATCGAGAACAAGCTAGACGATTCTGGCCGCGATGTTGTGTGGCAGGCGATGAAGTACGCAGCCTACTGCTCGAGCCTGACCCGCGCAGATATCATTGCCATATTCGCGCGTTATCTCGGAGATGGCGAAGCGCGTGCAGAGGAAGAGCTTTGCAATTTCCTCGAGTGCGAGTCTCTCGAACAAGTCGTGCTCAACGAAGGCCACGCGCAACGCATTCTCTTCATCGCAGCCAATTTCCGCCGCGAAGTGACTTCAACAGCGCTTTGGCTACGCGAACATCAGATCGACGTGAGATGCATCCGAGTTTCCCCCTTCGAATTCGAAGGCCAGCTGCTTTTGGACATGCAGCAGATCATCCCGCCGCCTGAAGCGACCGACTACATGATCAAGATGTCCCAGAAGGACAGCGAGGAGAAATCGGCAAAAGGGGCTCAAAAGTGGAGCCACGAGATGCGGCATGCGTTCTGGACCGAACTGCTCGCGACTTTTCAGCAAAGTGGCGTCACTCGCTGGCAGAACATCTCCCCTTCCCATGATCACTGGATTTCTGCGAGCACCGGCGTTGGTGGATGTACGTTCGCTCTCGTTTTCCTGCGTCAAGAAGTACGCGCAGAGCTAAATTTCGAGCGTCCTTCAAAGGATGAGAACAAGTGGGTCTACGCACGGCTTGCGGAAGACCGTGCTCGTCTCGACCAGGTGGGTTCGATCGAGCTCGAATGGCTTCGAAAGCCAGACAAGATTAAAACCACGATCCAGTGTAGGAAATCGTTTCAAGGCTACAGCAAGGATAACTGGCCAGAGATGATTGAGTGGCTGAAGGCGGCCTTTCTGCAGCTGGAGGAGACCTTTGCCGAGCGGGTGACCGAGCTTGGAGCCGAGCTTCGCGCAAAGACATAGCCTTTTGCGACGAGCCCTTGAACGCATGACCATCCCAAATCGCCTCCTCCATCTGATTCAAGGTGTCGTCGAAGGTAAGGCCGCTACATTTCCAGCGACCGAAATCTTCAATGAGGGCTGGATGCTAAGGCTGCTGCTCGATGCCCTGTCCGAGCATCCCGATCGCGAGCTCACCATGGGCGTCAGAGATGGTTCATCATGGTCATCGGAAGTTCTTCTCCCCTCCCCCTTCCTTGCGCGTTTTCGCGGTGACACTCTTGCCGAAAAAGAAACTCATGCCGATGCCGTCATCGGCGACTTTGATTTCAGGCCGGGCACGAGAGCAGGTTTGCAGCTGCGCCGCAGCTGTAAGCAGTTCGTGGTGGTGGAAGCGAAGATGTCCAGCAATCTGTCTGCGGGCGTGAAGAACGCTACTGACTACGATCAAGCTGCGCGAAACGTAGCGTGCATGGCGCATGTTCTTGCCGCTAGCGGTCGCCGTGTGGAGGAGATCGAAGAGTTAGGGTTCTATGTGATAGCACCTGAGTTTGCTCTGAGAGCCGCTCTCGACACAAATCTGGAGCGGCTGACTACACCCTGACGTGACCCCCAGCTTTCCCCCAGCTGGGATTAGAGCCGGGCGGTTGTTTTGCGCATCAGCGCGGTTGAAGCAATGGGCTGCGTAGCGGAGCCCGTAGGGCGTAGCGAAGCAGGCCATTGCTTATCCAGTTCGGCGGCGAACGCCGCCGGGGTTGCGTAGCCAAGGGACGAGTGTGGCCTCTCCCGGTTGTAATCCTCGACCCAAGCAGCGATCTCGACCCGTGCGTGGGCCATGCTGAGGAACAGGGTCTCGTTCAGCAGTTCGTCGCGCATGCGGCCGTTAAAGCTCTCGACGTAGCCGTTCTGCATCGGCTTGCCCGGAGCGATGTAATGCCACTCCACCCCGATCTCGCCGCACCATGCGAGCACGGCATTGCTGGTGAGTTCGGTGCCATTGTCGCTAACGATCATGCCCGGCTTGCCGCGCTGGGCGATTAGCTGGGTCAGCTCGCGCACGACGCGGTGCCCCGAGATCGAGGTATCCGGCACCGCCGCCAGGCACTCCCTGGTCATGTCATCGACCACATTGAGCACCCGGAACCGTCTGCCAGAAGCGATCTGGTCATGGACAAAGTCCAGGCTCCAGCGCTGGTTCGGCAGTGCCAGCACCGGAGCTGGCGCTCTGGTGCCGACAGCGCGCTTGCGGCTGCGTCGTCGCCTCACTGCAAGCCCTTCCTCCCGATACAGCCGCTGGGTCTTCTTGCGGTTGATCATCACGCCCTCCCGGCGCAGCAGGATATGCAAACGGCGATAGCCGAACCGGCGCCGCTGGTTGGCCAGCTCACGCAGCTTCTCACGCAGCGCGCCGTCATCATCCCGGATGGAACGATAGCGCACGCTCTTGCGATCGGCATCGATGACACGGCACGCCCGCCGCTCGCTCATCCCATGACATGCCTGGAGATGTGCGGCAGCTTCTCGCTTCGCGGCGGGCGTCACCACTTTTTTGAGAGCAGATCCTTCAACGCCACGTTGTCCAGCATCGCATCGGCCAGCAGCCGCTTGAGCTTCGCGTTCTCGCTCTCGAGCTCCCGCAGCCGCCGGGCCTCGGACACCTCCAGCCCGCCATACTTGGCCTTCCAGTTGTAGATCGTCGCTTCAGACACCCCGTGCCGCCGGGCCAGATCGGCGGTCTTCGCGCCCGCCTCCGCTTCCTTCAGCACCCCAATGATCTGCTCCTCTGAGAACCTCTTCCGCTTCATCGTCTGTCCTTCCTTCAGGCCAGACTCTAATCGCTCGTGGAGGAAAATCAGGGGGTCACGTCAGTCAGCCTGAAGATTATGTCCTGCGGAACGCATTGATCGAGGCTTTTTGCATCCATGCGCGTCAGTTGCTCGAATTCTTCGACAACAAACAGGGCAAGCATGCAAAAGACTTCACGGGCGGTAACTACGCAGCCGCGCACCTATCGGAACTCACAAGGTCTGAGCGCGACAAGCTCAACACTCAGATCGCACACGTCACGGCAAAGCGGACGATCAATCCTGCTGAGAAGATTGGTCATGCACTGCGAGCAAAGTTTCTCACCGCTCTGGAGCGAGAGGCACAGCATTTTGAAAGAGAGCTCGCATCGGAATTTCAGGGCATGTTTAGGGCGGCAGTGCCCGGTCAGGTCATCACGGTTGGAGGCAGCCCGAGTGCCACCAATGCGCCAACATATGTGACGACCTCATCCAAATGAGACTACGCTAGGTAGATTGGCCTTCGAGTCGAGTGACCGCTTGTAGGTGCCTCGGAGGCGAACTCGAATGACCGAAATGGGGCGCAGAGCTGTCAACTCGAATTATGCAATGACATCTGACTGCTGAACTCTATCGGGCAGCGCAACGCTTGTCCAAACCTCTTGGATTTTGTCCAAGCTTTTGTGACGTCCCACAACAGGCTGGTGTCCCCGACAGGATTCGAACCTGTGGCCTTCGGATTAGGAATCCGACGCTCTATCCGACTGAGCTACGGGGACACCGCGATCGTCCCCATAGCATTGCGGGCACGCCCGGCAATCCCCGCAGCGAAACCGCGGGTCAGTTAAGTTCTTCGGGCGGCGCCACGGGAAACGGCAGCGGGGCGACCGGCACGCCTTCCTTGATCAGCGCCTTCGCTTCCTCGATGCTAGCGCTGCCGTGGATCGGGGCCTCGTCGCGCTCGCCGTAATACATCGCGCGCGACTCCTCGGCGAAATTCTCGCCGACCCAGGTGCTCTTCTCGAGCGCCTTCTTTTGCGCATCGGCGAGCGCCTTGAGCGCCTTTTGAACCTCGGCCGGCATTTCGCGGTTCGCGACCGATTGCGCGTCCCCAGCACGCATCGGTGCGGGGGCGGTCTCCAGCGCCGCGCTGTTGCCCTTGGGTGCGACAGCGGGAGCCATCGGTGCCTTGGCGACCGTGCCCGAACCGCATTCGGGACAGGTAACGAGGCCGCGATTGCGCTGGGCGTCGAAATCGGAAGAAGAACCGAACCAGCCCTCGAAACGGTGGCCGGCCTCGCAATGAAGGTCGTATACGATCATGACGGACGCAATTTGGGGATTTCGCGGCGGTTGGCAAGAGAGGGCACCTGCCTGCGCACCTCATCGATCCGGGCAAGGTCGATCTCGCAATAGCCCAGCCCCGGACCCTCGCCCCCCATGTCGAGCAGAACTTCACCCCAGGGATCGACCACGAGGCTGTGACCATATGTGATGCGCCCGTCGGCGTGTTCTCCGACCTGGGCCGCGGCGACGACGAAAGCGCTCGACTCGATCGCGCGGGCACGCTGCAGGACGTGCCAGTGCGCCTTGCCGGTGGGCACTGTGAAGGCTGCAGGAATGGCGATGCAGTCGCAACGCAGCCGCCCCAGTTCCTCGAACAGCGCGGGAAAGCGGATATCGTAGCAGATCGTCAGGCCGAGCCGCCCGACCGGTGTGTGCTCGACACAGGCGATATGCGTGCCCGGCTCGAAAGCATTGCTCTCGCGCCAGCTTTCACCGGTCGAAAGCTCGACGTCGAACAGGTGCAGCTTGTCGTAGAATGCAGGCTCGCCTCCGCCGCATGACAGGTAAAGCGCCCGGTTCAGCCATTTGCCCGAGGGGTGCGCGAGCGGCATTGAGCCAAGCGCAATGTCGATCCCGGCCTCCTGTGCGAGGTCGGCGAGGCGGGCGGGATAATCGGTATAGCCGGACGCACCGATCGTGCGTGCTGCTCGCTTTCGGTCGCGGTCGAGCAACAGGGACATCTCGGGGGTGAAAAGAATCCGAGCCCCCTCCCCTGCAGCCTTGCTCGCAGCATCGACGATGGCCGCGAAATTCGCCTCCGGGTCGATGCCCGATTGCATCTGGAACAGCGCAATGCGCGTCACGCGCCGGCCTCTCCCGCCAGCAGCGGATCGAGCTTGCCCGCCCGCTCGAGCGCGAACAGGTCGTCGCAGCCGCCGACATGGGTGTTTCCGATGAAGATCTGCGGAACCGTGCGCGCAAGCGGGGCGCGCGCGTTCATCTCTTCGCGCTTCGGCCCACCCATCGTGATGTCGTGCTCGGTATAGGCTGCACCTTTCGAATCGAGCAGTTGCTTGGCTCGCACGCAAAAGGGGCAGGCGAACTTGGTGTAAATGTCGATCGTGGGAGTGGTCATGCTGGCCTTTTCGCTGGTGTCGTGAGGGACAGGCAGGCGTTCCACTTGCAACGCGCGCAAGCCCTCTTGAAAGGAATGTCGCCTGCCCTAACTAGGGATCGCCGTCCGGTTTCGCCAGTCTCGGGAGACCGCAAGCGGCGCAAAGGTGCGGGTGCTGCAAGGCGCAGGCCCGCGAACGTCAAATTGCTCAACGAAGAGGATTTGCCACTATGTCACGTCTCGATTTCACTCCCTATCGTCGCAGCACCGTGGGCTTCGATCGGCTCTTCGACCTGCTCGAACAGCAGGCCCGCCAGAATTCCGGCGACAATTATCCCCCTTTCAACATCGCCAAGCACGGCGAGGACGAATACCGCATCACGCTTGCGGTTGCCGGTTTCCGCCCGCAGGATATCGATATCACCGCGCAGCAGAATCTGCTCGTCGTACAGGGGCGCAAGCGCGAGGACGAGGATGACGGCGCCGAACTGATCCACGTCGGGATCGCCAATCGCGGTTTCGAGCGGCGTTTCGAACTTGCCGACTATGTCCGCGTGCGCGGCGCCGACCTTGCCGACGGGCTCCTGACCATCGACCTCGTGCGCGAAGTGCCCGAGGCGATGAAGCCCAAGAAGATCCCGGTGAACGGCACCACTCTCACCGCTGTTCCCGACGCGCGGGATGACAAGGGCGAAGCCACGGACGCCGACGCCGCCTGATGCGCGACGGCGTCCGGGCCGCGGCCTGAGCACCTGAATGGAAATGAGTTGGGGGCGGATCGTGACCGATCCGCCCCCGCGACCGTAAGCCGCCTCGGCCGGGCTCTGTCCGTCCGGGTCGCAGAAGACGGACAGGCCCGGCTCGAGCCCGTCGCGTCGGGGTCCGTCATGGCGCGCAGCGCCCCCCGCCGCATAATTTTCCGGGCAAGGCGACCGGCCCTGCCCCCGTGAAGCGCGAAACCACTGGGCTTCGCCCCTTATGGAAACCTGTAGGTCTGCAGACGAACTAGTGCGGAATTCGGGGGTTTTGCAAGTTTAATTTAAACAGTTTGTATAAACGCGACACATCCTGATGCACACATGGCCCACCAAGGCACGATATGCCTTGAAAACGGTGCCAGGACATCGGTTGCGAGCGAGGATATGAAGACAGGAACCCGATCGCGTAAGCCGCAATCGGCTTACAGGTCACACGAGTCGCGACTGCTCGAGCGCGGCGGCGATGAAGCCGGCGAACAGAGGGTGCGGGTCGAACGGCTTCGACTTGAGTTCCGGGTGGAACTGGACGCCGACGAACCAGGGATGATCGGGCCGCTCGACGATTTCGGGCAGGAGCCCGTCGGGCGACATTCCGGCGAAAACCAGCCCCTGCTTTTCCAGCGGCCCGATATACGCGCTGTTCACCTCGTAGCGGTGGCGATGACGTTCGGAGATCGTCGTCGCACCGCCGTACATGGCGGAGGTGTGACTGTTCGCCGACAGCTTCGCCTCGTAGGCACCGAGCCGCATGGTCCCTCCGAGATCGCCGCCCTCCTCACGCTGCTGAAGGCCCTCTTCGCTCATCCATTCGGTAATGATGCCGACGACCGGCTCCTTCGTCTCGCCGAATTCGGTCGAGGATGCCTCGGGAAAGCCAGCGGCGCGCGCGCCTTCGATGCAGGCCATCTGCATACCGAGACAGATGCCGAAAAAGGGCACCTTGCGCTCGCGCGCGAAGCGGACGGAGGCGATCTTGCCTTCGCTTCCGCGCTCGCCGAATCCTCCGGGGACGAGGATACCGTGCATCGGCTCTAGGCGGCTGACGATCTCCCCTTCGTCCTCGCCTTCGAAGATTTCAGCGTCGATCCAGCGGATGTTGACCCTCACCCGGTTGGCGAGCCCACCGTGGACAAGCGCTTCGTTGAGGCTCTTGTAGGCATCGGGCAGGCCGACATACTTGCCGACCACGCCGATCGTGACTTCGCCTTCGGGGTTGAAGTAACGGTCGGTGACGTCATTCCAGGCCGACAGATCGGGCGCCGGCGCATCGGCAATACCGAAACCGCGAAGCACTTCGGCATCGAGCCCTTCCTCGTGATATTGCAGCGGAACCGAATAGATCGACGGCGCATCGAGCGCGGGGATGACCGCTTCTCGGCGAACGTTGCAGAAATTGGCGATTTTCTGGCGCTCGGCATCGGGGATGGGATGCTCGGCGCGGCACAGCAGAACGTCGGGCTTGATCCCCAGCGAAGCGAGCTCGCGCACGGAATGCTGGGTCGGCTTGGTCTTCAACTCACCTGCCGCCGCGATGTAGGGAACCAGCGTCACGTGCACCGAAAGCGTCTGTAGCGGCTCCAGCTCGTTCCGAAGCTGGCGGATCGCCTCCATGAAGGGCAGCGATTCGATATCGCCCACGGTCCCGCCGATCTCGCACAGGATGAAATCGTGATCGTCCTGATCGGCGAGCGCGAATTCCTTGATCGCGTCGGTGACGTGCGGGATCACCTGCACCGTCGCGCCGAGATAGTCCCCGCGACGCTCGCGCGCGATAATGTCGCGGTAGACCCGCCCGCTGGTGATATTGTCGCTCTGGCGCGCGGAAACGCCGGTGAAGCGTTCGTAATGCCCAAGGTCGAGATCGGTCTCGGCCCCGTCGTCGGTGACGTAGACCTCGCCGTGCTGGTAAGGGCTCATCGTGCCCGGATCGACGTTGAGATAGGGGTCGAACTTTCGGATGCGGACCTTGTAGCCGCGCGCCTGCAGGAGCGCGGCGAGACTTGCCGCCATGAGACCCTTGCCAAGCGATGAGACCACGCCGCCGGTGATGAAAATGAACCGCGCCATGGGATTGTGGCCTTAGTCGTCGGGTGTGATTCGGAGCAAGCGAATTGGCCCGGGTCGTGCGGGACCATCCACAGGTTGAGTCTTGGCGGCCGCGCAGGGGCGACCGAGCGCGCTCGCTGGCGCAAGCCTATTCGGCGAGCGGTGCGTCGTCGTCGACCGGAGCCGCCGCGCCGTCCTGCGTGGCCGGCTCTGCGAGCGGCGCATCCTGCGCCGGAGCCTCGCCCGTGCCGAGAAGATCGTCCGTGCGGCTTGCCGGCGCGCCGCGCTCCAGCGTCGTGCTGATTTCGCTGACGCTCTGCGTTTCCACCGCAACCGCGGCAAGCGCGATCGACAGAGCGACGAAGACGATCGCCAGCCACTTGGTAGCCCGGGTCAGGAAATCGGCCGCGCCGCGCGCACCCAGGGCCCCGCCAGGACTGCCCCCGATCCCGAGACCGCCGCCTTCGCTGCGCTGCATGAGCACGACGCCGACAAGAGCGGCGGAGACGATAGCCTGGACGACGGTGAGAAAGAAAAAAAGCGACATGAACGGTTCTCGATTCGAGTATCAGGTTTTCCCGGCATCGGCGTGCGCGGGCGATGTCGGAGCGCATTTAGGGATAGCGAGCTGCTCCGGCAAGCGTGCAGGCCCGTCAATACGGCAGGTCAGCCCTCGTCTGCCTCGGCCGCAGCGAGCGCGATACCCATGAAGCTGTCGGCAGTGAGGCTCGCTCCACCGACCAGCGCGCCACCGACTTCGGGGGTGGAGAGGATCTCAGCGGCATTGTCGGGCTTGACCGAGCCGCCGTAAAGGATGCGCACTTCGGATCCCTGCTCCTGGCCGAACAGTTCAATCAGCAGTGCGCGGATCTCGGCGTGCATTTCGCCGATGTCCTCGATCGTAGCGGTGTTGCCCGTCCCGATCGCCCAGATCGGTTCATAAGCAATGGTCAGGCGCTCGGAAACACTGCCAGCCCCATTGGCAAGCGCCTCGTGCTCGACCGGAAGCGAAGCCTTGAGCTGTTTCTTGACGAAGGCGACCGCCTTGCCCGCTTCGCGCGTCTGGTCGCTTTCGCCGCAGCACAGGATGATGCGCAGTCCTGCGGACAAGGCAGCCTCGGCCTTGGCGCGGACCACGGCATCGATCTCACCATGGTTCTGGCGGCGTTCGGAATGGCCGAGGATCACGAACTTGGCCCCCGCATCGGCAACCATCGCTGCGGAAATGTCGCCGGTATGCGCGCCGCCGTCCGCGTGGTGGCAGTCCTGCGCGCCGACACCGATCTGCTCGGCCTCGCGGTGGACCGGATGGATCAGGGTGTAGGGTGGCGCAAGCGCCACTTCGACTTTCATGTGGCGTTGGGCGGCGCGGTCGATCGCGCGCGCTTCGGAAAGCATGGCGCGGGTCCCGTGCATCTTCCAGTTACCGACAATATAGGGCCGCTGGGGCATGCGTTCATCCTGCGAGGTTCGAAATCGAATTATGCGTGAAGTCTTCCCCGGCGGTTTAAGCGCGCGGGGGGAAGCCCGCTAGCCGACAATGCAGCGCTAGTCAAAAGCCTCGCTCACCTGTTGCCGCGAGGTCGCAGGCCCGATAAAGGCCGGAGCCCATCCGGACGCGCCGCCACCGGGCGGCCGCGTCCCTCCTACCGGGACCGTCAGACTCATGATTTCCTCGATCCGCCGCTTCTTCCAGTCGAAAATCGGCATGGCGATCTTCATCGCCTTCCTTGTCATCGTCGCGCTCGCCTTTGCCGCAGCCGACATCACCGGCTCGACTTTCGGCGGCGTGGCCAGCGGCGACCGGATCGCGGTGGTGGGCGATGAACGCGTGCCGGCGAGCGAACTCGAAAGCACCGCCAATTCCGCGCTCGCGCAGGTGCGCGAGCAGGACCCGACCATCGGGATGCCCGAATTCGTCGAGCAGGGCCTGCTCGAGGAAGTGCTGCGCCAGTTGATCGACCAATACGCGATCGGGAATTACGCCGAGGAACTCGGGCTTCGTGCGGGGCGCAATCTCGTCAACAGCGAGATCCTGCAGATCCCCGCGTTCCGCAATGTCGCGGGCGAATTCGACGAGGAGGTCTATCAGCAGGCCCTTCGCGCGCAGGGCGTCACCGACGAGATGCTGCGCGGCGACCTCAAGGACGGCCTGCTCCAGCAGATGCTGCTACGCCCCGCCCTTGCCGCGCCGCAGCTGTCCGGGCGCGCCGCGCGTCAATATGCCTCCCTCGTGCTCGAAAGCCGCCGCGGCGCAATCGCGCTGATCCCGAGCGCACTCTACGCGCCCGAAGGCGATCCCGAGGCGGGCGTGCTGGAAGCCTATTACGAGGAAAACCTGAGCCAGTTCCGCCGGCCCGAACAGCGCGTCATCCGCTTTGCGACCTTCGGACCGGAGACGATCCTTGCCGATATCGAGCCCACCGAGGAGGAGATCGCCCAGCGCTACGAGGCCAACAGCGATGCCTATGAAGCGCGCGAACGCCGAGCAGTCAGTTCCTTCGTCGTGCCGACCGAGGACGCGGCAAAATCGCTCGTCGAACGTATTCGCGGCGGGCTTTCACTCGAAGCGGCAGCGCGCCAGGCGGGCTTCCAGGTATCATCAAGCGATCTGCGCGACCGCGAGACGATGGCGAATGCGACCAGCTTCGCTTTTGCCGAAGCGGTGTTTGATACCGCCGAAGGCGAGGTCGTCGAGCCAGCGCGCGGCACACTCGGCTGGTATGTCGCGCGGGTCGACGATGTCGAACAGGTTCCCGCTCGCAGCCTCGCCGAAGCGAGCGAGGAAATCGCCCAGCAGATCCTAGAGGAAAAACGCGCCGCGGCCCTGGTCGACCTGTCGGCCCGGATCGAGGACGAACTCTATGACGGCACCTCGCTTGCCGAAGTGGCCGACGCCTTCGATCTCGAAGTGCGCACCAGCCCTGCCCTGCTCGCCAACGGCACGGTCTACGGCGAGCCCGGCGCCGAAGTCCCGCGCGAATTGGGTCCCGTGCTGGAGACCGCTTTCGAGATGGACGAGAGCCAGCCCCAGCTTGCAGCGCTCGGCGCGGGCCAGCGCTTCATCGTCTACGACGTGAGCGAGATCAGGCCCTCGGCCGCGCCGCCGCTGGCCGAGATCAGGGACGAGGTGACCGCCGCGTGGCGCCGCGCCGAAGGAAGCGCCAAGGCGCGCGAGGCGGCCCGCCGGGTGCTTGAGAAAACCCGCGAAGGGACCGATTTCGCGGACGCGCTGAGAGCCGAAAACGAACCGCGCTTCCAGGTCCAGCCCGTCGCCCTGTCGCGCCGCGAGCTGCTCGCCCAGCGCGGGCGCGACATCGCTCCGCCCCTGGTCCTGCTGTTCTCGATGGCGGAAGGTTCGACCAAGTTGCTCGAAGCGCCGGAGAACATCGGCTGGTATCTCGTCGATCTCGAGGAAGTCGAGACCGGCGACATCGAAGCCGACGACCCGGTGATCGCCCAGACCCGGCAGCAATTCGCGCCGACCCTGGCCGAAGAATACCGCCGCCAGCTGACCCGGGCGATCCGCGAGGAGGTCGGCGTCGAACGCAACGAGGACGCGATCGAGGCGATCCGCAGACGGCTTGCCGGCGAAAGCTGAGCGGGCGTGAGGGGTCGCGCGTGACACGAACCGATACCGGCACGAGCCTGCCCGAGGGAGCCGAGGAGGCGACGCGCGCGCTTCGCACGGGCGCGCCGGCGCTGGTGTGGCGCAAGGTCGTGGCCGACTGCGACACGCCCGTCGGTGCGGCGCGGCGGCTGATGGTCGAGGGACGCGGTGATTTCCTGCTCGAATCGGTCGAAGGCGGCGAAGTGCGCGGGCGCTACAGCCTGCTCGGGCTGGACCCCGACCTTGTCTTCCGGGCGTGCGCCGACCGTGCGGAGATCAATCGTGACTGGCAACAGGACCGCGATGCCTTCGATCCGCTGGACGGCGACCCGCTCGACCGCCTGCGTGCGCTGGCGGAAAGCTGCCGGATCGACGTGCCCGAGGCCCTGCCCCCTGCCCTCGCCTGCCTCGTCGGCTATTTCGGCTACGAAACGATCGGATTGGTCGAAAAGCTACCCCGTGCGCCCGAAAGCGAGCTTGCTCTGCCCGATATGCTGTTCGTCCGGCCCACGCTGATCTGCGTTTTCGATGGCTTGACCGACACCATGTTCTGCGTCGCCCCGATCTGGGAAGCAGAGGACGCGCATAAGGCGATAGTCGAGGCGGGCGAGCGGATCGACGCCGCGCTTTCCGCGCTGGCCCGCCCTCGCCCGACCGAACCGCGCGCCGCTGCCGAAACCCCCGTTCCCGAGCCGCTGCCCATCATGGCGGGCGAGGATTACAAGGCGATGGTCGCGCGGGCGAAGGATTACATCCTTGCCGGCGACATCTTCCAGGTCGTGCTCGCCCAGCGCTTTACCTGCCAGTTCGAACTGCCCCCGCTCGCGCTCTACCGCGCGCTGCGGCGAGTAAACCCCTCGCCCTTCCTCTATTTCCTTGACCTTCCGGGTTTCGCACTGGTCGGCTCGAGTCCCGAGATCCTCGTGCGCGTGCGCTCCGATGCGAGCGGGCTGCGCGAGGTCACGATCCGGCCCATCGCCGGAACCCGCCCGCGCGGCGAAACCCGCGCAGCCGATCTTGCAAACGAAGCCGAACTGCTCGCCGATCCGAAGGAATGCGCCGAACACCTGATGCTGCTCGACCTCGGGCGCAACGATGTCGGCAGGGTTGCCGCGCGGGGCAGCGTCACGGTCACTGACAGCTTCACGATCGAGCGTTACAGCCACGTCATGCACATCGTCAGCAACGTGGTCGGCGAACTCGCCGAAGGGCACGACGCGCTCGATGCGCTGTTCGCGGGCTTTCCGGCGGGCACGGTATCGGGTGCGCCCAAGATCCGGGCCTGCGAGATCATCGCTGAGCTGGAACCGGAAACGCGCGGAGCCTATGCCGGGGGCGTGGGCTATTTCTCACCCGACGGGTCGGTCGATTCCTGCATCGTGCTGCGCACCGCAGTGGTCAAGGACGGGGTCATGCACGTCCAGGCAGGTGCGGGGATCGTGGCGGATTCAAGCCCCGATGCCGAACTTGCGGAATGCCGCGCCAAGGCGGGCGCGCTGTTCGCCGCGGCGCGCGAGGCGGTGCGGGTCGGGCAGGAACCGGGATACGGCCAATGAAGCGCGCTTTCGCTTTTGCCTCTGGCCTAATGGCATCGCTTGCGCTGGCTGCCTGCGAACAACAGCCCGCGGGCGAAGCAGTGGTCCGCACCGATCTTGGCGGCGGCGCTTCCGGGGAAACGGCCGAGGTGGTGGAGCCGGAGACACGGGAGGAACCGCAGGTCGCATCGGCCTGCACGGCTCTCACATTCGAGGAAACGGCCTTCACTCACTGCATCGCCGATCCGCGGGCTCACACGATCCGCACCGCGCTCGCCCCGCAAGGCGGCCAGCCCTACGGCTCGCTCGCCGCATTCGCAGAGCAGGTCGAGGCGGGCCGCATCGCCTTCGTCGTGAACGGAGGAGCATTCGGGGACGACCGGCGCGCGATCGGCTATTACGTCGAGGACGGCGAACGCCTGTCCGAACTCGACCGCGGCGATGGCGAAGGCAATTTCTACATGAAGCCCAACGGCGTCTTCTTCGGCGGGCCGGGCGGATGGCGCGTGCTGTCGACCGAGGCGTTCTTTTCGACCGTTCGCGATCGCCCGCAGTTCGGCACACAATCGGGGCCGATGCTGGTCGTAGGCGGCGAGATGCATCCCGAGTTCCAGGATGACGGCGCCTCGCGCGCGGTGCGAAATGCGGTCGGCGTGGATTCGCAGGGCCGCGCGCATTTCGTTATCGCAGACGATGAAGTGAGCTTCGGCAAGATCGCTCGGCTCTATCGCGACGAGCTCGGGATCTCGGATGCCCTGCTGCTCGCTTCGACCACATCCGCGCTGTGGGACCCGGCGACCGGGCGGCTCGACAATGGGCGCGCCGGCCCGATCATCGTGGTGGAGAACAGCGAATGACCCTCACCTATGAACGCACGCTCTATCCCGAGATTGAGCCCTACGAGACCGGGATGCTCGATGTCGGTGAAGGCCATTCGCTCTATTACGAACGGGTCGGCACGCCCGGCGCCAAGCCTGCCGTGTTCCTCCACGGAGGTCCGGGCGGCGGGATGAGTCCCTCGCACCGGCGCCAGTGGGATCCGGACCGCTACGACGTCCTGCTGTTCGACCAGCGCGGTTGCGGCAAATCGACGCCCTTCGCCAAAATCGATAACAACGACACCTGGCGCATCGTTTCGGACATCGAGGCCCTGCGCGAGATGTGCGAGCACGAAAAATGGCAGGTGTTCGGCGGAAGCTGGGGCGCGACGCTCGCACTTGCCTATGCCCAGACGCACCCGGAGCGGGTCAGCGAGATCGTGCTGCGCGGCGTGTTTCTCGCCCGGCAAAAGGAGAAGAACTGGCTCTACCGCTACGGCGCGAGCGAGATCATGGCCGAACAGTGGGACCGCTTCACCGGGCTGATCCCCGAGTCCGAGCGCGGCGATCTCGTCAGGGCATACTACGACCGGCTCACCAGCGAGGACGAGGAGACCCGCTTCGCCGCCGCGCGCGAGTGGTCGCTGTGGGAGGGTACGGTCGCGACCCTGCTTCCCAACGAGGCGCTGCTCGACGAATTCGCCGATCCGTCGAAAGCCGTGCCCTTCGCCCGCATCTGTGCGCGCTTCTTCCTTGAGGATTTCTACCTGGCGGAAGGCCAGCTTCTCGCCGATATGCACAAGATCCGCCACATACCCGGCATCATCGTTCAGGGCCGTCACGACATTTGCACCCCGCCGACCAGCGCGTGGGAGGTGAAGAAAGCCTGGCCCGAAGCCGAGCTCTGGATCGTCCACGACGCGGGCCATTCCTCGGGCGAACCGGGCATCATCGACGGGCTTGTGCGCGCCACCGACAAGCTCGCAGGGAATGCGTGAGCCGGCCATGATATTCGTCATCGACAATTACGACAGCTTCACCTTCAACCTCGTCCATTACCTCATGGAACTGGGCGCGGAGGTGAAGGTGGAGCGCAATGACGCGGTCTCGGCTTCCCAGGCGCTGGCGAGCGGGGCGAAAGGCTTCCTCATCTCGCCCGGCCCCTGCACGCCGAACGAGGCCGGGGTGAGCCTCGATCTCGTCGCGGCCTGCGCGGATGCGGGCGTGCCGCTTCTGGGCGTATGCCTCGGCCACCAGGCGATCGGACAGCATTTCGGCGGGCGCGTGGTGCGCGGAGGGCTGATGCACGGCAAGACCAGTCCGGTGACGCATGACGGGACGGGCGTTTTCGCCGGGCTCCCCTCACCCTTTACCGCGACGCGCTATCACAGCCTTGAAGTCGTTGACGCACCGGACTGTCTCATCGCCAATGCCCATGCAGATACGCCCGGCGGCGACCACCCTTCCGTCATGGGTTTCCGCCATGCAGAGCTGCCCATCCACGGCGTGCAGTTTCACCCTGAAAGCATCGCGACCGAACACGGCCACGCCCTGCTCGCCAATTTCGCACGGACCTGCGGGATCGAGGCGACCCTGCCCGAGCGAGCGATCGCATGAGCGTCCTGCCCGATGTCGCCGCCCCGCTGTCGGAAGCGGAGGCGGAAAGCGCCTTCGGCATCTTGCTCGATGGCAGCCCCTCCGAAGCGGAGATCGAACGCTTCCTGATCGATCTCACCCGCCGCGGGGAAACCTCGGACGAGATCGCCGGCGCTGCGCGCGCCCTGCACGCACGTCTGATCCCCATCGACGCGCCAGACGAAGCGATCGACGTGTGCGGCACTGGCGGCGACGGGCATCATACGCTCAATGTCTCGACCGCAGTGAGCCTTGTCGTTGCCGCCTGCGGCGTGCCGGTGGCGAAACACGGGAACCGGGCGGCTTCCTCCAAGGCGGGCGCGGCGGACACGCTCGAGGCTTTGGGGCTCGACATGGATGCAGCCGGGCGCACGGCGGAAAAGACGCTCGCCGAAATCGGCATCTGCTTCCTCTTCGCCAAGAACCACCACCCGGCGATGGGACGCATCCAGCCCATCCGCAAGAAAATCGGCAAGCGCACGATCTTCAACCTGATGGGGCCGCTATCCAATCCCGCGCGGGTCGAAAGCCAGCTGATCGGCATCGCCCGGCCCGCCTATGTCCCGATTTATGCGGGGGCCATGGCCAGGCTCGGCACCGGCCGTTCGTTGATTGTGTCGGGCGACGAGGGGCTGGACGAACTGAGCCTTGCGGGCGGCAATGAAGTCGCGGTCGTCACCGGGCACAGCTTCGAAATGCAGCGCGCCGCGCCCGAGGACGCGGGCCTGCCGCGCGCCCCGATCGAGGCGATCCGCGGCGACGATGCCAAACACAATGCCGCCGCTCTCAAAGCGCTGCTTATGGGCGCTCCCGGACCTTATCGCGACGCGGTCCTCTTCAACGCAGCCGGAGCGCTGCGCGTGGCGAAACGGGGCGAGGATTGGACCGACCGGGTCGCGATGGCCGCCGAAGCGATCGATTCGGGCGCGGCGCACCGACTGCTCGAGCGTTGGATCGCGATGGCGGTTTGAGCGAGCGGCAGGCGCAAACACTTCTCGACTTCGCTCGATGCGAACCGCTAAGGCCAGCGAGAAACACACGGGGACAGATGAACAAGCTCGAGGAAATCTGCGCCGCCAAACGCGAAATTGTCGCCGCGCGCCAGGGCGCGATCGCCTTGTCGGAGCTCGAGGCCGCCGCCACGCGCGCCGCCAGCCCGCGTGGCTTCGAGGCGGCGCTTCGCGAGGCGAGCGAAGTCGGCTTCGGCCTTATCGCCGAGATCAAGCGGGCGAGTCCTTCCAAGGGCCTGATCCGCGAGGATTTTCGCCCCGGCGACCACGCCCGCGACTACGAATCCGGCGGGGCGGCCTGCCTCTCGGTCCTCACCGACGCGCCTTACTTCCAGGGCCACGAGGATTTCCTCGTCGCCGCTCGCAGCGCCTCTTCGCTCCCGGTGCTGCGCAAGGATTTCATGGTCGATCCCTGGCAATGTATCGAGGCGCGCGCGATCGGTGCGGACGCGGTGCTGGTGATCGTCGCCGCTCTCGAAGACACGCAGATGGCCGAGATCGAAGCCGCCGCGCTCGATCAGGGAATGGACGTGCTGGTGGAAGTGCATGACGAGGCAGAGCTCGAACGCGCTGCCACACGCCTCAAATCCCGGCTCATCGGGGTCAACAACCGTGACCTGCGGACATTCGAAACCTCGCTCGCGGTGACCGAACGCCTTGCCCCGCTCGTCCCTAAAGGTGCGCTGATCGTCGGCGAAAGCGGCATCGCCGCCCATGCCGATTGCGAGCGTCTGGCGGAAGCGGGCGTCCGGTGCTTCCTCGTCGGCGAAAGCCTGATGCGCGCCAACGACATCGCCGCCGCGACGCGCGAATTGCTCGGCGACTGAGAGCGTCCCCAAAAGCGCGACTGGTCCCGACCCGGCAAGCATGGCAATCAAACAGGCCGAAACGGGGAAAGGATCAATGGCAAGGCTCACCCATCTCGACGAACAGGGCGCGGCACGGATGGTCGATGTCGGGGGCAAGAACCTAAGCGCGCGCGTTGCCGTGGCGTCGGGACGGATCACGATGTCGCAAGCCGCGCTTGCCGCGATCCGCGAAGGAGACGCGCCCAAGGGCGACGTGCTGGCCGCCGCCCGCATTGCCGGGATCATGGCGGCCAAGAAGACGGGCGAACTGATCCCGCTTTGCCACCCGCTCGGGCTCGAGGCGGTCGGCATCGACTTCGCCTTGGAAGAGAACGGCATCAGGGCCACCGCCACGGCTTCGCTGACCGGCAAGACGGGGGTCGAAATGGAGGCGCTGGTCGCCGTCTCCACCGCGCTGCTGACGATCTACGACATGGCCAAGAGCATCGACAAGGCGATGGTGATCGGTGAGATCCGGCTGCTCGAAAAACGCGGCGGCAAGAGCGGCGACTGGAAGGCGCCTGGGCTGTGAGCGGGCTGCTCGATTTGAGGCAAGCGCAGCAGCGACTACTCGCGCTCGCCCCCGGGACGGATGCTCAAGTCCAGTCAATCACGTCTCCCATTTCTGGGAAACGCTTCCTCGCAAAGGACATCGCGGCGCTGCGAACCCAGCCTGCGGCGGACCTTTCAGCGATGGATGGCTACGCCGTGACGCCAGGCCCCGGACCCTGGCGCCTCGTCGGAGAGAGCCGGGCCGGCAAGCCCTTCGATCGCGCGCTGAAGCCGGGCGAATGCGTGCGGATCTCGACCGGGGCGCATATGCCGCACGGAAGCGATCGTGTCCTCATCCAGGAGAACGCGACAGTGGGGAACGGGACGGTTGCCGGAACGCAGCTGCCCGAGCCCGGTCGCCATGTGCGGCGAGCCGGCTTCGATTTCCATGAGGGCGACACGATCCTCACGAAGGGCGCGCCCCTGACGGCGCCGAATCTCGCGCTGGCGGCGGCCGCAGGGCATGATTGCCTGCCCACCTTCATGCCTCCGAGGCTGGCCTTGCTGGACAGCGGCGACGAGCTGGTGAGCCCGGGCAGGCCATGTTCAAGGCACCAGATCCCAGCGAGCAACGGCCTGATGCTCGCTGCGATGCTGCGGCCATTCGTCGGCGCGGTCGACCAGCTCGGCCCGGTCGGAGACGATCCGGACGCGCTTGCGAAAGCACTGGGGCGCGCAGAGGATGTCCAAATCCTCGTAACGACGGGCGGCGCCTCGGTCGGCGATCATGACCTCATCCAGCAGGCGCTCAAGGACTGGGGAGCGCGGATCGATTTCTGGAAGGTCGCGATCAAGCCGGGTAAGCCGTTGATGGTGGCGACGCGCGATACGGGAACCGGAAGGCAGGTCATCGTCGGGCTACCGGGCAATCCCGTCTCGAGCTTCGTCACCGCTTTTCTTTTCGTCCTCCCCCTGGTGCGCGCGGCGATGGGAGCGGCCGACCAGATCCCGCGCCCGGTGATCCTGCACGCGGGCGAAGAGCTTCCGCCTACCGGCAAGCGGCGCGAATTCCTCCGGGCGGTGCATGACGGGCGGCTGGTGCGCCGCGCGGCTTCGCAGGATTCGAGCGCCCTTTTCGCTCTGGCCGAGGCGAACTGTCTGCTCGAACGGGAGCCCGATACCGGGCCGGTGAAGGAGGGCGATCAAGTGGCCGTCCATCTCATCGCAAACGGCTGAAAAGCGGCTCGTTACGCAATCCAACTCGCTTGACTTGCGCAAGCCAGTTGCCTATTCGTTCCACATTCGTTCACCTTTTCGGTGGCGACCAGCGCTCGCTATGCACCTCTGCCCGGTGCCTCTCGCGGGCGTGCCGTTCCGGCATCCCGGCATCATTGCGCCATTGGGATGCAATCCGTGGGAGATACCGAATGCTGACTGCAAAGCAGCACGAACTGATCCGCTTCATCCAGCAAAGGCTGGAGGAGACCGGCGTTTCACCGAGCTTCGAGGAGATGAAGGACGCGCTCGACCTAAAGAGCAAGTCAGGCGTCCACCGCCTGATTTCCGCTCTCGAGGAGCGCGGTTTCATCCGCCGCCTGCCCAATCGCGCGCGTGCGCTTGAAGTCATTCGCCAGCCCGAGGATTCGGTGCCGCCCCCGCGCGGTGCTGCGGTCGGGCTCGACGCGGCCAATGACGCCGTCGCTTCGGTATCGCGCAAGATGCGCGAGGCGCCCGAACCGGCCAATGACGTGATCGAAATTCCGCTCCACGGCCGGATCGCGGCAGGCGCCCCGATCGAAGCGCTCGAAGGGCAGAAATCGCTCCCCGTTCCCGCAGCCCTGCTCGGCCCCGGAGAACATTATGCGCTGGAAGTGTCGGGGGACTCGATGATCGAGGCGGGGATATTCGACGGGGACTTCGCCCTGGTGAAGCGGACCGACACGGCGCGCGACGGGGAAATCGTGGTGGCGCTCGTCCGCGGCGAGGAAGCGACGCTCAAATATCTCCACAAGGACGGCGGGTCCGTTCGTCTCGATCCGGCCAATGCCGCCTACGAACCGCAGGTCTATCGGCCCGAAGAAGTGCAGGTGCAGGGTCGGCTCGCGGGGCTGCTTCGACGCTATCACTGACACCGGGGGCCTTGCCCGGCCACCGGCTGGGACGAGGCTTTCCGAAAGGTCGTGATCCCCGTTCGCCCTACGCCGGCAGCAGGACCGGGGAAGCCCCGGTGGCGTGAGGCAGGAGCGCCCCTCCACTCACTCGCGTTCGCCGCGCCACCAGCCATGTTCGCCCTGGCTTTCGGCCACGCTGGTGATACGGCCATATTCGAGATCGATCGAAAGGCCGCCGCTCTTCACCAGCAGCTTGCGGTCGGCCTTCAGCCAGCGCGGGCGGCATGACCGCGGGAGGAAACGGTCGGCGACGACGATGTCCGCCTCGGCGCAGGCGGCGGCGAGGCGGCGCTCCTCGATGTGGTCGCGATTTCGCGCCATGAGCAAGGTCCACTCACGCCCGCCGCGCTCGATCTCGAGAAAGCAGAAGGCCCGCGAACAGCGCGCGCCCGGCCATTCGGCGAGCGGGATCGGATCAGCGGTCACGCTGGCGAGTTCGAGCAGGTTGTCGCGGCTATAGGAAGATCGTGTATCGCGCAGGCTGAGCAATCGCCGCGCCCCGTCGGCGCTATCGACGGTGATGCCGACGTGCCGCCCTTCCCTTCCCACGAGCACGTCGGGGATCGGCGTCGCGATCAGCATCAGCGTGGCGATCGCGGCGGGTATGAAACCCAGCAGGCGGGCCCTGCCGGTCCACAGGGCAAGCCATAATCCGCCTGCGCTGAAGAGCGCGATGGTCAGCCCGTCCATCTGAGGCATCAGCTTGACCGCTCCGGGCTGGGCGGCGGTGACATGGGCAATACCGAGCAAAAGATCGAGAGAGGTCTCGACCAGCCACCACACCGGAGCCCCGATACCGACGAGATCGAGCAGCAGGCCGAGCGCGATGAGCGGCATCGAGATGAAGGTGACGAGCGGGATCGCGACGACGTTGGCGAGCGCGCCATAGAGCCCGGCGCGATGGAAATGGTAGAGCACGATCGGCATCAGAGCGATTTCGATCACCAGCCCGGTCAAGAACAGCATGGCGACCCGCCGCCCCATACGCTGCCACCAGGGTTCGTCACGCGCCGCGAGGAAAGCTCGCACAGGCGCCGAGGTGGACAGGGCGACAATCGCGAGCACTGCGGAAAAGCTCATCTGGAAACTCGGCCCGATGACGCTTTCGGGCCACAGCAGCATCACCGCGAAAGCCGCCGCCGCGACCATCCGGAGCGAAAGCGCGTCGCGCCCCATGGCGAGCGCGACCAACACAAGCAGCGCGGCGACGCAACTTCTCACGGTAGGAACCTCGCCTCCGGTGAGCAGGGTATAGCCGATCCCGGCGAGCGCCCCACATCCCGCGGCGATCACGGGCAGGCGAACACGCAGCGCAATCGCGGGAAACAGCGCGAACAGCTTGAGCGCGGCGAGGTAGGCGGCGGCGATCACCGCGCTGACGTGAAGCCCGCTGATCGAGAGCAGGTGCGTGAGCCCCGCATCGCGCATCGCCTCTTCATCCGCCCGGTCGATCGCCCCCCGGTCGCCGCTCGCGAAAGCCGCGGCGATCGTTCCCGCCGATCCGTCGACGCGTTGTCGGACGTGTTTCGAAAGCGCGCGCTGGACCCGCGCGATACCCGGCCCTTCGGACGCAGGCTCGACGAGTTCGAGTTCGCCGATCAGGCTCCCGGTCGCCGCGAGCCCGCGGAACCAGGCGGTGCGCGCGAAATCATAGGCTCCGGGCAGCATCGGGCTGGCAGGGGGCATGAGGCGCACGCGCATCCGCACCACGGCTCCCTCCACCACCATGCCTGTGACCTGTGCCGCCGCGAGCGCATCGAGCGGCACGTTGATGCGGATCTTGCGGCTCTCGCCGGAAGCGGCATCGCGGACCGCAAGAGTGAGCCGCGCGCGGTCCTCGGCGGGCTGGTCCTGTCGTTCGAGGACGTAGCCCTGCACCCGCTCGATCATCGGCCGCTCGATCGGTTCGGCACCGACGATTTCCGAGCGCACCCAGATCACCACGATACCGGCTGCGAAGACAAGACCAAGCGCGACCGACGCGCGACGCAGGTGCCCGCGCTCTTCGGCGATGGCGGAACCCGTCGGCCAGATGGCGAGCGCGGCAAGGGCGAGGAGGAAGCCGCTGCCGATCGCCGCGCTCCAGTGCCATGGCCCAGGCAGGCCGAACCAGGCCAGTATCCCGCTACCGAAAGCAACCGCAAGCCAAGGCGCCCGGTCGAACCCGGCCTCGGCGAGAAAGCGTTCCGCCCGGGCGAGCGCAGCGGATCCGAGCCCCCCGAAGCCGCCCGTCTTTGCAGCCTCACCGGCGCTGGACAATCCGGGACGCGTTTGCCAAGGGCGCGCGGAAGAATGTCGGGCGGCGGCCCCGGCAGCCTCGCTGCCTTGGGTCCCGTCTCCCATAGGTATGAACGGCGCATCGCCCATCGGCCACCTCCCCCCAGGGTCAAGGCCACTTGGAAGTCGCCGTATTGAAAAGGAAATCGCACTTCATGGCAAGCGAAAGCACCGGCGCGGTCGTAACCCGCTTCGCCCCCTCGCCGACCGGCTTTCTTCATATCGGAGGGGCGCGCACCGCACTGTTCAACTGGCTCTTCGCCCGTCACCATGGCGGCAAGGCGCTGCTGCGGATCGAGGACACCGACAAGAAGCGCTCCACTCAAGAGGCGATCGACAAGATCCTGGAGGGGCTCGATTGGCTCGGCCTCGACTATGACGAAGAGCCGGTGTTCCAGTCGCAGCGCGCCCCGCGCCATGCCGAAGTCGCGCGCCAACTGCTCGAGGCGGGCCATGCCTACAAGTGCTTCGCAACTTCCGAGGAACTCGAGGCGATGCGCGCCGAGCAGCGCGCGAACAAGCGCCCCATGCGTTATGACGGGCGCTGGCGCGACCGCGATCCTTCCGAGGCCCCCGAAGGCGCGCCCTACACCATCCGGCTCAAGACCCCGCTGACCGGGACCATGACGATCGAGGACCGCGTGCAGGGCAGCGTCTCGGTCGCCAACGAGGAGATCGACGACTATATCATCCTGCGCGCCGACGGCACGCCGACCTATATGCTGGCCGTGGTGGTCGACGACCACGACATGGGCGTCACTCACGTGATCCGAGGCGATGACCATCTCAACAATGCCTTCCGCCAGCTTCCTATCTACCGAGCGATGCAGGACATCGAGGGCGGGTGGGAGGACCCGGTTTATGCCCACATCCCGCTCATCCACGGCTCGGACGGCGCGAAGATGTCGAAGCGCCACGGCGCGGTGGGCGTTGCGGCCTATCGCGACGAACTCGGCATCCTGCCCGATGCGATGTTCAACTACCTGCTGCGCCTCGGCTGGGGCTATGGCGATCGCGAAGAGATCAGCCGCAGCGAAGCGATCGAGCTGTTCGACCTCAATGGGGTGGGCAAAAGCCCCTCGCGGTTCGACCTCAAGAAGCTCGAGAATCTCAACGGGCATTACATCCGCGAGGCCAATGACGAAGTGCTGGCCGATCTGGTCCTGCCGCACCTGCCCGAGAACGCCGACCGCGCGCTCCTGATCGAGGCCATGCCCGTGCTCAAAGTGCGTGCGAAGAACCTCAACGAAATCGCTGACGGCGCGGGCTTTCTTTTCGCCAGGCGCCCGCTCGAACTGACCGAGAAGGCAGCCGGGCTGCTCGACGAGGAAGCACGTGCGCGCCTTGCACTGGTTTCGCAGGCTCTGGCGCAGGAAAATCACTGGACAAGCGAGGCTCTCGAAGCCACTACGAAGGCGCTTGCGGAGGAACTGGGATTGGGCCTCGGCAAGCTCGCGCAGCCGATGCGCGCCGCACTCACCGGGACGACGACCTCGCCCGGTATTTTCGATGTTCTGGTCCTTCTGGGACGGGATGAAGCCCTAGCACGGCTCGACGCGCAGGCCGCCTGACCGGGTCGCCGCGCGGAGCCGCTGAAAGGGCAAAGGATAGAGCAGGAGACACATCTTGGCAGACAAGCACGCTAAACTCGAGCTTGGCGGCGAAACCCACGAATTTCCCGTCCTCAGCGGCAGCACCGGACCGGATGTCGTCGACATCCGCAAGCTTTACGGCACGACCGGGCATTTCACCTTCGATCCGGGCTACAAGTCGACCGCAAGCTGCGAAAGCGCGCTGACCTATATCGACGGGAATGAAGGCGTGCTGCTCCACCGCGGCTACCCGATCGGCCAGCTCGCGGAACATTCCTCCTTCATGGAAGTCGCCTATCTCCTGCTCAACGGCGAGCTGCCGAAGGGTGAGGAACTCGACGACTTCACCTACACCATCACGCGCCACACCATGCTGCACGAGCAGCTGCGCCAGTTCTACCAAGGTTTCCGCCGCGACGCACACCCGATGGCGATCATGTGCGG